>JAWODB010000250.1:0-11294 GCA_046483505.1 Phycisphaerae bacterium
ACCGGCGACGGCCTGGCGGGCGGCGAGGCCGTCTTCTACGTCGGCAGCCTGCGGGCGGACATGCGGGGCAGCAGCCTCTTCGCCACCGCCCCGGACGGCGTCATCAACTCCTGGGACATCAACGGGTTCCTCCAGAAGTACCAGGCGGGGGACCCGGACGCCGACTTCCGCGGGAACTCGATCTTCGCGGCCGCCCCCGACGGCGTGGTGGACTCCTGGGACATCAACGGGTTCCTCCAGCGGTACCAGGGCGGGGCGAGCCTCTCGCCGCTGCCGACCGACGGCACCCTGTCGGCGGGCGCCCCGGCCCCGCTGGCGCTGACGACCGGCGGCACGCTGGAGGCCTCGGCCACGGCCGATGGGTCCGGCGGCGTGGGCGACGACGGGGCCGGCGACGATGCGGCGGCGCGCGACGGCTTCCACGAGGACGCGTCGGACGGTTCGACCCTGGCGGTCGCCGCGGCGCCGGCCGCCTCGGACGAGGACGCTGCGGCCGACGCGGACGATCCGTCGGCGGGCTCCCTCGGCCTCGAGCCGCTGCCGGCGGGGTCGGAACCGGACCTCTACCTGCCGCAGGACGATTCGCTCGCCGGCGCGACCACGACGACCTCCGACCCCGCCGACCCCCTCGCCGGCCCGGCCCTGGACGTGGCGCTCTGACGGAAACGGGTCCAGGCGTCTTTTCCCGTCGCCAAGCGCCACCCGGTCGAGTGCCGCCCGACGGAAAAAGACGCCCGGCCCCTTTTCCGCGCCTCCATCCGCCGCCGGGCCCGCCTTCGCCCTTTGGGCTACGGCGGGTAAACCTGCCCGGCGCGTTTCACCTCTCGAAACGGCCCGGAACCGTTTCGCCCGCCGGCCCAGGCCGGCGTCGCCGTCGGCGGCGGGGCCGTGTACCTCACGTGCCTGGACGGTTCCGTGGTCTGCCTGAACTGAGCCGTGCGGCGGCCGTCCCCCGATGACGGACCGCGCGGCGCATCCGGGCGCCGTTTGCGGCTCGTCGGCGAACGCTTCGGACCGACCGGTGATCCGTGCAGTGAAGCGCGGAGCCGGTCCCTCAGGGAGCCTTGACCGGCACCTCAAGGGCCATGAGTTTGTAACCCGACCAGGTCTGGTTGCCGGCGCGCTTCGTGGCCGAGACGCGCACGTACCGCGCCGCGACGGGGTCGAAGCGGAGGCGGTCGGTGGCTTCCCACGTGACGTACGGGCGGTCGGTGGCCGTGTGCACGCTGGTCCAACCCGCAGGCTTCCTGGGTTCGGCGCGGGCCACGTCAACGGTGAACGCGGAGGGGTGAATCTTCCAGCCCCACAGCAGGTTCACGCGGTCGATGTTCCGCACGGCGCCCAGGTCCACGTAGAGCCATGCCTTGTCCGTCTTGGCGGCCGACCAGGCGGTGTAATAATCGCCGTCGACGGCGGCCTCCGGCGTCTCGCCCGGCGAGGCGACGACCGGCTTGCCGCGCGCCGCGTCCACCATCCCGACGACCGCGCGGATGGTGTTGGAGGCGGTCTCCATGCCGGCGTCATCCTCGGCCCGCGCCGTCAGGTCGTAGCACCCGGCGGGCGCGTTCGTCCAGGTGAACGTGTACGGGGCCGCCTCGGCCGTGCCGATGGGCTTGCCGTCGGCCAGGAACGTGACGCGCCGCACCTTGCCGTCGCGGTCGACGGCGTAGGCCCGGATGGTGGGCGGCGTGTCGGGGAACCAGGCGGAGCCGTCGTCTCGCGGCTCCAGGATGCCGACGTGCGGGGCGATGGGGCCCGGGCCGAGGGGCGGCAATTCGTCCAGCGTGACCACGAACGCGTGCCGCATCGTGTGGACGGCCCAGTCGGCCGGACGCCGGTGGCTCGGCGCGCCCCACCACGGCATGGCGTAGAGCCACGCGGGGAGCGTGCCGGCGGCGGTCTTGTCGGGGTCGGGGATGGCGTCGCCCTCGC
This sequence comes from Phycisphaerae bacterium, assembly GCA_046483505.1. Lineage (GTDB taxonomy): Bacteria > Planctomycetota > Phycisphaerae > FEN-1346 > FEN-1346 > BS750m-G62. The sequence goes on from JAWODB010000250.1 coordinate 1,933, forward strand.
CCATGGCGAGCATCTTGCCGGGCGACACCTTCGCCATCACGTCGTAGTAATCCCGGTAGGGCTCGACGTCCGTGCGGACGTCCACGCCGTAGATGTCGATGCCCGAGATATCGACGTACTTCGCACCCGGGTAGAATCCCTTCCGGTCCTCGGCGGTCTTCTTCTTGCCGACGCCGGCGCTGTAAACCCAGATGAGGTGGTCGAGTTTGCGCTCCCTGGTGAAGTAGTCGAACATCATCCGCCAGAGTCTGGCCGTGTTCGACGGAGTTTCCTTGTCCGTCCACCAGAACCAGCCGCCGTCGATCTCGTGCAGCGGCCGCCAGAGGACGGGCACGTCGGCGTCCTCGAAGACCTGGAGCGTATCCGCCGCCCTGGCGAGTTCCTTCATGCACTGCTTGTGCGCGGGCGTGCGGGGCGCGACGAGCCGGCCCACGTCGACCTTCTTCTTGCGTTTGCCCTGCCACGCGGAGTCGCCGTCGAAGAACCAGTGCCAGTGCAGGGTGAGGATGTAGCCGTGGCGTGCGGCATGCTGGGCCACGCGGCCGGGCTCGTCGCTGAGCCAGCGGATGTCGCGGCCCCAGACGGCGGCGTGCTTGCCGGTCTGCTCGTAGTCGTCCGGCGTGTGGACGTAGACGTTGTACCCGGCGAGCATCTTCTTGCCGTAGATGGACGCGAGGTAGTCAAGCGTCTTGCGGGCGGTGGCGTTGAGCCGCGGGTTGGCCGGTTCCGCCGCCGCGACCGGCGCGGAGGCAACCGCCCCCAGGACCAGCGGCAGGGCGAGACGGAACATGCGGTGCGTGCAGCATGTGGCGGCGTTCATCGCGGCGGACCTCCTGTCGGCCGGCAACGGCCGGCCCATCGTACGCGACAGGCGCGTATGGCATCAACGGGAAAGCCGCCGCCCCTGCCGGCGAGACCGGTTTCCCCGCGGCCCGACAACGGCATGCGAGGCCTTACGGCGCGTCGCTGGGGACGGCGATCTCGACGGACTCGCACACCGGCTCGCCGCGGACGGCGATCTGGTACGGCCCCGGCTCCTTCAGCGTCACGGTGCGGTGCCTCCGGTCGCCGCCCTCGCGCCACGTATGGGTGATCGCGACGGGCCGGGCGGACGGGCGGCCGTCGTCGAGGCAATGCGCGTAGATGTGAACGTTATTGAGTGCCGGGTCGCCCACGTACCGGACGAAGACGCGCGCGGCGGGGCGGTCGAGGCGGACCTCGCGGCAGACGTTCGTGTGCCAGTGCTCGACGTCGGCCGGCATGTCGGCGCGGTAGATCTCGCGGAACTCCTCCGGCTCGTCCGCGGCCCAGGCCATCGTGTTGTGCGTGTTGCGTGCCGCTTCGCCCTGGTGGGTGCGGAAACTCCCCTGGGCCGAGAACCAGGCAATCTTCGCGCCCGGCGGGGCCTCCACCTGTACCAAGACCGGGCCGCGAATGCGGGCGGTCTTCCGCGACGGGTCGTAGTCGGCGGGCGGCTCCGCGCAGTACTTGAGGAGTTCTTCGGGGCGGCTCGCGTCGGAGCGGACCTCCACGAGGCGCGTCTTCAGGCCGTAATGGTCGCCGGTGCGGTACGCCATCCGGTTCGTCCCGCGGCGCAGGACGGGCAGGGCGGCCGGGGCCACCTGCACCCACGTCGTCACATCGAGCGACCGGAGGACCGTCTCGCCCGGCCGGCCGCGAAGCGTCACCTTCAGCAGGTACCCGTACGTGCCGGCGACGTGCGGCGTGAGGTCGAGCGCGGCGGGCAGGGCGTCCGCCGCCAGGTCGCGCCACGTCCGGCCGCCGTCGAGCGACAGCGCCAGCGCGAGGCCCCGCCCGTCGGCTCGGACCACCGACGCCTCGCGGTCGTCGTCCGTCGTGTCGAGGTCGCCGACGACCGGCACGATGACGTACGGCGAGCGGACCTCGAAGACGGCGAACCCCTCGCCGGGCGCGGCGAGGGTCAGGCCGCCTTCGGCCGGGCGGACGTTGCGGGCATCCCACGCCCCGTCGCGGAAGTCCGAGGAGCCGGCCGCCAGGTCCGGGCGATAGACGAACCGGCCGTTGGCGTAGTTATGGATCGTGAAGTGGCGATGATTCGGCTTGGGCCCGCGCGGTTCCTGCTCGACGAGCCGCCGGAGCCAGTCCAGCCGGTTCCACTCGGGCCGATGGTGCCACCGGCCGCCCTGCGGCGTCCACCAGCGGGTGAACGTCTCGCCCTGGCGCAGCACGTAGTCCATGGTGTGCCCGCTCTGGTTGAAGCCGTAGTAATGCTGCACGGCGGTCTTCAGGTACACCTGGCGGGTCTTCTCGAGCGGGTCGTTGGGGAAGAAGAGGGGCCCGCGGCCGTTCCAGAGGGACGGGTCGCGGCGGGCGTCGGCGATCGAGGCCAGCGTGCCGTCGTCGCGCCGGAAGACCGCCCGCACGTCCAGGTCCACGTAATGCCAGCCGCCGTCGTAGAAGACCTCGCTCGTCATGTGCGACCAGTCGGGCAGGGCCAGCGTCCGGGCGGGGCCGGCGCCCATGTCTTTCCACACGCCCTCCATCACCGGGCCGAACAGGCCGCAAAACCCGTACCCGTATACGTTGATGATCTTGACGGGGTCGCGGACGACCTGGTACTCGCGGAGGACGTCGTGGCCCTCCAGGACCTCGTTGACGTGGAAGACGCCGCTGCGGGTGTTGACGAGATATGTGTAGGCCTCCCACGCGAGGGCGTCGCCTTCCAGGTCGCGCCACGGCGGGAACCGGCGGAACGTCCGCATGCTGTAGGCGTCGGCCCGGTGCGGCGAGACGACCCGCGGCGCGTACTCGCGCGCCTCCATCGCGCCGGCCGCCAGCAGAAGGATCGCGAGGACGGTGCCGGCGATGCGCATGACGACGGCTCCTTCATCTGCGGCTTCACGGGGCGGCGGGGCAGCGGCCTCAGGGCGCCGGGGCCGGTTCGTCGGCGCCGACGGCCGTCTCGGCGGGCCGGGCCTCGCCGTCGATGTCCGCCGGCACCGCCTCCCGCCGGGGGACGCGCGCGGACTCGGGCAAGGCGCCCGGCGAGAGGTGCAGGTTTCCCCCGGCCGCGTCCACGAACCAGCCGGCCGCGGCCTTCGTGAAGTTGTCCTCGATGGTCATGGGGCTGTCGGTCTGGACCCGCATCGGCGGGCCGCTCAGCAGGTTTCCCGCCACCGCCAGCCCGTCGTTGTCGTGGACGAGGCGGATGAGCCGCCGCAGCCGCGACTCGGGATCGTGAATCGTGTTGTGCAGGATGCGGCAGTGGCGGGTGTAGTCGGCCAGGATGCCCTGCTCCGGGCACCGCGCGAGGAAATTGTTCCGGACGATGCACCGCACGGCGTGGACCGGCACGTCGTCCGGCCGGTGCGAGTTGCCCAGGCAGATGCCGGAGTCGCAGTCGATGATGACGTTCCGCTCGACGACGCAGTCCTCGGCCTCGTGCCAGAGGAAGACGGCGCCGCGGGCCTCGCCGGTCCGTCCGCGGATGCCGACGAAGACGTTGTCGCTGATGGTCCATCGGCGCGGGTACATGACGTCGATGCCGCCCACGTAGTTGCCGCCGAATCCGTGCCGGCGGTCGGCGGGGTCGTCGCCGAACCGTTTCGGCCGGTCGTTGGCGAAGAGGCACCACTGGATGCGGCAGTCGGCCGGGCGGAAGCGGCCGCGGTCCGCGGGCCGGACGGCGGGCCCCTTCACGCCCCGCTGCCACACGTTGTGGATCACGCAGTTGCGGATCGTCACGCGCGTGGTGAACCGGTCGGAGTTGATCTTGATCCCGTTCCACTTCACGTTCTGCACGGTGAGGTCGGCCACGGTCACGCCCGAGCAGCCGGTGATGCCGAGCAGTTCGCCGTGGCGGCTGCGGGCGCCGTCGAGGACGACCCGCTCGCGCCGGCCGGAGGCGCTGCGCAGCGTCACATCGTCGGTCCGGATGTCGAGGAACCGCGGCATCCGGTAATGGCCGTCCGCGACGAGGATCGTCCCGCCGGGCTCGACCGCGCGTGCCGCCCGGAAGAGTTCGTCGACGGTCTCGACGCGGAGGACGGGGCCCGTCGGCTCCGGCATCGGCGGGGCCTTCGGGCACCAGGACGGGGCGGTGGGGACCTCCGGCAGCGTCTCGTCGGCGGCCACGACCTGGACGAGCAGGATCCCGCTCGCCGCCGCGGCGAGCATCCGCACAACGATGTTCACGGCCATAACGTGGCCTCCGCGGCGAGGGGGCCGCCGGACGGACCGGGGTGCGGCGTCGTCCCGCGCGCTCCATGGCGGGGTCGGTTCAGGGCCAGACCCGGAGCACCTGCTTGCCGCCGCCCGGGAAGGCGAACGGGCCGGGGAACGGACTCTCCGCGTTCCGCTCCCGGCCGAAGTAATCGCTGTCGATGCGGTACGGCGAGCCGTCCGGCTGCTCGTACGGCAGGTCCGGGACGACCGTCCGTCCGAGGCGCGCCGTGGTCACGAGATGCCGCGGCGCCTTCTCGGCCCACGCCTTCTCGAGCGCGATCTCCAGGGCCACGCCGTCCGACGACTGGACGAGGCGGATGCCCGGATCGACTTCCTCCCGCACGAGCGGGTCCGCCTCGTGCTTCGACGGCCTGGCGCCCTTCAGGAACACGTTCCCGTGCATGTGGACGGGGCGCGCGGCGTCGTCGTACGCGGCCAGGCCAGAGGTGCCCACGAAGATATTGTTATAGAATCGGTCGTCGCCGCCCTGGATGTTGCGGAGTCCCGCAACCTTCGTCGCGTGGGGCGGATGGAACGGCGTCTCGCGCCTGAGTTCCGGTCGCTGCCCGATGCGTCCCGCGAACAGGTTGTGCACGTAGGCCCCGCCCTCGGACATGTCGAACAGCGACGTCGGCGACAGGAAGAGGTTGTGGTCCACCAGGAACGGCCCGTGGTTGACCTCGACGAAGAGGTCCTCGCGCGGCCCGTTGTCGTGGAGCAGGTTCCGCGTGACGCGCGTGCCCTGGGCCATCCAGTCGAGCCAGATGCCGCGCGACGTGTGGTGGATGTGGTTCCGGCGGATGGTGGTGTCGATGGCGGCGTGAATCTTGATGCCGGCCATCTCGGCCCCCGTGAACAGCCGACGCACGTGGATGTCGTGGATGACGTTGCCGGTGATCGTGCTGAACGCGGCGCCCATGCTGCCGACGAGGCCGGCCTGTTCGCAGTGGGCGATGGTGTTACCCCGGACCACGTGGCCGCCGATGTTCCCTTTCGACCAGCCGTTCTCGAGGGCCCGGCGGATGGTGCGGTTATACGCATCGGCGGATTGCGATTTGTTGTCCCACTCGTCGCCGTACTTGCCCAGCGTCACGCCCGTGCAGCGGGAGTACCGGATCCGGTTGTCCTCGATGATCCAGCCCTTGCTCCAGTGCGTGCCGACGAGGCCGATCTGCTCGGCCGTCGGCGGCGCCCACGGCGTGGCCGCGTGCTCCAGCGTAAAGCCCCGCACCGTGATGTAGTGGCGCCCCGGCTCGTCGGGGTAGAAGACGGCCCGGCGGACGTTGACCTCGACCTCGGCCTCGTTCGGGTCGGCGCCCTTGAACTGGGCCCAGACCGTGGTCGCTTCGTCGCCGACGGTGGCGAACCAGAGCGGGGCGTCGCCCGCGGGCTTCAGCACGTCCTCGCGCTTGGCGGCCTCGGTCAGCCAGTGCCCGTTCAGGTAGACGGCCGCGGTGTGATGCTTCCGCCCCTTCGGATTGAACCAGTCGCCGCGAATCACGTCGGCGAACGGGTTGAAGCCGCCGAAGAACGCGTTCGGCAGGACGACGGTCCACGTATCGTCCTGCACCTTCTTCCATCCCGTGACGGGCTCGGACCCCTTGACGACGACCGTTTCGCCCGGTGCGGCCCGGTAGATGATGCGCTGGGCGTCGGACGTCCCGCCGCGCGGCGGGTTGATCCGTTCGCGGTACACGCCCGCGTGGACCGTGATCGTGTCGCCGGGCCGGGCCTTCTGCGCCGCGGCGGAGATCGTCTTCAGCATGCTCGTCTTTGAGCCGTCGTTCGCATCGTCGCCGCCGGGTGAGACGTGGTACTCCCGCCCTGCCGCCCTCGCCGCACCGGCCAGGACCACGGCCAGCGCCAGCACGAGTTCCAGATGGGAACGCCGCCATGTGCCTGTCTGCATACGTTCTCCTTTCTTCAGAGTACGCCGGCTGCGCGGGTGCCCCTCTGATACCACCCCCGGCGCGGCAAGTCAACGACGGCGTCGGCTCGTGCCGTCGGCGGGGGATGAGTCGGCCGCCACGTCAGCGCGTCGCCTTCAGCGGCATCACTTTCGTTGCCGCGAAGGCCTTCCACCGCGCTTCGATGGCCTGGGCGGTCGGCAGGCCGCCGTGAATCCACAGCCCGTAGCGGAGGCGCAGCGGACGCTCGGCCGTCACCTGGACCGGCGTCTCGAGCGTCAGGCACGCGCCCATCCAGCCGTCGCCGCGCACGTGAAACGGCGTCGGGTGGTTCACGTTCGACGGGTGGTCCATCAGCGTGACGCCCTCGACGGTGCCGGGGGCGATGGGGCCGGAGTAGTCGCACCACCGGGCGGGTTTGCGGAAGCAGCCGTTCGGGCCCTTCTCGTCGCGGTTCCCCTCGGAGTTGCGGATCGTCCCCCCGCCGTCGTGGATGCCGATCGTCTTGGCCATCCGGACGCCGATGACGCCGAACGGGTTGACGTTGAACGTGGCGGGCCGGTCGGCGGCCGGCGCGGTGAACGCCAGGTCGAGGAGCATGAGCCACTCGCACCCCGCCAGCGGCCGGACCGCCACGCGCCGCCGCTCCACGAGGAGGACCTTCCCGTCCGGGCCGACCCAGTGGTTCAGCGCCTGGACGGCTGCCGCATCGTCACCGTCCTCCAGCCGCTCCACGCGCTGATGGACGATGGTGCCGAGCCCCCGGCCGTGGTCCGCCCAGAAATTGACGCCGCTCACGTCGTGGTGCGACACCCAGACCGAGTTGTGGTGCGAGTGCGTGACGGGGTCGTGCGGGTGGCCCATCCGCGTCAGCGACCGGCCGGCCGGCCCGACGACCGGAAACACGAACGGCCGCCGCAGGCCGCGGCCGAAGTGGGTCCGCGCGATCTCGGCGCCCACGCGCTGAAACGAGACCTGGTCGTACGGCTGCGGCACGGCCTGCATGCGGGGCACCGGCTTGGGACTGGCCAGGGCGGGGTCCGCCGGCGCGGCGCGCCCCTCCGGGCAGAGCAGGCACGGAATCAGAAGGGCGCTCATCAGGGCAAGACGCTGCATTGTTCGCTTCCTCCATGTGTCGCTGATCGTCGAGCAGCAGGCGCGGCCGGGCAAGACCGGCCGTGGCACCCCGGCGCACGAACGGTCCACGCGGGTTGCCCGCCGCGGAGCGGCCCGTGTTCGCCGGCCCGCTCGCGGGCCGCGCGCGCCGTTTCCCCACGCCCGGCCGGACAAGACCGGCCCACACGGACGCTTCTCCCGGCCGGGCCACACGGGGGCTTCTCCCGGCCGGGCCACACAGGAAATGAAGCGTTATTCGGCGGCGGCGACCTGCTTCATCAGTTCCCGCGAGAAAGCGGGGAGGCCGGCCGGGCTACTTCTCGATGCGGATGGCGTCCACCGGGCAGGCGTCGGCGGCTTCCTGGGCGGCCGCCTCGTGCTGCGGCGGGACGGGGTCCGCGACGACCTCGGCGATGTCGCGGTCGCCCAACTGGAACACCTCGGGGCACGTGTCTTCGCACAGGCCGCAGGCCGTGCAGGTGTCGTCGACGTAGGCGCGCATGAGCGGAATCTCCTCCAGGCTTGACCTTGCGTTGACACTTCGCCGCCGGCATCGACGGCCGGGCGATTATCCTGCCGCCACGTCCCTCACGCTATGGGCGAGGTTGCGTTGCGCGAGGTCGGAGAGAGCCGCGTTTTCGGACCGGGGAATCCCCTACGGGGGTGCCGGCCGTCGGACCGGCAGCCTGCCCTCTCCGCGGCCGGCGCCCGCACCGGCGACGTGGACCGGTCACGCGACGGCCGGTCGTCACATCGGCACAATGCCATACGGCCAGAGGAACGGCAGGGCGAGGAGCGAGAGCCCGACCGCCACGAACGGGGCCAACTGCCGCAGCCGCACGAGCCACCGCGCCGCCGGCCGGTGCGCCGGACCGATCAGCCATCGGCCGCCGAAGACGGCGGTCGCGCCGGCGCCGGCGAGCCCCACCACGCCGCACACCCCCACCATGACCTGGCAGAACAGGACGTAGGCGTCGCTGACCCGGCTCATCTTGATGTCCTTCGGCGGGTACGTTGCGCAGTGCACGCGGCCGTCCGGCGCTTTGACGACGTCGTGGACGCACTCCAGGGCTCGACAGGCCTCGGGCACGTGGTAGTAGTCGTCGATGTCTGCCGTGGCCAGGATGAGGCCGAAGGTGAACAGGGCGAAGGGCACGCCGAGGGCCAGGTAGGCCAGTCCCTTCAGCCGCCGCTTCCATCGGTCGCGCGTCGCCTCCCGCCCGTGGCTTGCGCTCTCCATGGCATGGTCCTTTCGTTCCGGACGCCGCTGACGGTTCCCGGGCCGCGGCAGTCGCAGCCGCTCGTATCTATCGTATCCTGACACCAGGGCCTGTCAAGGGTGTTCCGGTTTCTTGGCCCTCCGGGGCCGCCGCGCCGATGCGCCGCGCGGCACTCGTCACAGGTGCGCGGTGGGTGCGGAGACCCACCGCGCTTCTGCTGAGGTTGCCTGGCGCGCGGTGGGTACGGAGACCCACCGCGCGGGAATACACTGGCTGCTTGTCAGCCAGTGGCACCCGCCAATCGAAACCGCTACTCGCCGCCCGTCCCGCCGATGTACATCATCGTTTCGCGGCGCCAGGTCTCGTCGGTGCGGGTCTGGCCGTCCCGGGTCTCCTTGATCTTCGTGCGGAAACTCTTCTGGCCGCCGTCGGCGAACGAGACGGCGATGCGGCCGTTCTCGTTCACGATCATCGGCATGGAGCGGTCCGGCATGGGGTTGGTCATGGAGTAGAGGGCGTAGACCTCAACGGTGCCGCCGTGGTTGACGACCTGGGAGAACTTGCCCTCGGTCTTCATCCCCAGCACCCACACCTTGCCGCCGTGGTTGATGAGGAGGGGCTTGCGGCCGTACTCCACGTTCAGTTGCCGCGCCCACAGGTTCTGCGGATGGTGGATGTACGGGCGGGCGCCCATCGTGTCGTCGATGAAGACGTCGCCCGTACCGCGCTCCGTGTTCTCGTACCCGCTCATGTCGCACCGCTGGATGACGAGGGTCTTGTCGCAGTTATGGACGGCGCGGAAGCGCGTGAGATTCTCGATCCATACGCAATCGTGCACCGTGCCGTCGTAACGGAACGTGGCGTCCTTCAGGTTGGCTTCCATGCCGATGAGTTTCTTCACGCTGCCGCGGAT
>JAWODB010000019.1:0-12979 GCA_046483505.1 Phycisphaerae bacterium
ATTTCCCGCAGCCGGTAGGCGATTCTTTGCTTGCGTCGGGCCAGCCTCTTGCGTGTAATGGGCTTCACTCGAAATCCCTTTCTTCGGTTAAGACGATTGTTTTCGGCACCTTCTTCTTAACCGCATCCGCAAAGGGATTTCGAGCCTTTTCTGCGCGAAAGACCATAGAATCACGCTTGTTCAGGGGCTAGGGTGGGAGAGGGAGGTTAGGTATGAATGTCACTCGCGGCTTGGTGGTTGCGGCTAGCGTCGGTTTGGCTTCCATGCTCTTCTTGAATGGCACAGTATTTGTAGGAAGCCAGGCGCGGGCTGGAGTAGAAAGGATGTCTCAGTCAGTGCCAGATGAGTCGGCAACAAAGGCAAAGAGAGTTTGGCTCATTGTGTGTCTCAGTAGTGTCATTGCATCTGCCGCCGCGAGTTTGCTGGCAAAGAGGTCCAGGGCTTGGTGGTCTAAGGCCTTTGTCTGCTTGGTCCTGGGCATTCTTGCTCTGTTGCCATGGCTGATGCTCGGTTTTTCAGCTGACTGTTACTGGGAGGCCAAGACGGACGCTGGCCGTACCACGGTTCAATGGGGCATGTTCTTTTGGCTAACCATGTGCGCCCTGTGGTATGCAGGTATCCTGTATGGCTTATGGTCGCGGGCATACGCTTGGCTCCGGCGTTCTCCAAGGTCCGCGTCTCCCGCGATAGAGGGGGCGGAGGCTACTGGCGAGGGCATGGAGAGTTCTGGAGCGGGTTCCCCGTGAACGTGCCCCTGGCTGCGGCCGCTGAAGCAGGGCGAGTTTGGGCGCGAGTACCTCTACGATGGCCTCCACCGGCGCATCGCCAAGATCGTGCCGGACGATCCGGCCTCTCCGACCGAGTGGATCCGCACGGAGTACTATTACACGTTCGACTGGCAGGTCTTCGAGGAGCGCGCGGACGCGCAGAGCACCCTGGCCGCGGCCCGGACGACCGTCTCCACCACGATCGAGCGACAGTACGTCTGGGACCCGCGCTACATCGACGCCCCCCTCTGCCGCGACACCGACGGCGACTGCACGGAGAACGGAGCGTCTATCGGTGAGAATACGGACGAGCACAAGCCTGCCGCCGACATCTTGCCCGTAAGCCGAACCGACAGCGGCCGCCAAACACTCGATCTCACCGCAAAGTCAACCCTTCGCTCGCTCCCTTGAAGCACCAAAGGCCTTCCGAGCGTCTGTAGAGTAACGACTGCCCTTTCTTCACGCCATGCCGACGCCCTCGTAACGCAGCGGGGCCCTACCGGACAGAGTGCCCCCCCGGTCCAACCTTCGGTACGCCTGAACTCCATCCCCGCCCAACATCCGCACACCGTGGCGACTCTGTCTCGTACCACAGGATCAAAGCAACCCCTCGTGCGGCCCTAAAACATTGACGGAAGCCGATGAAATCGCCTTGATTTCCGGCCGAAAGCATGCCCCTGTGTGTGTGGAAAGGCGAAATCGAAAGGACCAGACGATGACGACCACGTATGACGCCGGACGCCAGCGCGAGCAACTCACCCAAGACCTCGCCGACTGGCTCATGGGCGGGTTCTGGCCGAGCCCGAAGGCCCAGCGCTGGTGGCGACGCCTGCGGCGGCTCGCCAAGGCCACCGGCCAGACGCACGATGCGGTCTACAAGGACCTGCGACGCGACGCCGAGGTCATCCTCGGCTGGCGGCGGCGGTAACCGGACCCGAACGCGGCGGCCGGCGTGCCGCTGCGCCCGGGCCTGGATGGGCCAGGCCATAGATGAGGAGAGCCAACCATGCGAACCGCTGAACAGATGAGGGCGACGCTCCAGGCCTGCCACGACGCGGGCGACCACAGCGAGGCCCTCGAAGTGGCCACCGACATCACCTGCGACGCCGAGCGCCGGCGCGAGGAACTCGCCGGCGAGATGCGCGACCTCGCCGACCGGCTTCAGCAGGCGGCCGACCGCCTCGACGACGACGGCCACGTCAACGGCCTCGGGGTCATCCAGCACCGTGGCAGCGAAATCGACCGCCTCTGCGGCGTCTACCGGACCCTCGTTCAGAACGCCGAGCGGGTGCAGAAGGCCGCCGGCATCGCCCCGAACGCCTGACCACGAAAGGACCTGACCATGACCAGCCCGCTTCCACCCGACCCCGCGAACTGGACCACGCGCCGCGTGGGCAAGGACGAGGAACTCCAGTGCGACCGGTGCATGCAGCGCATGCGGCCGGGCGGCACGGCCTACGTCGCCGACCATACCGACGACGAGTTCCCCCACGTAGCCGTCTACTGCTCGGTGGCCTGCCGCCACTTCGCCGAGCGGCCGCTCGCGACGTACCTCTCCATACGGACCCCTTCGGGGCGCGACGACGGCGCCGCGCTGGCGGCCGCCCGCGCACGGGCAGACGCCGACCACGTCGACCTGGCGAGCGCCTACGACGACGTCACGGTCCTCCACGAGGACCTGCCCGTCGTGCGCGGCAAGATTGCGGACCTCCGCGCGAAAGCCGAGGACGCCCACCCCGACATGGCGGAGGTCTACAGGAAGGATGCCGACGACCTCCAGGCCATCGTGGACCTGTGCGGCGCCCGCGACTTCGTGACGGCCGCACGGTGCGTCGACGCGCTCGATACGGCGGTCCGCGACATCCTCGGCCAGCGCCTCTACGACACCATTCACGCCCAGGCGGCCATCCAGGAGCCCGTCGGCATCGACGAGCAGGACCTCTTCGACGCCTTGAAGGACAACCTCAGCCCGCAGGCTGTGGCGGCCATCGTCGCCTACCTCCAGCCGGCGAATACAAGCAATCCCGAAGTGAACCGCCAGCTGCGGTGGCTGGCGGACCGGCTCACCGACCTCGTCGGTGGGCCCGATCAACTGGACCGGCTCACGGATGAGCTGGGCCTGTAACACGTACCCATCGGAAAGGAGCAAGTCATGAAGAAGGCAGACATCAAGGTCGGCAGCGTGTATGCTGCCAAAGTGAGCGGCAAGGTCATCCCCGTCCGTATCGACGCCGAGAGCGCCCACGGCGGATGGACCGGCACGAACCAGGCCACGGGCAAGCAGGTCCGTATCAAGAGCGCCCGGCGCCTCCGCGGACCTTGGCCGAAGAAGGGCGGCAAGGGCAAGGCCTCCGCCAAGGCGGCGGCCAAAGACGCGACAGGGGCCAACGGGGGCGGCGAGGGGGCGGCCCCGGGCGATGCCAAGGCCGCCAGGAAGGCCAAGGTCGAGGCGTGGCGGAAGGGCGTCGCCGCCAAGGTGGCCGAGCCCGACCCCGAACTCGATGCGACCGTCGCCGCGGCCGAGAAGGCCCGCAAGGCGAAGGCGAAGAAGGCCAAGGCGCCTCGCAAGAAGAAGTCGAGCCTGCTGGACCTGGCGGCCGAGGTCCTGGCCGAGTCGGACGAGCCGATGAACACCAAGACCATCGTCGAGAAGGTCCTGGCGAGCGGCCGGTGGCAGACAAAGGGCGCAACGCCGGCCGCGACTTTGAGTTCGGCCATTCATCGTGAGTGCCAGAAGAAGGGAAAAGACGGCCGCTTTTGCAAGGTTGACCGTGGCCTTTTCGCACTGAACCGATAGCCGCCATTACCTCCCGCCCCATGCGCCCCGGCACCCACCGGGGCGCCTCTCCGGGCCGAGAAGACGACCGCCGGAGGGCCAAGTCGGTCCGCGTGGAAACGGTTTCCACGCCACCTACGTTTTCGAGCCCAGAACCGTACTTCTCCACAAACGGGTGGCTCAAAAGGGGATGTCGTACAGGTCGATGCCTTCCGGCTCGGCCGTCACGGCCGGGTCACGCGGTCGACTTCGGAATTTCCGAAGTCGATTCCAGCTTCGCCCGATGTCTGGCGACCGTCTCATGGGGCCAGCTGCCCCAACCGCGCGCCGGACGATGACTTGCGCATTTCGCAAGTGGTGTCCATTGCGGCCCCGTATTGAGCTGTCCTCGCCTGAGCCACCTGCAGTCGCTCTGACCTAGTCCCGGAGCCGTTGCATCATCCGCCCGCCTGCAGTACACTTCGTGTCCCAACGCCCCGTTCAGAGATCCACTTCCCATGTCCGACAGCGCCCATCCCTATACCGACGAGGCCGGCCGCAGCCTGTTTGGCGTGGTCCTGGACCTGTACGACGAATGGCTGGCCGGCATCCCTTACCTGAGCGAACGCGGTGACGCCATCAACGCGATGACCCGGTCACGGCTGGTGCATGACGTCTGGCCCGCCGTCGAGCGGCTCTGCGTCCGGCTGGAGGCCCACGGTCAGGGCGAACTCGCGTCCCGCCTGGAACGCGCCTTCCGCGACGCGGAGGATTACGGTCGCCTTCTCGACAACTGGTGCGAATCGCAGGAGTTCGACTACCACCTGTGGGCCTACGGTGACCCGGCCCTCGACGGCCTGCACTATTCGGATGCGGACCTCGAATCGCTCGAAGCGGAGGCCTTCGAGATTGGCGAAGGGCCTTTGACCGAAGACCTGGCGTTCTGGCAACACGAGCGGCAGTGGGCCCGCGAGGTCGGCGAGCGGGCCGAGCAGGTCGAGGTCGAGAAATTCCCCCGCGCCCCCTCCGACGACTACGCTCTGCGAACCGAGGTGCGGGCCTGGGCGTCGTTCTGGCTGGCCGCTCAGCTGGCGCACCGGGGCATCGACCATCGCAGGGCCCGAGACGTGCTGGAAGGGTATCTCAGCAGCGTAGGCACTGAGGACAAGGCCAAGCAACTCATACGCCACGAGGCCCTCGGCCGGGCGTACGGGATGCAGATCCATCCCCTCCCGCCGCTGGAGTCCGAGGAGGTCGCGCAGGCACTGGAAGGGTTCACGGAGGTCGTTTTCCAAATCCGTAACGCCCTGGCCGCCGGGCAACCGACGGAGCCGGCTCCCGCGTCGGAGGGCCCGGCTCCCGAAGATGACCTGCACTTCTTTCCGCCCATACATTTTCTGAGCGAATGGGAGATCTCCGGAGACGCCTTGCGGTCCGCCAGGCGGCGAGACGTCATCCGGGTGAGGCGTCTCCCGATGAGCCCGGGCCAGAAGCAGCCCCGGTACGCCTATTGCGAAGAGGACGCCCGCCGCCTGTGGCCGCACAAGTTCCCCCCGGCCGACGAAGCGTGATTTTTCCGGCCAAAGCGTGAATCTTCCGGCCAGAGCGTGAAGGCCCCGCCTTTCTGATTTGCCAGCCCCTCTCGCGTAACGTATCACGCTTATGGAGGGTGCGAATCCTCGGTTCGCCCTCCGCTTAGAGCGCGGACTCGATCCGACGGGCGAGCGAACCTGGTTGAGGTCAGCATGGGACCCTGGGGCCGACAAGACCGCGGGCCGGAAGTTTTTTTCCGGCGCCGGATTTTTCGCGCCCATTTCGCCCCTTCTCGTGTCGGTACTGTACAGAGGCCCGTACCCGGTGCAGCGCTCCGTGCGGAACCGAGGATCACGAACCTGCGGCAGGAGACAAGCCATGACGCCGTCCACCCACCAGGCCCCGACCGTCGGTGAGATCGCCCGCCGGTTGGGCGTGCCCGTCCACCGGATCGAATACGTCGTCAAGACAAGGCGTATCGAGCCGGTCAGCCGGGCGGGGAACCTGCGCGTCTTTGACGAGACGGACGTGGCCTTCATCGCCGGTGAGGTTCGGCGGATGGATGCCCACCGCGAAGGAACCGCCCTGTGACCCAGCCGGTCGCCCCTGCTCAGTGTGAAACAGCCCCCGTCCTGGAAAACGTCCCGCCGTGTCTGCGGGAACGCCCACAGTGGCTCGTATGGCGATACGAGAAGCGCCGTGACCGAATGGTCAAGGTGCCATACGGCCCGAACACCCGACGCCCGGGCAGTTCGACGGCCCCCGACACGTGGGCCGATTTCGCGGCGGCGGTTGCCGCTTACGCCGGGGGCGGATACGAGGGTGTCGGCTATGTCTTTTCACTGGACGACCCGTTCGCCGGCATTGACCTCGATAACTGCATCGACGCGTCAGGGGCTATGGCCGACTGGGCAAAGAGAATCGTCGACCGGTTCAACACCTACACGGAGATCAGCCCGAGCGGCACCGGGGTGAAACTCTTCCTCTGCGGCACAAAGCCCGAATTCGCCCTGTGCGAAAAGAGGGGCTTCGGGCCGGACGGCCGAGGCAAAGTCGAGGTTTACGACCAGCGACGCTACTTCACGCTCACCGGCCGTGTCCTTTCCTCCAGCCCGTCCGACGTCGCCGAGCGCCAGGAGGAACTGGAAACCCTCTGCCGGGAGCTCTGGCCACCGCCTGCGCCCGCCCGCGGTAACCTGACGGAGTTCGTACGGCCAGACCAGTCCCCCGGCCCACCTGCCGCCGTCAGCGATCAGGAACGCTATGACCGCTGTCTGGCCGCCATGGCGCGCCTCAGTATGGAGGACCGTAGCGACGGCTCGAAGCGGCTATTCGTCGCGGCCTGCCGGTGCGTCGAGCACGATCTGTCGGACGAGCAGGCCGTCGCCTGTATTCGGGCCTATGCCGAAAGGAAACCCTTCCTCACCGCCTGGTCCGACGCGGACATCCTCAAACGCATCCGGAGCGCCGAACGGCGTTGTCACCGTGGCGATGCCATCGAGGGGCTGGGGCGACCGGACGTGCTGCTGCCCGGGGGATCGGTCTCGATCTTGGAGGCGGCCGGCAAACTCGGGCGCCTCCTGGACGCCACCGCCCGGTATTACGTCCGCGGCGGGACGATGGTCGCGCTGGAGACGGACCCCGACGGCGACGTCACGCTGAAGGTCGTCAAGCCGGCCGCCCTGGCAAGCCTCTTCGAGTCGGTCGCGAAACTCAAGAAACTCAAGGTGATCGAGGGTCAAATCGTCGACGTCGACGCCACCTGCACCGAGCAGAACGCCAAGCTCATCCAGCACGCCGAACCGTTCATCAAGGCCCTGCCCGCGATCTACCTGTTGGCGCCCTGCCCCGTTCTCATCGAGCGGGACGGTCGGCTCCTGCAGATCTCGGGTTACGACCGCCCATCAGGCATCCTGGCAAAGGGCGAGCCGGTCCCCGAGGTTTCGCTCGACACCGCAAGGCCCCTTCTTGAGGGCATCGTCTCGGACTTCCGTTTTGCCACGGCGGGAGACAGGGCGCGGGCCCTGGCCGCCCTCATCACGCCGGCCCTCGTCTTCGGCGACCTCTTGAGGGCCCGCGCCCCTCTGGACCTCGGCGAGGCCGACCAGTCACAGACCGGCAAGGGGTTCCGAAATCGACTGACGGCCGCCGTCTTCGGTTCGAGCGTCAAGACCGTGACACAGAAGCATGGTGGCGTCGGCTCGATGGAGGAATCGTTCAACACGGCCCTCATTCACGGCCGCGCCTTCGTCGCGCTCGACAACATCCGCGGTCGTATCGACTCACCCGCCCTCGAATCCTTCTTGACCGAGGACACGTACCTGGCCCGTGTGCCTTACCAGGGAAGCGTCGAAATCGACCCCCGACGGGTCGTCGTCCAGATGACCAGCAACAAGGCCGATCTCACACGCGACCTGGCGAACCGTGCGTCGTGCATCCGCATCCTCAAGCAGGAACCCGGGTACCTGTTCCGCGAGTACCGGGAGGGGGACGTTCTCGACCACCTCCGCGCCAACCAGCCTTTGTACCTGGGTGCCGTGTTCGCGGTCGTCCGTGCCTGGCACAGGGCAGGCAAACCCCGGTCCCGTGAAACGCGACACGATTTCCGGGGCTGGGCCCAGACGCTCGACTGGATCGTCCAGCACCTTCTCGGTGCCGGACCCCTCCTGGACGGACATCGTGAGGCGCAGCTTCGGATGGCGACGCCGGTACTGAACTGGCTTCGGGACGTGGCGACGGCCGTCCGCGGGGCGGGGCGACTGGACATGCTGCTCCGGGCCAGCGACCTCGTCGAGATCGTCGCGGAGGACCCGTCGGTGGAGGTGCCAGGGCTGGCAGAGGCCGACGACCTCTCCGCGGAAGACGTGCGGAAGAAGGTGCTCCAGGCCATGGGCCGGAAACTCGCCCTCTGCTTCAAGGCGGGGGACCAGATGACGCTCGACGACCTCGTCATCGAACGGGTCACCGAGCACGATGAGACCCTTCGGCGGGAGGTTCGGCTGTACCGCTTCAGCCCTGCGCCTATGGAGGCGGGGCGCATAGGCGCGGCTATAGGCGCAGATCCGGCCTCCATAGGCGCAGACACGGGTGCGGGGCACGCTGCAACTGGGGCTGAGGGCCCTGCTGCGCCTATGGAAGCCGACTTCTGCGCCTATGGTGCGCCTATGGCTGCGCCTAATAAAAAGGCCGTTGCGCCTAATGCGCCTGAGGGTCCGGTACAGGGGGAACATTTTGGCCCAACAGCACCGTCGGTAGAGGAATATTAGGAGTGTAGGGCACCCATAGGCGCATTAGGCGCAGACCGGGCATGAACCCTGACCAGGGGAGCACGCTACCGCCGGCGATCAGGCACTGGGTCGGCGGGCGGCTCAGGAGACGCGGCGTTGACCACTGGCCGCGAGCGGGTCTGAATCAAGGTAGACGTCTGAAGCCGCAAAGGGGATGAACGCAGGCGGTCACATGTGGACCGCCGGAACCAGGAAAGGAGCGAGGCCATGCATCGTGGGTGTTGTCTGACGTGCCGGTATTTCCAACAGAGGCGGTGGTTCGGCGAGTGCGGCAACGCCATCATCCGTTGCGAACTCGGCCTCGGCGGCGAGTGCCGCCGCGAGCCGCCGGTCGCTCGCCTCACGTACGATGGACGGCATGATCTCTCCAGCGCCGGTGTCTGGCCCATTGTGCACGCTTCGGCCTGGTGCGGTCAGTATCGGCCCAGGAAGCAGTCGGACACGTCGGAGCCCGCGGCCGCGGCAGCACAAATCCCTGTTGGCACGGTGGCGGAGGGGCCTTGACCCATGTCCGTGCACCACCACCCCGCCTCACTGGGGAAATCCCCGGTGAGGGTGGCACAGGGGGACAATGCCGACACGCGTGGCTGCAACAACGGCGCCCCCGTGAAGCGGCGGCACAGCTACATCGATAGAACGGACTATATGCACCTACTGGCTATTGTAAACCCATGTGGCATAGGTACTTGGAGCCGACGGTCGTGTTTGATGGCCGTGGAACCAGCCGCGTACCAGGAGACAGTTTGTTTCTTAGCGCGCAAAAGACGCGGCGATGTTAGCGCGGGAGACTCCCCATGAGGCTGACGTGTCACATGAGAACCATTCTGGCGGCCGTGCTGGCGGACGCCCGGCGCCTCGAGGCGGTCCCGGACCGGCCGTCACCCGGCATCTCCCGGGACCAGTGGCGGGAAGCGTGGCGTGAGCGGCAGGAACTGGAGCAGTTCGGCGTCCGGCACGACTTGGCCCGGTGGCTCGGCTACCCGCCCTCCCCGTCTGACTCGGCCGTCTTCTCCCGGACGCTCCGGCAGATGGAGGACCTGGGCCTGCTGGCGCGCGTGAACCGCTGGGGTCGCCGCGGCGCCACCCGCGTCGGTCGCACCACGCACGTCCGGCTGACGCCGGCCGGAGAGCGCCGTGCACGCGAACTCGCCCCCGAAGAGGTCCCGGAACCGGATGAGGCGTTCGACCTGGACAGGATGGAGATCGAACCCCTGTATTTGCCGGAGGAAAGGGACCCGCGATGACACAGGGATGCACCCCCAGAAGGGAAAGAGGCCGCCCATGACACCGCCGGATGGCAAGACCGCGTCGACCCCGGATGTGGAGGCGATGCCCGAGGCCGAACGGCTCGACGAGGTGGCCGACCTCCTGGCCACCGGCCTGCTCCGCACGTGGCCCAGACGGCATCCGAAAGTGCGGGCTTTTTCGGCCGGAATCCCCTTGAGCCGGGCGCCGAGACGAGCCCTCATGTGGTCGAGGAAACCACGGAAGGAGACCGCATGCCAGACTCCGTCCTGAACCAGTTGACGGCGCTGGAGCGAATGGACGTGTCGGCGCTGCGCGACCGGTGGCGGGCCCTCTACGGCACGGAGCCGCCGGCCACGTACAGGCGCAAGCTCTTGGTGCGGCGGCTGGCCTACCGCATCCAGGAACTGGCCTTCGGGGGCCTGCCGGACGAAACCAAGGCCCGGCTGCGGCAGGTGGCCGACGAAAACCCACTCGGCGGTGGGCGCAAACGCCGGGACCGGCGCGTCCGTCGCCGCAACGTGCCCGTGGCGGGGACGCGGCTCATCCGGGAGTGGCACGGCACGCGGTTCGAGGTGACGGTTCTGCGCGACGGCTTCGAGTTCGAGGGCCGCCGCTACCGGTCCCTGACGGCCGTCGCGCGGGCCATCACGGGGGCCCATCACAGCGGGCCGCGGTTCTTCGGCCTCCAGCAGGCCGGGAAGGAGGCGTCGTGATCCAGGCGGCCGTCCAGACCGAGCGCGCCATCGTCCGCTGTGCCGTGTACACCCGCAAGAGCCACGAGGAAGGGCTCGACCAGGACTTCAACTCCCTCGACGCCCAGCGCGAGGCCTGCGAGGCCTACGTCGCCAGCCAGAAGCACGACGGATGGGTCCTCCTGCCGGACCGCTACGACGACGGGGGCTTCTCCGGCGGGGACATGGACCGCCCGGCCCTGCAGCGGCTCCTGGCCGACGTGGCCGACGGACGCGTCGACTGCATCGTCGTGTACAAGGTGGACCGCCTGAGCCGGTCGCTCCTGGACTTCGCCCGCCTGATGGCCCTCTTCGACGAGCACGGCGTCTCGTTCGCCAGCGTCTCGCAGCCGTTCAGTACGGCCACTTCCATGGGGCGACTCACGCTCAACGTCCTCCTCTCGTTCGCCCAGTTCGAACGCGAGACCATCGCCGAGCGCATCCGCGACAAGGTGGCCGCCGCCAAACGCAGGGGCAAATACACGGGCGGGCCGCCCATTCTCGGGTACGACGTCGACCGCGACGCCAAACGCCTCGTCGTCAACTCCGAGGAAGCCGACCTCGTGCGGCGCATCTTCCGCCGGTTCCTCGTCCTCCGTTCGACGCTGAAGGTCGCGCAGGAACTCAATCGACGCGGCCACCGCACGAAGTCGTGGACCACGAAGAAGGGCACCGTCCGCCAAGGCAGGCCGTGGAACAAGATGAGCGTCTATCGCGTACTCACAAACCGCAAGTACATCGGTGAGGTGACCCATCGCGGCAACGTCTACCCCGGCGAGCACGAGGCCATCGTTGACCGGCGGACCTGGGACCGCGTCGAGGCGCTCCTCGCCACAAACGGTCATGCCCGTGCCCGTGAAACACGGCGGAAGACGGCAGCGCTCCTGAAGGGCATCATCCGCTGCGGCCACTGCGGTCGGGCCATGGGCACCACCTTCACCACGCGGCGCGGGAAACGCTACCGCTACTACCTCTGCAACCGGGCGGAGAAGCATGGACGCGACACCTGTCCTATCAAGTCCGTGGCCGCCAGCGACGTCGAGCGCGCGGTCGTCGAACAGTTGCGGCACGTGTTCCGCACGCCCGAGATGGTGGCGCGGACGTTCCGAGCGGTTCAGGCCAAGGTGGACGAGGATCGCGACGTGGACCGCCGCAAGCGGCAGAACCTGGAGACGCGCGCCGCCGAACTCAAGAGGGCCATTCGCCGCTTGGCGAGCGCCGAAGGCGGTGGCTTCCTGGCCGAGCAACTCGAAACGCTCAACGGGGAACTCGCCGCCGTTGAGGGGCAATTGAGGAGCGCGGACGGCGCGCCGGGCAAGCCAAACAGCGACCTGCCCACCGAGCAGGAGGTGGCCGATGCCCTGCGCCACGTCGACCCGTTGTGGGATCAGCTCTTCCCAAGCGAACAGGAACGCATCGTCCGGCTGCTCGTCAAGGAAGTCGTTGTCAACACCGAAGGCCTCGTCGTGCGGCTGAAGACGAACGGCCTCAAGTCGCTCGTCGCTGAACTGGAGGGCACGCCCGCATGAAAGTCGTGGTTGAAGACGACGGCGCTGCGGTTGCCATCCACCTCCCGATGACGTTCCGCCGACGCAGCGGCCGCAAGGAGATCGTCCTGCCCGACGGCGCCGAGCCCGTCGCAAGACCACAGGACGGGCCCCTCAACCCCGTGGTCATCGCCATCGCCCGCGCGTTCACGTGGCAGGAAGCGCTCGACGCGGGCGATGTCGATTCGGTCGAGGCGCTGGCCACACGTCTCGGCGTTGACGGGTCCTACGTCCGGCGTATCCTCCAACTCGCTTCTTTGAGCCCCGCCGTCGTCGAGGCGGTCCTCGACCGCGGCGGGCTTGACGGCACGTCGCTGACCGCCCTCACGAGAGACCTTCCGCTCGACTGGCAACGACAGTCGGACCGCCTCGGACTGTGACCTCCACGTTGTGACCGGAACCCGCGCGGACGGGCGTTTGCGGCGCGCAAGCGCTCTCCAATCGTTACGCTCGAACCCGTCGCGCGTCCGGATGTCCCGATTCTGTAAGTCACTGCGAGCGCGGCACTTCCTGACATCCGGACTTGCCCGCCGAGGTCCGGACGTTTTAGAGATTCCGCGGCCCGAAAGAGACGAAACGGCCGCGGGCGGGCCGACGGGTCCGGACGTCGAGTCCCCGTGCCGGCGCCGGCCCCGCACGAGAACCGCTTGAACACCGGCCCAAAACGGCGCGGCCGGCGCGCGGCCCGGCTCGCCGGGGAAAAGGAGAGAGGAGTTCGAGCGCAGAGAAATGGTGGAGGCGGTGGGAATCGAACCCACGTCCGGGTGCCCCGGCCACGAGACCTCTACGCGAGTAGTCGGTCTATTCGGTCTCGGCCATGGCGGCTCCGACCGACAGGATCCGCTTCGGCCCAGCCGGGACTGAAGAGTTCGCCGGCGTCGCTCCCGGCCGACTGGCCGGCTAGCCCGCGTTGTGACGCCCGGCCCCGGACCCGCGGGCGAGTCCGGGCGGACGTGGCTACCGCGTTTTAGGCAGCCATGCGCATGCCAGTGTTGGCATTTGTGGGTTGCCGGCGGTTTTGAGAGGGTGCCGACGACCTCTTCGCGCAGTCTCGCGTCCGTCTGGGCCCCGTCGAAGCCAATCGCCCCCACCTTAGCCGGCCGCCGTCGTG
>JAWODB010000035.1:0-3895 GCA_046483505.1 Phycisphaerae bacterium
CAGTGAATCACCTCCACGACGTGCCGGTGATTCACTGCATCCGCCGTTCGTGCAAGTCGGGGGATGAGGAGTGACCCGACCGTCCGCGGCGAGTACGGGCACCCGCCGCCCGGCGCAGCGGTGCATCCGCTGGTCGCGCGGGACGGACGAATCACAACCGTAGAATAGGAGCCTTGCCATGAAACGCATCGTCATCAGCGGTCTCGTGGGGCTGGTCGTCGGGGCCGCCCTGACCGGCCTGGTCGTCGTCAAGGCCATGCCGGGCATGATGATCGTCACACGGCCCAGCCGCCTGGGGTTCGAGGAAACGGTCCAGGCCATCCAGAAGGGCATCAAGGAGCAGGGCTGGTCCTCGCCCGCCACGCTCGACCTGAACAAGAGCCTGGCCAGGCATGGTGTGACACTGGATCCGCAGGTCCGCATCATTCAACTCTGCCAGCCCGAATACGCGAAAGACGTACTGACCACGGACCGGTACGTCGCCAGCCTCATGCCGTGCGCCATCGCGGTGTACGAGTCCGACGACGGGCGGGTGTGCGTCTCGAAGATGAACACGGGCCTGATGGGCACGCTGTTCGGCGGCAACGTCGCCGAGGTCATGGGCGGGAAGGTGGCCAAGGACGAGCGCGCCATCCTCGATGCCGTGGTAGCGGACGAATAGGCACGGCCGGGCAAGGCATGCCCTGAGCGAAGTCGAACGGGCCGGCCGTGGCACGCGGGGCGATTGCGGATTGCGGATTGACGGCAACGGCCACGGCCGGGCGCTTTCACAGTTAGCCGCCGGCCTTGGCCGGCGCGTGCCTTCATCGAGAGGCGCACGGCCGGGCACGGCCGGCCGTGGCACATGAGGTCGGAAAGGTGTCAGGCATCTTTTGAAAAGGAACAAAGGTGCCAGACACCAGGCAACCGGAAAGGGTGGTGGCGTCGTGTACCTCGACGTGACAGAATGTATCGGGTGCGGCGGGTGCCGGCTGATGTGCAAGTGGAACGCCTTGCGCGAGGCGCCGGACGGGACGATGCGCCTCGACGCCGTCCGCTGCCGCGACTGCGGGGCATGCATCGAGGCCTGCCCGACGGGGGCGCTTCGCCGCGGTCCCACGCGCGAGGAGGTCCGGCGATGACCAAGGTGGGTGGGGGTGTGACGGCGGCGGCCGTGGACCGCCCCGTCCTGGTGACGGGCTTCGTGGTGCTGGTCTCGGTGGCGCTGATCGTCCTGGCGGGGGCGCCGAGCCTGTGGCCGGAGGCGCTGCCGTTTCTGCATGCCGTGAAGGTGGACACCGACCCGGAGAACATGCTTCGCGAGGACGAGCCCGTCCGTGTCTTCCACGACCGGATGAAGAAGACCTTCTCGCTGTACGACATGGTCGTGGTGGGCGTGGTGAACGAGGACCACCCGGAGGGCGTCTTCAATCCGGCGTCGCTGCGGCGGGTGTACGACCTCACGGCGTTCGCCAAGACGCTCCGTTGGCCCAAGGAGGACGACCCGGAGGCGAAGGAGGGCGTGGTGGCCGCGGACGTCATCGCCCCGTCCACGGTCGACAACATCGAGCAGGCGGGCCTCGGGACGGTGCGGTTCGAGTGGCTCATGCCGACGCCGCCCGAAACGCAGGAGGCGGCCGAGGCCGTCCGCGCCAAGGCCAAGGACATTCCGTTCCTCGACGGCACGTTGGTCTCCGACGACGGCAAGGCGCTGGCCCTCTACCTGCCGCTGACGCGCAAAGACCTGGCGCACCGCGTGTCGACGGCGCTGGAGGGCAAGATCGCCGACTTCGACGGGCCGGAGGACTGGCACATCACGGGCCTGCCCGTGGCGGAGGACACGTTCGGCGTCGAGATGTTCAAACAGATGGCGATCAGTGCGCCGCTGGCGATGCTGGTCATCTTCGTTCTGCTGTTCGTCTTCTTCCGGAAGTTCCTGCTCATCGTCCAGCCGCTCATCCTGGCGATGGTGTCGGTGATCTGGACGATGGGCCTGCTGGTGGCGACGGGCCAGACGATTCACATCATGAGTTCGATGATCCCGATTTTCATCATGCCGATCGCCGTGCTCGACTCGGTCCACATCCTGTCGGAGTTCTTCGACCGGTACCAGGAGACGCGCGACCGGCGCGAAACGATCGTGCGGGCGATGCACTCGCTGTTCCGGCCGATGCTGTACACGTCGCTGACGACGGCGGCGGGGTTCGCCTCGCTGGCCCTGACGCCGATCCCGCCGGTGCAGGTGTTCGGCGTGTTCGTGGCGCTGGGCGTGATGGTGGCGTGGGCGCTGACGATTACGTTCATCCCGGCCACGATCATGTTCATCCCGGAACGGTACCTGGCGAACTTCGGGCTGAAACGGAGCGAGGAGGAGGCCCACGACCGGACGCCGATCTCGCGCTTCCTGCGGGCCGTGGGGCGAGGCACCTACCGCTTTGCCCCGCTCATCCTGGTCGGCACCGCCGTCTGCCTCATCGTGGCCGGCTACGGCATCAACCTGATCGGCATCAACGATAACCCCACGAAGTGGTTCGAGTACGACCACCCGATCCGCGTGGCCGACCGCGTGCTGAACCGGCACTTCGGCGGCACGTACATGGCGTACCTGGAATTGGAGCCGGCGGCCGGCGATGAAGACGCCGCGGCGTTTGCGTCGGACCTGGCCGAGCGCCTGCGCGCCCGCGGCAAGGCGTTGGAGGAAACGTATCCCGCGGCGCCGGACGTATTCGACACGCTCGCGCAAAAGGCCGAGGAGCCCGTGCCGCTCGAGGGCCATCCCGACGGCGTCCGCACCGCCTCGCCCGGCGAACGGCTCGCCCGCCTGTCGCAATTCGCCGAGAAGCGGCTCGACGAGGCCGAGGGCGAGAAGGCCGACGCCTGGGACCGGGCCGCCCTCTTCATCGGCGAGCGCCAGCAGCAGCGGCAGACGTTCAAACAGCCGGAGGTGCTCCGCCGCATCCGCGATCTCCAGGACCACCTTCTGGAGACCGGCGTGGTGGGCAAATCGAACTCCCTGACGGACATCGTCAGGACCGTCTACCGCGAACTGATGGGCGGAGAGGACGAGCACTTCCGCGTGCCGGAGAAGCCCGCCGCCGTGGCCCAGTGCCTCATCCAGTACGAGTCGAGTCACCGTCCGCAGGACCTCGCGCACTTCGTGACACGGGACGAGGCGGACCCGTCGGCCCACTTCCGCAAGTCGTGCCTGTGGGTCCAGTTGAAGAGCGGCGACAATCGCGACATGGAGAAGGTCGTCGCCGCCGTCGACCGGTACATGGACGAGCAGGAGGGGGCGGTGCGTCTCGACCATCGCTGGTTCGGCCTGACGTACATCAACGTGGTGTGGCAGGACAAGATGGTGCGCGGGTTGCTGACGGCGTTCCTGGGCTCGTTCCTGGTGGTCCTCTTGATGATGATGATCCTGTTCCGCAGCGGTCTGTGGGGCCTCCTGTCGATGATCCCGCTGACCGTGACGGTGGCGATGATCTACGGCATCATCGGCCTCGTGGGGAAGGATTACGATATGCCGGTGGCGGTCCTCTCGAGCCTGACGCTCGGCCTGGCGGTGGACTACGCCATCCACTTCCTGGCGCGGAGCCGGGAGCTGCGCGACAGGCACGGGTCCTGGAAGGAGGCCGTGCCGCACGTCTTCGGCGAACCGGCCCGGGCGATCACGCGGAACGTCGTGGTGGTGGGCGTGGGGTTCCTGCCGCTCCTGGCCGCGCCCCTCGTGCCGTATCAGACGGTGGGCGTGTTCATGGCGGCGATCCTGGTGCTGGCGGGGGTGGCGTCGCTCTTGATCCTGCCGGCCCTGATTCGGGTGCTCCGCCCGCTGGTGTTCCCCGAGACGCGGGCCTGCTGCATCACGTGCAACTGCGGGACGTGTATCGTGGCGGCCGCGACGGCCGTGGGGCTG
>JAWODB010000087.1:0-12179 GCA_046483505.1 Phycisphaerae bacterium
GACGACCGGTTCCTCGTAGGGATGGGCCCGGACGACGGCCGCCAGCACCGCCCCGAGGTCCGCCGCCGCCGCGACCGTTTCGAGGCGGCGTTCCGCGACGCGGTTGGCCTTGCCGACCTCGCCCTCGGCGGGGCGGGCCCCCTGCCCCGGCCGGAACCGGCCCGTGCCGGCGGCCTCGAACGCCACCTCCGTGTAGTCGCCGACCCGCCCCGCCCCGGCGGCGAAGGCGGCCTCGGCCACGGCCTCCAGGGCGTCTTCCGGGGCGTAGACGACCACCTTGTACCGCCGCGGCGACGGGGCGGCCGTCAGCGGTTCGGCGTCCGCCAGGCCGATCATCTCGGCGAGACAATCGCACAGGCCGCCCGCGGCCGAGTCGAGGTTCGTGTGGGCGGCGATGACGGCCCGGCCCGCCCGCGCCAGGCGCAGGGCCAGCCGCCCCGGCACCGTCCCCGCCGTCAGGCGGTCCACCGGCTGGAAGATGAGCGGATGGTGCGCGAGGACCACCTCCGCCCCCACGGCCTCGGCCTCGTCGCAGACGGCGCAGGTGACGTCGAGGGCCACCAGGACCCGGTGGACCTCCGCCTCCGCATCGCCCAGGAGCAGGCCGACGTTGTCCCACGACTCGGCCAGGCGAAACGGGGCGAGGCGGTCGACGGCGGCCAGGATGTCGCGGACGGTGGTCATGGAGCCCCATCGTTGCTGCATGCGTGCGCGGCGGGTCTCCCCACCCGCCGCACGTCATGGTTTCTCCGGCGCGGTGGTTACGGAGAACCCCCGCGCGCCACGTCTGCCGGATCACCTCACGCCAACCACTGCGCCAGCAGCCGCCGGGAGAGGCCCAGGCCCGCCTTCATCGCATCGAGATTCTCTCGGTACGTCGCATCGGCGTGGTCGATGGCCAGCGTCCCTGCGAACCCCAGTTCGCGGGCACGGTCGAGGAAGCGGCGCCAGTCGACCTCGCCGAGGCCCGGCAGGCGATACCGCCACCATCCGCCCCCCGGCCGCAGAATCCCGCAATCCTGCCGCCTCAGGGCCGTCGTCTCGGCGTCGCGGGCGGGCACGTGGAACACCTTCTCGGCGTAGTCCGTCAGGGCCGAGACCGGGTCGATGCCCTGCCACAGGAGCGGCCCGGGGTCCAGGGCCAGGCCGACGGCCTCGGAGCGGAGGTGCGTAAACAGTTTTTCCCACAGTTCCGGGCAGAACGCGGCCGCGGCGGGCACGTCGGGCCGGTCGCGGCCGAGGTGCGGGTCGGTGTCGACGGCGAGGCGGACGCCGCCCGCCTCCGCCGTCGCCAGAACCGGGTCCAGCCGGCGGGCGGTCTCGGCGATCGCGTCGCCGGGCGTCATGTCGCCCGTCCTGAGCAGCGGCAGCCGGACGACCGGCACGCCCAGGACGCCGGCCATCTCGACGACGCGGCCCAGGTGCTCGCGGGCCCGGTCCGCCCGGTCGGCGTCGGCGTCGAGGAGCGACACGTCGCAGGCGAGGCAGGCGGCTTCCAGGCCCGCCGCGTCCACGGCCGCAAGGAAGGCGTCGCGGCCGGGGCCGTCCAGGGCCGCCACTGCCAGGGCGCTGCCGGCGTGCCAGGTGTCGGCGCCGCGGACGGGCGGCGCGGGGAGGTCGACGGCGTGGAACCCGGCCTGGCCGGCCCACCGGAGGACCTCCGGCAGGCGGACGTCTCCGAAACATGACGTGCACACGCCCAGCCGCACGGTGCGTTCCTCAGGCGGTGGCTTCTGGAAAGGTCCCGGCCCGCGTCCTCGGCCCCCACGTTGTCGCCGGCGGCCGGAGGAGCCGACCGTCTGTGTGGCCGGGCCGGCTTGTCCGGCCCGGAAGACACGCCAACCCGCCCGCCGCGCGTACGGGCCCGGCCACGCACCGTCGCCTGCCGGGCCCTCTGCCGCCGGCTGCTCGCGAGCCGTACGGGCGACGGGGTCCGGCAGCGGGCCCTACATCGCCGCGGGGGCGGCCGCCTCGGCGGGCCCCGGCAGCAGGGCCACCTCGGCCGGCGTCTCCGCTTCACGGTCCCTGGCGATGGCCCACACGTACCCCTGGGGCGAGGCGAAGTACAGCAGGCCCGTCCCCGTCTCGTTGATGCCGATCCGCGTGCCGCCACGCAGCGGGATGGCGAAACGGACCTGGCCGCTGGCGCGGTTGACGGCCAGCACGTCGTTGCCCCGGCCGAGGACGTACACCGTGTCGGCGTCGGCGGTGATGAGGTCCAGGCCGTCCTTCAGTTGCCACTGGGCCTTGCCGGTGGTCGTATTCAGGACCGTGAGGCCGGCGCCATCGGTAAACAGGAAGATCTGCTCGCCGAAGGTGTAGGGCGGTTTGCGGATGGGCTCGCCGGCGTGGTACCGGCGGTTGGGCAGTTGGTCCCATTCCAGGGCGCCGCTGGCCCCGTTGAAGGCGTAGAGACTGTAATCGGTGCTGCTGGCCAGGACCATGCCGGTGTCGGTCAGGCGGAGGTCGGCCCGGATGGCCCCCTCCGTCTGGTACTGCCAGATGATCCGCCGGATGTTCTGGGCGGAGGCGTAGACGCTGCCGTTGTGGCCGGCGAAGTAGACCCGGGCCCCGTCGACGACCGGCCCGGCGGTGACGGCGCCGTCGGTCCAGCGTCCCCAGGAGACGAGGTCCGGCCGGAGGCTGACGGCCTGGAGCCAGCCCTTGGCGTCCGGGATGAAGACGTGCGATCCGTTGGTGGCGGGCGGGCCGGACGGCGCGAAGTCCAGGGGGATGGCCTGCTGCGGCCGCTCCAGCAGGCGGGCCAGGTCGTCCTGGCGGCGTTCGATGCGGCCGATCTCGGCCGTCACCCGACGCCGCGTGGCCGCCGACCCCGGCCAGGAGACGCGCGGCCCGGCGGGCGGTTCCTCTTCCTCCGGCACTTCGGCGGCCTCTTCGCCCTCGGCGGGCGTGGCCGGCGCCGGACGAAGCACCTCCTCCACGACGTTCCGGCCGTCCGAGCCCCGAAACCCCATCAGGGAGGTCGTCGTCACGAACCAGAGGCGTCCGCGATGGGCAGCCGGCGGCCAGAGGGTCTCGTGGTCCTTGGCCAGGTCCGCCGACCACAGCCGCAGCCCCGACTCGGCGTCCAGGACGTACACCCGATGGTCGGACCCGTGCAGGACCACGAAGTCCCCGCGGACCCAGACGTCTACCAGGTGCGTGTCCGGGGCGAGGGAGGCCTTGCTCTGCCACTGGACGGCCATGGCGTTGGCGTCGAGCATGGCGGGGGCGAGGGGCGGCGGGGGCACCGCGCCCTCCTCGCCGGCGCCCCATTGGGCACAGCCGCCCACCAGGACGGCTGCCAGTCCGGTGACGACGGCCAGTGCGGCGGTCCAAGCCGGTGTTGCGTGCTTCATCCGTGGCTCCACGTCCTGCCCTCTCGTGCTAGAGGTAATCCGCCAGGTTGACGTTGTTCTGGCGCTCGAAACGGTTCAGCCGCTCGATTCGCTCGATGTCGTCCTGAATCCGGTGGGCGAGTTTGAAGACGTACGGCTTGCCCTGGAGCCGGTCGTTCAGGTCGGCCAGCATGGCGTCCCACCGGCCGTCGTACAGTTCGTCCCGCAGCCGCAGGAGCATGACCTCCTCCTCGGCCAGGCCGGCAACGAATCGCTCGGCCTGCGTCCGGCCGTCGGTCTCGGCCGGCGACTGCGGTCGGTTGCGCTTGCCCACCGCGCTGCCCCCTTTCTGCGGGGCCGCTTGTGCCGACCGGCGTCGGCCTCCGGGCGGCGGCCGTCCGCCCCCGGACCGAACGCCACGTCGCGCACCGAAGCCGCCGCGCCCGCCGCCCGCCCTCACCCGGCCGGGTCCGCGCGCAGCGGCACCTGAACACGACGTAAGGTAGCAGGGCCGGCCGTCGCGTCAACCTTTTTCTGGACAAGGGCTTCGGCGAGTACGCCTGGCGACGGGGCGAGAAGGTTCCGGCGCCGCTACGCCAGGCCCCCTCGAAGGTTCGGGCGCCGCACCGCAGGCACGGGCCGGCCCGTGTTCGCCGGCCGGCCCGCCTTCGCCCTTTGGGCTACGGCGGGTAAACTTGCGGGCCGCGCGCCGTTGCGAAGCGGGGGCTCGGGGCCTCGAAGGTTCCGGCGCGGCCCCGCATGCTCACCACAGCCCGTGTTCGCCGGCCCGCTTGCGGGCCGCGCGCCGTTTCCGACCCGAAAACCCCAAAATACGGCCCAAAAAACGGGCCGCCCGGGACTCGACCCGAGCGGCCCAAGCGCTGGGATGGGACTTCAACCGTATTGTCGGCCCGCCCGCAGGAAACTTGACCCGAAAACTACGAAAGCGACCGGCGCCGGAACATCAGGGCCCCCACCGCCAGCGCCGCCCCCGCGTACGCCGCCGCATACACCGCCGACAGGCCCACGTACGCCCACGTCTCGGCCCACGCCTCGGCCCCCGGCCCCTCGCCGAACGGCGTGAGCATCGTGTGGCTGAGGTGGCGGTTCAGGTTGAAGACCTCCAGGAACGGCATAAGGCTGAGGGCGACCTCGGCGGCCGCCCGCGTGCCCGCCCCCGCCGTCCGGACGGCCTGCTCCAGGAACACCGTCAGGTGCCCGACCACGAAGACGCCGAGGGCCAGCGCCACGCTCGCCGCCACCGAAAACCGGGCCGACAGCGCCGTCGCCACCGCCGACAGCACCCCCACCTGGAGGGCCACCAGCACCAGGCCCGGCACGACGGTCAGGGCCTGGTGCACCCGCCGCCACCAGAACGCCTCCACCTTGGCCCCGATGCCGCCGATCGTGTACGGCCGCTCGAGCACCCCCGCGTCGAGTTCCACGCGGTAGTAGACGCAGACGACCAGGACCGCCCCGAGGCCGGCGACCGCCAGGAGGACGGCGGCCATGGCGCCGAGGTACTTGGCCAGGATGAACGTCCAGCGGACGCCGGCCTTGGCGAGGATGGTGTGGGCGGTCTTGTCCTCGACCTCGCGCGCCACGCCCGTCGCCGCCGCCAGCAGCCCCACCAGCATCGCGAACACGAGGACGAACGAGAGGCCCAAGTCCTTGTACATGTCCGTATCATTATGAAATGTAAATAGCGGAAGCCACAACGTGATCGCCAGCGCCGCCGTCCCCACCGCCAGCAGGAGGTAGTAGAACGGCTGCCGGGTCGTCTCCCGGAACGTCGTCAGCGCCATGCCCACGAGCGCTTGCATCGCCCTGCCCTCTAGAACGCCACGCCGAACCCGTCGAACTCGCCCGTGGGCGATTCGTCCTCGATCTCGGCGTCGCGGATGGTGGAGGCCATCGCCTCCCGCACGTCGCCGAGGAACGCCTGCACGTCGTCGGCGGGCCCCTCCGCCACGACCTCCACCCGGCCGTCCGGCAGGTTCTTGACGAACCCGCTCACGCGGTGCCGTTCGGCCAGCCGCCGCGCCGTGAAGCGGAAGCCCACCCCCTGCACCGTCCCGCTGAACCACGCATGACGCCGCGCCGTCTCCATCGAAGGCCCCTTCCGCAAGTGTCTCCCGCGATTATAGGACGCCTGACGAACCGCCACAACGGCTTTTTGGGTTGACGCCGCCCGTGGCCGCACCAGAATGGACCCATCGGAGGGACCCGTGGGCGCCATCCTGGCCGTGGCCAACCAGAAAGGCGGCGTCGGAAAGACCACGACCGCCACGTCGCTGGCCCACGGCCTGGCGCTGGCGGGACGCCGGGTCCTGCTCGTCGACCTGGACCCGCAGGCGAACGCCACGAGCGGCCTGGGCCTGGACCCGGTCGGCGAGAGCCCCGTCTTCGCCGGTCCCGGCCTGGCCGACGGCATCCGCGAGACGGCGTGGTCCGGCGTGTGGGCGGTGCCGGCGGCGTACGATCTCCAGGCCCGCGCCGACCGCGGCCTGCCCCGCTCGGGCGACGTCCGCGACGGTCTCGCCGCCGTGGAGGACGGGCGGTTCGATGCCGTCCTCATCGACTGCCCGCCCTCGCTCGGTCCGCTGACGCAGGCGGCGCTGGCGGCGGCCGGCGGCGTCCTCGTGCCGATCCAGTGCGAGTACTATCCCCTGGAGGGCCTCGTCCAACTCCTGCGGGCCGTCCGGGCGGCGGCCGAGGCGAACCCCGGCCTGGCCGTGGCGGGCGTCCTGCTGACGATGTACGATCCGGCGGCCGCCCTGGCCCGCGAAGTGGAGGCCGAGGTCCGCTCGAAACTCGAGGAACCGGTCTTCGAGGCGGTCATCCCGCGCGACCCGGCCGTCTCGGAGGCCCCCAGCCATTGCCGCAGCGTCATCGATTACGCCCCGCGGTCGCCGGGGGCACGGGGGTACGTGGACCTGACGCTGGAGGTCCTCGACCGGGGCATCGTGCCGTAGAAGGCGGCTGAGCGAAGGAGAAACCCATGGCCAAGAGCCGACTCGGACGGGGCCTGGACGGCCTTCTGAAGGCGAAAGCGCCCGCCCCGACGGCCCAGGTGGCCGAGCCCGCCGGGCCCACGACGACCGTGCCGGTCGAGCGGGTGGACGCGAACCCGCACCAGCCCCGTCAGGACGTGGACGAGGGGGGACTCGCCCATCTGGCCGCCTCCATCCGCGAGCACGGCATCCTCCAGCCGCTCGTCGTCCGGCGGCGGGGCGAGCGGTACGAGGTCGTGGCCGGCGAGCGGCGGCTCCGGGCCGCACGGGCCGCCGGCCTGCCGGAGGTGCCGGTCGTCGTCCGCGACGTGCCGGACGAGCAGATGCTTGAACTGGCCCTCGTGGAGAACCTCCAGCGCGAGGATCTGGACCCGATCGAGAAGGCGCGGAGTTTCCACGCGTACCTCGGCTCGACGGGGCGGACGCAGTCGGCGGCGGCCGAGCGGTTGGGCCTGGACCGCAGCACGGTGGCCAACGTGATCCGCCTGCTCGACCTGCCGGAAGAGGTCCAGCGGATGGTCCGCGAGGGGCTGCTGGCGATGGGCCACGCCCGGGCGATTCTGGCCGTCGAGGGGGCGAAGGCCCGGATCCGCCTCGCGGAGAAGACGGTGCGGGAGGACCTGTCCGTGCGGCAGGTGGAGGCCCTGGCGGCCGGCGGCGGGACGAAACCCAAGACCCGCCGGCGGGCGCCGGCGAAAAGCCCGGAGGTCCGGGACCTGGAGGCCCGCCTCCGCGAGGCCTTCGGGACGAAGGTGGCCGTCGAACCGGGACGCAAGCCGGACACCGGCCGCATCGTCATCCAGTTCTACAGCCAGGACGACCTGGACCGGATCCTGGAGCGGTTGGCCTGACACTAACGCTAAGTCGGCATTTTGCGCGGTGGGTCTCCGCACCCACCGCGCTCGAGAAATGCCTTTTCAAGGTCTGCGCGGGGGGGGGGGTACGGAGCCCCCAGCGCATGAGTTAGTGTTGTAGTGCTAAGGGGGTGTTTCACGTGGAACGGAGCCGCGGAGGACCGGGCCGCGGCTGCCGTGTGTTCCACGTGGAACGGCCGGAGGGAGGTGGGTTTGGTGCCGGCGCGTCCGGGTCAGGGCCCCTGCTCCGCGTCCTGCGGGGCGTCAGGCGCATAAAGGCCCGCCTGGGCGATGTAGGCGGCCACGCTCGCGGGGACGAGGCCGGCCACCGGGCCCCCTCGCCGCACCCGCTCACGGACGGCGGTGGCGCTGACGGGCACCTGCGGGGCCGGCACCCGGCAGTCAAGGAGGCCCGCGACGGCTTCCTCGCCGAGCGCCTCCCGCAGGGGCGCCAGGTCCGGCGCCTCGCATCCCGGCCGCGGCATCAGGGCGACGGTCGCCAGGCGGAAGATCTCGGCGGCCTCCCGCCACGTGTGCAGCGTGGGCAGGTTGTCCTCGCCGACCAGGAGGACGAGGTCGGCGTCCGGGCCGACCGAATCCCGCAGCCGCCGGAGCGTCAGGACCGTAAAGGACGGCTCGTCGCGGTCGACCTCGATGGCCGACGCCTCGAACCCCGGCAGCGAGGCGGCCGCCAGACGGCACATGTGGAGGCGGTCCGCCGCCGGCGCCGGCCGGTGCCGCGGACGGTGCACCGGCGAGGCCGACGGAATCAGCAGGAGCCGGTCCATCCGAAGATGGTTGAACGCGTACATGGCCGGGATAAGATGCCCCAGGTGGATGGGGTCGAACGTCCCGCCGAGGAGGCCGATGCGGTTCATGCGGCGTAGTATGGAAGGGGCGGGCGGACGTGTCAAGCGTCCCGTGGCGAGGGAGACGGTTATGGGGCCGACCTGGTGGCGGGTCGCGGCGATGGGGGCGTCTCTGGCGGTCCTCCTTGCGATGACGGCCGCGGGGCGGGGCGTCCGCGCCGGCGAAGGGGACATCCGGTTCGTCGAACCCGAGGCCGCGGCGGGCGGCGGCGAAGCGACGAGTCCGTTCGGAGGCGGCCGGCAGGCGGGGCCCCGGCGGCGGGACGCCGTGCCGGGATACGTCGAACTCTCCAGCGGCCTGAAGGTGCCCGGGCACATCTACACGACGCGGGCCAAGCGGCTCAAA
Organism: Phycisphaerae bacterium; assembly: GCA_046483505.1. GTDB lineage: Bacteria > Planctomycetota > Phycisphaerae > FEN-1346 > FEN-1346 > BS750m-G62. Next base: position 8,422 of record JAWODB010000087.1, read on the forward strand.
ACTTACAACCTCGACCGCCAGGTCTACGAGTACGTGCCCGTGCCGGCGCTGTCGGCAATCGAGGCGGTCGTCGAGTGGGCCCGCGTGGATAAGCAGTGGCGGTTCAAGGACGCGGGGAGCCCGGAGAAGGTCTACACGGGGAAGTCGTACCCCGTCCGCATGTTGAAGTGGCGTTTGACGCTGCGGAACGGGCACGAGGTCGTCGGACACATCCTCGGGCAGCCGCTGTACGTGGAGCACAACGGGGAACGCGAGCGGCTCATCCTGCACAAGCGGCAGAAGGGGCCGCTGGGCGATACGCTGGAGGACCTCGTGTACGTGAAGCGAGTCGTCTTCGGGCCGGAGGCGTACAACCGGGCCGTCGGGGAACTGGCCGCGAAGGCGGGCGGTGCCGCGGCGGGTGAAGAGCGGTAGGGGGTGCGGGGTCTTACAGCAGGAGAATTGCATGGCGCTGATCTACGTGGACGCCTTCGCCGGGGCGGCCGGCGACATGCTCCTCGGGGCCCTCCTGGACGCCGGGGCGGACGAGGCGGCCCTGCGGCAGCACCTGGCGAGCCTGCCCGTCTCGGGATACGACCTGGACGTGCGGGAGGAGGTCCGTCACGGCCTGCGGGCCACGCGGGCCGAAGTGCGGGTGGACGCCCACGCCCATCACGCCCACCGGGGACTGGCGGAGGTGGTCGAGATTCTCGACGCCGGCGATCTGCCCGGCCCGGCGGCGGCCCAGGCGAAGGCGATCTTCCGCCGCCTCGCGGAGGCGGAGGCGGCGGTCCACGGCACCACGGTGGAGGCGATCCAGTTCCACGAGGTGGGGGCCGTGGACGCCATCGTCGACATCGCGGGAGTGGTCACGGGCCTGGCGCTGCTCGGGGCGGAGCGGCTCGTCTGCTCGCCGCTTCCTATGGGTTCGGGATATGTCGAAGCGGCGCATGGGCGGCTTCCCGTGCCCGCGCCGGCCGTGGTGGAACTCGTCCGCGGGTGCCCGACGGCCGAATGCGGGGAAGGGGGCGAGCGGACCACGCCCACCGGGGCCGCCATCCTCGTGACCCTGGCGGAGGCGTTCGGGCCGATGCCGCCGATGGTGCCCGAAGCCGTCGGCTACGGGGCAGGGGGGCGGACGGGCAAGCACGTGGCGAACTGCGTCCGCGTAGTGCTCGGCCGCGCCAGTGCCACCATCGAGGCTGAGCGTGACACCCTCTGGCTCATCGAGGCGAATTTGGACGACGCCACGGGCGAGGCGATGGCCGCCGCCGCCGAGGCCGTCCTGGCGGCCGGGGCGCGGGACGTGTGGCTCGCCCCCGTGACGATGAAGAAGGGCCGGCCGGGGGTGGTCCTGGCGTGCCTGGCGGACGACGGGGTCCGGGCGGCGGTGGAGGAGGCCGTCTTCGTCCACACGCCGACGTTCGGCCTGCGGCGGCGGCGGGTGGAGCGGAGCCTGCTCACGCGGACGCACGTCGAGGTCCCAACGCCGTACGGGCCGGTCCGCATCAAGGTGGGCAGCCGGGCGGGGGGGGTCGTGACGGCGAGCCCGGAATACGAGGATTGCCTGCGGGCGGCGGAGCAGGGAGGCGTGGCCGTCCGGACCGTCCTCGACGCCGCCCGGGCCGCCTGGCACGGACGCGCCGGGGCCGCGGGCCGGGCCGGGGAGGACGCATGACCGTCATCGCATGGCTGGTGCCGGCCCTGGTGGGCCTCGTGCTGCTGGTGTGGCTGGTGCGGACGGCGACGGTGTACTCGGCGCGGACCCGCGGGCCGGTCCTCTCGGCCGAGACGATTCCCGACGTGCCGCCCCAGGGGCTGGTCTCGGTCGTCGTGCCGGCGAAGGACGAGGAAGGGAACATCGAGGCGGCCCTGGAGACGCTGCTGGCGCAGGATTACCCGGACCTGGAGGTCATCGTGGTGGACGACCGGTCCCGGGACGCGACGGCGGCGATCGTGCGCCGGGTGGCGGAGGGCGACGGCCGGGTCCGCCTCGTCCAGGTGACCGAATTGCCGGAGGGGTGGTTCGGCAAGCCGCACGCCATGCACGTGGGGGCGGCGGAGGCGAGGGGGCGGTGGCTGCTGTTCGTCGACGCCGACTGCCGGCAGGCGCCGCACAGCGTCCGGGCGGGGGTCCATTTCCTGGCCGACGCGGGCGGCGACGTCCTCAGCCTGTGGCCGGTGCTGGAGATGCACGGGTTCTGGGAGAACACGGTCCAGCCGGTGGCGGGGTCGGTGCTGGCGGCGTGGTTCCGCCCCGGGTGGGTGAACGACCCGGACCGCCGGACGGCCTTCGCGAATGGCCAATATATCCTCATGCGGCGTGAGACGTACGAGGCGGTGGGGGGCCACGCGGCCGTCCGGAACGAGATGGTCGAAGATATCGCCATGGCCCGGTGCGTGAAGCGGGCCGGGCACCGCCTGCTGAACGCCGTCGGGCGCGACCTGTTCACGACCCGGATGTACGATTCGCTGGGGGCGATGTACCGCGGCTGGGCCCGCATCTACAGCGGGGCGTTCAAGCGGCCGGGGCTGCTCCTCGTGGTCCTGGCCGCCACCGGCACCTTTACGCTCGTGCCGTACCTGGCCCTGGCGGGGTCGGCGGGGGCGGCGGCGGCGGGGGTGCGGGAGGCGTGGGTCCTTGCGACGCTCGGCCTGTCGGCGGCGGCGGTCGTGTTCCTGCTCGTGACGATGCGGCGGTTCTTCCAGTTGGGGCGGGCGAACCCGTGGTGCCTGGTGTTCTACCCGATGGCGGTGGTCCTGGTGCTGGCGTTCGAGGCGGGGGCGCTGGTGCGGGCGCTGGGGCTGGCGGGCATCACGTGGCGCGGCACGACGTACAAGGGCGGCCGCGTGGTGGGGAAGGGGGGGTCGTAAACCGTTTGTCAAAAGGGACTTGCGCGGAAGCGGGCGCTGCGCGGTGGGCAGTCGTGCCCACCGCGCGGCACACGGCGGCTCTCCCGGCCGGGCAAGACCGGCCGGGCCACACCGCCTTGGGTGAAATCACGTCAGCGCATCGGCCGCCCACTCGTATAATGGGATGGAACGAGCCAGGAAGGAGACGCGCCATGTTCCGTCCCACCGTATCGGTTGTCCTCGTTGTGCTTCTGGTGGGTGCGGCCGGCTCCCCCGCGAGCGCGACCCCCACGCGCCCGGCCGGCGGCACCACCGTCAAAGCGGTCGAAGGGGCCGAGAAGCGCGTCCAGTGGCCGAAGGAGGTCATGGTCGAGATGCCGACGGACCCGGCCGAACGCCGGGCCAGGATCCGCCAGTTGCGGCGGGACCACGGCCGCGTCGTGCGGACCGTGGCCTCGCGGCTGCGGAGCCGGCCGGGCCTGGACTTCGAGCGGACCAGCGTCAAGAACGTCCTGGAGTACCTGGCCGAGATCGGCAACTTCTCGATCATCTTCGATAAGGCCCTCGAGGAACAGGGCCTGGACCTGGAGAGCCGCACCGTCACGCTGAAGGTCAGCGGCATCACGTACGAGAAGGCGATTGAACTCATCCTGCCGCAGGGCGTCGGCTACCGCATCGGGCCGGGGTACGTCCTGATCACGACGGTCGAGAAGTCGTGGCTGCCGCTCATCACGAAGTCGTACAGCATCCGGCTGCACCTGGCGAAGATTCCGGATTTCAAGGACGCCCCGCGTTTCGACATGGGCGACGTGACGCAGGCGGCCGCCCAGGCCGCGAGCGGCGGCGGCGGAGGCTTCGGCGACCTCTTCGGGGGCGGCGCGGACACGCTCGAGGACGAAGGCCAGGCGACGCCAGAACAACTCATC
>JAWODB010000109.1:0-18439 GCA_046483505.1 Phycisphaerae bacterium
CCGTTGACGAAAGAACACGCGGAGGCCCTGCGCCGCGCAGCCGGGTACCTGGCCGAGGGGCGGCTCGAAACGGCGGCCGAGGCGCTCGCCGGCCTGATGCCTCGTGGGTGAGGCGGCACAGACGGGTGGCACGCTTTCGCGCTGCCCGGAAAGCGTGTGTCACGGGCGCGCCAAGCGCATGCTTTCGCGAAGGCGCGAAAGCATGGCACCCGCCGTGTTCTCCCGGCCGGGCAAGGCCGGCCGGGCCACACAGAAGCCGGCCGGGCCGCACGGGGTCCCCGATCACCAGGCCCCGATCAGGCGGCTGATGTCCTGCCAGGTGATCAGCAGGAAGAGGGCCAGGACGGCCAGCCACCCCGCGCCCCAGATGGCCCCGCGCACCTTCATACTGACGGGCCCGCCCTTGAGTTTCTCGATCAGGACGAACAGGACGTGTCCGCCGTCGAACGGGGGCACGGGCAGGAAATTGACGACCGCCAGCATGACCGAGATCATCGCCCAGAAGTTCATGAACGTCCCGGGGCCGTGCGAGGCCTGCTGATACGAGATGCGCGCGATCATGACCGGGCCGCCCAGGGACTTGGTCGTCAGGTCGCCCGTGGCCAGCAGTTTCAGGTTCAGGTAGATGCGGTGGAACCAGACGAGCGTGCGCCGGATGCCGCGCTTCGCCGCCGCCACCGGGCTGCCGATGCGCGGCAACGGCACGTACAGCGGCTGAAATTGGACCTGCGTGGCCGGCAGCGCGAGCCGCTCGTGGGGCACGGCCTCGGGCCGATAGGTGGCCGTCACCTCGCTCTCGCCGCGCCGCAGCGTCAGGGGAACGGGCTTGCCCTGGGCCCTCCACAGCCGCTCCAGGAGACTGTTCCAGTCGTCGGGGGCCTTCCCGTTCTCGCCGACGCCGACGATGACGTCGCCCGGCCGGATGCCCGCCTGCTCGGCCGGTCCGCCGTCTTCCACGGACCCCACCTGGACGGGCTCGTCGAGGGCCGGTTCCAGGTGGATGCCGATGCGCGGTTTCTCTTCGCCCTCGGCCACCTCCGGCCGCGCGGTGACCTCCACGCGTTTCCCGTCGCGCCAGAGGACCAGGCGGACGGGATTCCCCGCGCCGGCGGCCTGGATCGTCTCGACGAGGGTGTCCATGTCGGGCCAGGCCGTGTCGGCGACGGCGGCGACGCGGTCGCCGGCCTCGATGCCGGCCTTCTCGGCGGGGGAGTCGTCCACCACCGCTTTGACACGGACGGGCCACTGCATCCCGTGCTCGTAGGTCTTCAGGTCCGAGGGGTCGACCCGCAGGTCCTGCGTCTGGCCGTCGCGCTCGATCTTCAGGGTCAGCGGGCCGGCGGGGACGTCCTCCAGGGCCGCACGCAGGCCGCGGGCCGTTTCGACCGGCCGGCCGCCCACGGCCAGGATGCGGTCGCCCTCCTCCAGGCCGGCCTGGGCGGCGAGGGAACTCTCGGCCAGGCCCAGGATCTCGGGCTTGCACTCCGGCCCGACGCCGATGGCGGCGCCCAGTTGCCCCTGCCGGCTCACGGCCGTGACCTGGAGGCGCCGGGGCGACCCGTCCGGCCCGCCGGGCCGCTCCAGGGTCAGCCGGTGCGAGGTGCCCTTCCCGCCCAGCACGACCACGAACTGGACGTCCTGAAACGACTGGACCTTTTCGTCGTTGATGCGGAGGATGCGGTCGCCGGGCTGGATGCCGGCCTCGGCGGCGGGGCTGCCCGCCTCCACGTCGCCGATGACGGGGGCCGGTACTTTCATGCCGACCATCGGCGCCACGGTAAAGAGGACGAGCGCCAGGACGGCGTTCATCGCCACGCCCGCGCTGAAGACGGTGGCCCGCTGCCACGCCGGCCGCCGCCACAGGGCCCGCGGGTTGTCTTCCTCGTCGACGTCGGGGTGCTCGCCGGCCAGGTCGACGAACCCGCCCAGGGGAATCGGCCGGAGCGAGTACTCCGTCTCGCCGGGCTGCCACTTCACGAGGGGCGGGCCGAAGCCGATGGCGAACTTCCGCACGTGCACCCCGCACCACTTGGCTGCCAGAAAGTGGCCCAGTTCGTGCACGAAGATCACCAGCGCGAACGCGACGACTACTTGGAGGACGTATACGAAGTCAGGCACGTTTCGGTTTCCTCTCTGGCCCAGGCGTCGGCCTTCAGAATCGTTTCCAGGTCGGGCTCGGCCGACCAACCTTTGTGGATGTCGCCGGCGGGCGCGTCGGCCCCGCCGGCCAGGTGGGTCCGCAGGACCCGGTCGGCCAGCCGCACGATGTCGCTGAAACGGATGCGCCCCGCCAGGAACGCCTCGACGGCCACCTCGTCGGCGGCCGAAAAGACCGCCCCGGCCGTCCCGCCCCGGCGGACCACCTCGAAGCCGAGGTCAAGGGCCGGGAAGCGGGCCATGTCCGGCGTCTCGAAGTGGAGGCCGTCCATCGCCGCCAGGTCGAGCCGCGGCCAGGGAGACGGGCGCCGCTCGGGCCACGTCAGCGCGTACTGGATGGGCGTCCGCATGTCCGGCGGGCCCAACTGCGCCATGACCGACCCGTCCACGAACTCCACCAGCGCGTGCACCGTCGACTCCGGGTGAATCAGCACACGGATGCGGTCCGCCTCCAGGCCGAACAGGTGATGGGCCTCGATCACCTCCAGCGCCTTGTTCACCAGGGTGGCCGAGTCGATGGTGATCTTGCGGCCCATGGACCACGTGGGGTGATCGAGGGCCTCGTCCGGGGTGACGGCGTCGCGGTCGGCGTCCGGCCGGCGGTAGAACGGCCCGCCGCTGGCGGTCAGTGTGACGGTCTGGACTTCACCGCGGCGCCCCGCGGCGGCGGCCTGGTAGACGGCCGAGTGTTCGCTGTCGACGGGCAGGACCTCGGCACCGCCGGCGTCGGCCTCGGCCATCAGAAGGTCGCCCGCCATGACGAGGGCTTCCTTGTTCGCGAGGGCCAGCCGCTTGCCGGCCCGCGCGGCCGCCAGCGCCGCCGACAGCCCCGCCCCGCCCACGACGGCCGAGACGACCACGTCGACCTCGTCGCGGGCGGCCAGGTCCGCCAGGCCCTCCGGCCCGACGACGATCTCGGGCGTCACCCCCTCCGGCAGGGCGCGGCGGAGGGCCTCGGCGGCGGCCTCGTCGGCCGCGCCGAGCAGGCGGGCGCCCGTCTCGATGGCCTGCGACGCCAGCGCCTCGACCCGCCGGCCGGCCGCCAGCGCCACGACCTCGTACGCCGGGCCCAGCGAGGCCAGGACCTCCAGCGTCATCCGCCCGATGGAGCCGGTCGAACCCAGGATGGCGATGCGGGGCATGGCGGCGCAGCGTCTCCCACGAGTCCAGAAAGTAGAGTCTACGCCGCACGCGGCGGGTTTTCAATGGCCGATGTGTTGCGGGCCCGAACCGGCGGGCGTATCATCGGGCTGCGCTCGTTTCCGGGAGCCCCGCGATGCCGCGCCGTCTGCTCTGTGCCCTCGTCGCCGCCCTGGCCGCCCTCCTGCCATGGCCGAGCCCCGGCCGGGCGGCGATACCGAAGCGTCACCCCGTGCCGAAGGCGCATCCCCGCCTGCTCGGGTCGCGCGAGCGGCTCCGGCAACTGGCCCGCGAGCGGCCCCAGGCCTATCGCCGCACCGTCGCCGTGGCCCGCGAGCGGAAGGCCGACGACCACGCCAAGATGATTTCGATGGCACTGGTGGCGGCCATCGAGGGCGACGCCGACCTCGGCCGCCGCGCCATCGAGAAGGCCATGACGTACGTCCGCGGGCCCGTCAGGAAGGGGCACACGCCGTTCGGCAGCGACGTTGCGCGCTGCGCCGTCGTTTACGACCTGTGCCACGCGCACTGGACCGCCGACGAGCGGGCCGCGTTCCATCGGTACGTCAACAAAACGGTCGACGCCAACGCGCGGAGCGAGACGCACGTGTTCCACAACGGGTGGTACGGGTACAAGTGGTGGGGCATCGGCCTGGCGTGCTACGCGGCGTACGACGAGAACCCGCGGGCCCGCGACATCCTGGCTCGGCTGGAGCGGGAGTATGAGGCGCGCGCCGCCCCCGCCCTGGCCCTCGCCGGCGCCGGCGGTGGATGGGCCGAAGGGTACTACATCCATTACTGGCTCTACGAGTGGCTCTTCTTCTGCGAGGCGGCCCGCCACTCGGAGGGCGCCGACTACGTCGCCCTGGCACCGGCGTTCTACCGGCACCGCGCGGTCGCGAGCATGTTCGAGATGTATCCCGGCATCAGGGAGTACGGCTCGCGCCGGCCCATTCCGATGGGCGACGGCGGAGGGCGGGTCTTCGGCGGCGACCGCGACAAGGCCCTCTCGGCCCGGCGGATCCTCGTCAACCGGTTCCGCGACGACCCCGCCCACCAGGCCGTCCGCGCGTTCAACGAGACCACGCCGCGGTCCGGCGTGGGCGTCTACGCCTACAAGGATTTCCTGTGGCGCGACCCGTCCGTGCCGAAGGGCGACCTGGCCGGCTTCCGCCTGTCGCACGTCAGTCCGGGGCCCGGCTACGTCTACGCGCGCAGCGGGTGGGACGAGACGGCCACGCACTTCTTCTTCACGTGCGGCGACCGGTTCACGGCCCACCAGCACCTGGACGTGGGGCACTTCCTCATCTACCGACACGAGGAACTTGCCGGCGACGGCGGCCACTACGACGGCTTCGGCTCGCCGCACGACGTCAACTACCACCTGCGGACCATCGCGCACAACACGATCCTCGTCCACGACCCGGACGAGACCTGGCCGGCCCTCCGGGCGGGCAACGTCACGGGCAACGACGGCGGGCAGCATCACGACTGGCCGCATCACAACGGGGCCGTCACGGACCCCGCCGCCTGGCAAAAGGACCGCCGCCTGTACGACATCGCCGACCTCGTGGCCTTCCAGGACGCCGGGCCGTACCTGTACGTGGCGGGTGACGGCACGCGGGCCTACTCGCCGAAGAAGGTCGAGCGGTTCCTGCGCGAGATCGTGTACCTGAGGCCGGGGACGTTCGTCATCTTCGACCGCGTCCGGTCGACCGACCCCGCCTTCAAGAAGACCTGGCTGCTCCAGGCCATGCAGGTACCGTCGGAGCGGCCGCCGCACCTGGTCATCACCAATGGCAAGGGGCGGCTGTTCGTCCAGACGCTCCTGCCGCGCGACGCCCTGGCCCGCGTCGTCGCCGGCGACGACCTGTATCGCTACGGGGGCAAGGCGTATCCGCCCGCGCGCGACACCGGCCCCGCCCCCGTGTGCCGCATCGAGCACTCGCCCCGCCAGGCCGAGGCCGAGACGCGGTTCCTGCACGTCCTGACGGCGACGGACGCCGACGTCGACTCGGTCGAGCCCGCGACGGCCGAGGTTCAGGGAGAGGTGGTGACGGTGACGGTCGGCAAGACGAGGATTCGCTTCGCGGCCGAACCGACGGGCGGCCGCATCGAAGTGGGCCGCGAGCGTGCGGCCTTTCCCGACGGCATCGTGGCCGACTACCTGGCCCCTCGTTGAGCGCGACGGTGGCCGGCAGGACGTGCGGGCTTGCATCCCGTCGTCCGGCCGCGCATACTGTCTGCGGTGCCTTATGGATGACGCGCGAGAGACGATTCGTCGGTGTCGGGAGCGGTTATCCGAGCATTACGGCGACCGCCTGCGGAAGGTCCTCGTGTTCGGCTCGGTGGCGCGGGGCGACGCCCAGCCCGACAGCGATATCGACTTACTTGTGGTGCTGGATGGGTCCGTCGACGTGGTTCGCGAAGCCCGTGTTCTGGCGGACCTTCTGTACGACGTGCAGTTGGACTCGGACCGTTACATCTCGGCCAAGGCCGCGTCCCTCGACGACTACGAGGCGGGTCGGCTTCAACTCTATCGTAACGTCCAGCGCGAGGGAGTGGCGATTTGACGGACTTCGACCGCCTGGAGCGAGTCCGCGCTATTCGGATCGCGCGACGGACTCCCTGGATGCCGCCCAAACGCTTCTCGACAACGGCTATGCGGATTTCGCCGCCTCTCGTGCTTACTACGCCGCGTTCTATGCGGCATGCGCGTTGCTCTTGGCTGAGGGTTGCGACTTCTCGAAGCATAGCGCCGTCCTTTCCGCCGTCCACAAGAACTTCGTACGGACGGGCCGCCTCGAACCGGAACACGGTCGCGCGATCGACTGGTTGTTCGAACTCAGGAATATCGGCGATTACGGCGAGACGGATCACGTGACCGACGAGCAGGCGCGGGAGGCGCTCGCCGCGGCAAAGCGGTTCGTAGAGGCATGTGAAATGCTTGCCGGCGGTGCGATGTAGGCTGGCGTACGGCCGCCCTCTACTCCGACCCCGCAATCTGCACGTCTCCGATGCGGAGCGTCGGCATCAGGATGCCCGGCTCCTCGCGGGCGTCGCTCGAGACGGCGTCCAGGCGCTGGAGCAGGTCGAAGACGTTCCCGCCCAGCATCGTGCTCTCCACAGGATGGACCCGTTCGCCCTTCCCGACGAGGAACCCGAAGTCGATGGACGCGGAGATGTCGCCGCTGGCCGGGTCCGGCCGGATCTCGCCGCTCTCCAGGTAGATGCCGTCCTCGACCTCGGCGAGCAGGTCGTCGGCCGTTCGTTCTCCAAGAGCCGGCCGCAGGTTCGTCGGGCTGATGCCTCCCGTGTGCGTGCCGTGGCCCGTGCTCTCGGTGCCCGCCTTCCCGGCGGTGTAGGAGTTGTGAAGCAGGTGCGCCAGCCGCCCCTCCTCGATGACGGTGAGCGGCCGGCGGGCGGTCCCCTCGCCGTCGTGGGCGCCGGACCGGACGCCCCGTGGCACGAGGCCGTCGTCGACGATCGTCAGGCACGCGCCGGCGATACGCTCGCCCTCCTTGCCGCAAAGGAAACTCCGGCCGCGCTGGATGCTCTCGGCATTGGCGGCGGCGACGAGGCGGCCCAGGAAGCCGTAGGCGGCCAGGGGACCCAGGACGAGCGTCCGCCGGCCGGAGGCGATCCGCTTCGCCCCCAGGAACCGCCGCGCGCCTGCCACCGCCCCGACCGAGACGGCCTCCAGGTCGCAATCGGCCAGGTTCCGGCCGAAGTCGAACTCGTAGAAGTACCCCGCGTCGCCGTCGCGGCGCAAGAGGGCCGACAGGCGGGCCGACACCTCCGTCGCGCGGGACTGAAGCGCCACGCCCGTCGAGGAGGCCAGCGCCCCGCGCCCGACCGAGAGCGCCACGCCGCCCGAAAGGTTCACGTCCGGTTCCATGTCGCGGGCGGCCTCGATGTTCGCCACGGCGATGGCCACGACCTCGGCCACGCTGAGGCCGGCCACGGTGTCGTCGAAGATGCCCTCGACCTCGGGCTTCGGCTGCGGCGGGGGCAGGCGGCGGAAGTCCGGGTCCGCCGTCGCCTCCTTCGCCAGCGCCACCGCCCGGTCGACCGCCTCGTCGATGGTCCGGCGATCCCGGCCGGTGACGGCGGCGTAGCCCATCCCGCCCTGGACGAAGGCGCGGATGGCGGCGTCCTCGCCCCGGCCGGCGTCGGCGCTCTTGATCCCGCTCTTCTGGATCGTGACGCTGATGTCGCGGGCCGTGCCGGCCGCCACGTCGCACCATTCGGCGCCGGCGGCGACGGCCCGCTCCACGCAGTGTTGCGCAAGGTCGAGGTAGTTGAGGGCCTCGTCGGTCATAGCGTGTGCTGGCCTCCCACGACGACGTCCCGGACACGGACGTGCGGTCCGCCGCAGTCGGTCGGGGCCGACTGCCCGTCCTTGCCGCACATGCCCGGCATCTTCATCTCGAAATCGTCCCCCACCGCGTCGATGTTCTGGAGGACGTCGAGGGTCAGGCTCGAGATCGAGACGTCCCTCAGCGGCTCGCCCACCTGGCCGTGCTCGATCATGTGCGCCTGCCCCGCGTGGCAGATGAACTGCCCCTTCTGGACGAACACGTACCCCCAGTGCCCGTCCTCCAGGTAGATGCCGCGGTCGATGCCGCGCATCATCTCCCCGAGCGGCACGCCGGCGTCCGTGCCGGCCGGCTCCAGGAACGTGTTCGACATGCGGACGATGGGCCGGCTGTCGTAACTCTCGGCCCGGGCGCTGCCGGTGGGGGCGGCGTCGAACTTGGCGGCCGTCTCCAGGCTGTGGAGGTAGCCGACGAGGCGGCCCCCCTCGATGATCGGCCGCCGCCGCCCCGGCGTCCCCTCCGAATCGTACGCGAACGAGCCGAAGTGCCCCGCCAGCGTCGAGTCGTCGTAGACGGAGACGGCGGGCGAGGCGATCGCCTCGCCCAGCCGGCCCTCCAGGATGCTCTCGCCGGCCCAGACGGCGTCGGCCTCGGCGTTGTGGCCCAGGGCCTCGTGCACCAGCAGGCCCGTGATGGACGGGTGGAAGAGGACGGTGAACCGTCCGGCGGGGGCGGGCCGGGCCTCCAGGGCCGCCAGCGCCTTCTCGGCCGCCCGCACGCTGAAGCCTTCCGGCTCGACGCGGCGCAGCAGTTCGGCCCCCCCCACGATGCCGCGCTGCTCCGTGCCGCGCTGGAGGATCTCGCCGTCCGTCGCCACGAACAGGGTGGTGGCGACGGCCCGGCTGCCGGCCGACTGGAGGAGCGTGCCCTCGGTGTTCGCCAGGACCTCCTCGTGCCAGGCTTGCGCGTAACTGACGATGGAGTTGACGATCTGGTGGCCGTTCGAGGCCGCCGCCCGGCCGGCGCGCTCGTATTCCAGGAGGCGGTCGATCTTCTCGGCCACGGGCATCGCGCCGGGGGCGACCTCCGGCTCGGTCCGGTCCTCCGCCACGACGGGCTCGACGGCGGCGATGCGCGCCGGGTCCGTCACGAACGCCTCCGAGGCCCTGGCCAGGGCGATGGCGTCGTCGACGCACGCCTCGGCCCGCCGGCGGTCGAGGCTGTCGGCCGAAGCGAAGCCCCACGCCCGGCCCACCAGCACCCGGACGCCGAGGCCGCGGTCGGAGGAGGCGGCCAGTTTGTCGGCCCGGCCGTCCTGCACGAGCACGCTTTCGCCGTGCCGCTGGACCGCCCGGGCGTCGGCGAAGTCCACGCCGCGCCGCCTGGCCAGGTCGCATACGTGTCTGACGAGGTCGTTCATGCGTCGGGTGACTCCCTTACAGGTTCGAACGGTTTTGTCAACGCCCGGCCATGAGCGAAGCCGGTGGCCGGGAACCTTCGCGGGTGCCATGGTTTCGCGCCATCGCGAAAGCGTGCCATCCGCCGGGACCTTCGCAGCGCACGGCCGGACAAGGCCGGCCGTGGCACGGGCGCGCCGCGCTACTTCGTCGACGCCGGCGCCTCGGGCCACGTCTCCTGATTCACCTCCGCCAGCGGCGGCACCTGCGGGTCCATGTACAGCCGCAGGCCGTCCGTCGGCAGCGACGCCGGCACCGTGAAGACGAGCGTCCGCGTCGCGTACTGGCCGGGCTCGGTGAACTCCAGCCGCAGGCCGGTGGCGGCGTAGGCGCCCCGGTCGCCGTCGCCGGGGAACGTGAACCGCGGGTTCCGCAGCACGACGTGCGGGCGCTCGGCCGACCCCAAGGCCCGCGGCGGTGCGCCCGCCTCGGTGGCCTTCCGGGCGTCGCCGGTGACGAGCGGCCGGTCGGCCACCGGCTCGCCGGAAGCGTCCACCAGGCGGAACTGGGCCGAGTCGATGGTCCGCGGCAGCCGGCCCTCCGGCTTCATCCGCAGGCGGACCTGAAGAAACTCGTGCCCGTCCGGCGCCGGCACGTCCGCGAACCCCGGCACCTTCTCCGACCGGACGGCGAACGAGACCTCCAGGTCCATCCCGAACAGGACGCCTTCGCGGGCGCGCTTCAGCGCCAGGCCGCGCAGGCCTTCCTGGCCCGGCGGGACCTCCGTCACCGGCCCCATCACGCGGCCCGTCCGCCACCGGATCGCCTGCCAGCGCCGATACCAATGGTAGTACAGGAAGTCGTCCGTGTCGACCGCGGGCTGATATTCCGGCGGCCGGAGCCGCTCCGGCGGGTACGCGTCGCCGTAGCGGCCGAGCACCGCGCCGCCCGTCACGGCGTCCAGGAGCCACACCGCCGCCCGGTCCGGCGCCAGCCACAGCACGTCGCCGCGCTCGATGCGTTCGGGGTTGTTGCGGCTGGCGCCCTCCCGGTACCGGAACGGCTCGTAGCCGAGCACCGACGGGGCCAGCGGCAGCATCTGGACGATGATCAGGCAGAGGCCGACGGCCAGGTACCCCGCCACGGCGCCGGCCACGGCGCCGCCGGCCGTTTGGGCCGCCGTCGGCAGGGGCGGCTCGTTCGGCAGCAGGCGGTGCCCCGCGGTCCGCAGACCGAGGAAGACCAGGCACAGGACCGCCCAGAACGCGACGGCGTCCGCCGTGTACCACCACGTGTCCCTGGGCCCGGCACCGCCGCCCAGCAGGTCGGCCAGCGCCGGTCCGAGCACGGCCGCCACCGCCCCGCCCAGCACCAGGGACACCAGCATCACCACCGCGCCGTAGAGGCGCTGGAGGGCGCCGAAGACGGCGACCGCGGCGACGGCCAGCAGTCCCAGGAGGTTCAGCAGCACGGTCTTGGATTCCTTGCGATCACGTTCTGCGCCGGGTGCATGTACGATGTCATTTCGAGCGAGGGCCGAAGGCCCGAGTCGAGAAATCTCGCTTTTGGGCCCAACAGCGAGATTCCTCCGCTCGCCGTCGCTTTGCGACGCCTCGGTCGGAACGACAATCGCCGGGCCACTCTTTCAGATCAACCCATCTTGATGGCGCGGAGCACTTCCTCCACCGACGTCCGCCCCTCCAGGATGAGGCGGAGGCCCTCTTCCTGGAGGTTCCGCATGCCGAGTTTGCGGCAGTGGGTCCGGAGGGCGGTCAGCGCCCGCCGGGCCAGGAGGCCGCGGCCCTCGGCGTCCAGCGGCATCAGTTCGAACAGGCCCGTCCGCCCCACGTACCGATGGTTCCGGCACTCGGGGCACACGGCCACGTGGCCCTTCGTGACCTCGGTCCGCGACGGCGGCCGGTACAGCACCTCGACCGCCTCGACCGCCAGGTTGGCCTTGCGGAGGAACTCCGGGTTCGGCCGGTACGCCTCCTTGCACGCCGGGCACAGCAGCCGCACCAGCCGCTGGCTCGTCACGATCTGGAGGCGCCGGGCGAGCGGCTCGGCCGTGCCGAGCAGCCCGACCAGCCGCGCCAGCGCCTGGGTGGCGTCGGCGGCCCGGAGGCCGAGGACGAGCGTGCGGTCGGCCCCGCCCTCCAAGAGCGCGCGGGCCACGTCGGCGTCGTGCACGGCGTCGAAGGCGACCACGTCCGGCTCCATGTGCAGCCGCTGCCGCACCTCGGACGCCGCCACCGGCCCGTCCTCCTGGTCCACGGCCAGGTGGTCGACGTTCTCGATTTCGAGGTCGACGGCCGGCTCGAAGGCCACCACGTTGTGGACGTACCGGTCGAAGTGCCGCAGGCACGCGTGCAGCGTGGTGGAGAGGCCGCTGTGCTTCGGCCCGGACACCAGGACGACGCCCGGCCGCGCATCCAGCGCCGCCTTCAGGGCCTGGACCTGGTCGTCGGTCATGCCGAGGTCTTCGAGGCGCAGCCGCGTGGTGGCCTGGTCGCGGATGCGGACGGCCACCTGCTCGCCTCGCACCGTCCCGGCGGTCTTGATGCGGAGGTCGTAGGTCCGTCCGTCGGCGACGGCCTGGATGCGGCTCTCCTGGGGCCTGCGGACCTGCCGCGGGTCGAGGTCCGTCAGGCGCTTGATCGTGCGGATGACCTCGGCCGCCAGGGCCGGGTCGAGGTCGTCGCCGGCCACCATCTCGCTGCCCACCTGCAGGCGGACCTCGGCCTTCTGCGGGCGGGCGATGACGCCGACGGCCGCCGCCTCCCGGTCGATCGCCTCCCGCACCATCCGCGCCAGTTCGAGGGCGGCCCGGCGCTGCTCGAACGAGTCGGCCTCCGGCACGCGGGGAATCGCGTCGTAGCCCAGGAAGGTGACGTCCGGGGCGGCCGGTTCCGCCGTGACGCCCGGCTCCCCCTGCCCCCGGCGACGCACGAGCCGCGACAGGTGCGCGCGCCCCAGCACCCGAAGCGGCGCCGTGACCCGCGCGTTCCGATGCACCACGTACACCGCCGCCGCGCCGCCGAACATCGCGATGCCCAGCGGCAGGCCGACGTACAGCCACGGCACCAGGAACGCGACCGCCAGCGAGACGAGGCCGACGCCCAGCGCCTCGCCGCTCCACAGCGCCCGGTCCGTCCCCACGAACTGCGTGTCCATGAAGACCCAGTGGGTGACGTAGAAGGCCCCCGCCGCGAAGCCGAGCAGCAGCAGCACCCGCACCAGGCCCGGGACGGGCACCCCCGGCCGGGCGATCTCCGGCGGCGGGAAACCCGTCGGGTAATACGTGGCGGCGGCGTCGTCGGCGGCCCCCTCGGTCGCGCCGACGGCGGTTGCAGCCAGGCCTGCGAATAGCAGGGTCACGAGCACCAGCGCCGTGAGCCCATTCAGCCGCCGGGCGTGCCCGGCGCGTTTCTTGCGTTCGCGGCTCGGCGGGATGTGTCGGGCGGGGGCCCTCATCGCATGGTCCCTTTGCGGATCTGGATGCCGCGGATCGCCACCTTCAGGGCCTCCGGGTTCGGCGCCACCTCGTAGGCGGCGGCGGGCTGGACCCACTCCTCGCGGACCAGGCGCGCGAGGTCCTGCGTCAGGTCGTGCATGCCGTCGGCGGCGCCGGCCGAGACGAGGTCCGCCAGGCGGTCTGTCTCGCCCGCGCGGACGGCGGCGCGGACCGCCGGCGTCGCCCGCAGGACCTCCGTCGCGGGCACGCGGCCCACGTTCGGGTCGGCCGCCGGCACGAGCCGCTGGCACACCACGCCCACGAGACCGGCCGCCAGGGTGTCCCGCACGAGACGGCGCTGGCGCTCCTCGAACAGATCGAGCACGCGCCGCACGGCCCCGGGGGCGCTCATCGCGTGCGTCGTCGTGAAGACGAGGCGGGTCGTCTCGGCGGCCCGGAGGACGCCCTCGACCGTCTCGGCGGACCGCATCTCGCCCACCAGGACGACGTCCGGGTCGGCCCGCAGGAGCGATTCCATCGCCGCCTCGTACGAGGGCACGTCCGTGCCGATCTCGCGCTGCGTGACCAGCGCCTCGCGGTCCGCCAGCAGGTACTCGATGGGATCCTCGATGGTGACGATGTGGCACCGGCGGCGGGCGTTGATCCGGTCGAGGCACGCCGCGATGCTCGTCGACTTGCCGGTCCCCGTCACGCCCGTGAAGATCACCAGGCCCTGCCGCGCCTCGCACAGGTGCTCCATCGTCTCGACGGGCAGGTGGAGGTCGCCGAAGGTCGGGATCTCGCGGTTGACCCGCCGGACGGCGATACTGAGCCGCCCCCGCTGCCGGTACACGCTGACGCGGAACCGGTTGCCGTCGTCCAGGGCCCGGGAGAACTCCGCCTGGCCTCGCGCCGCGAGGCGCCGGCGGTCGGCGTCGCCCATGACGGCCTCGGCCATGCGGGCGACGGCGGCGGCGTCCGGGGCCGGGCGGTCGGCCGGGGCGAGGTCGCCCTCGAAGCGGAGCATGGGCGGCCGGCCGCCCTTCAGATGCAGGTCCGAGGCGCCCTGCTCGGCTGCCAGCGCCAGCAGGCCGTCGAACTCCTGCGCCGCGGTGTCGGACGGCTCCGGCATGCGTCAGGTTCCCAGCGTTGGCTGTCGTGTCCGGCGCGTGGGGCCGGTTCGGCGGTTCGATTTTCAACGCAGAGGCCGCGGAGAACGCAGAGAACAACGGAGAACGACGAGAGGCTGAGCACGCCGGAGGCGCCGGGCGTAAGGGCTTCGCCTGAGCCCGTTGCCGTCGCTGTTTCGGTGCCTCCGTTTGTGCCGTTGTTGCTGTTGCTCTGTTTGCGCCGTCCTCTGCGTTCTCTGCGGTCTCTGCGTTAAGAGCCCGATGCCCGAACGGCTGTCGCGCGCCGGAGGCGTCTCACGCCCCGGCGGCGTCGAGCGTCGGGCGGACCGGCACGCCCGCCGCCGCCAGCGCCGCCTTCGTCTCGGCGATCGTGTACTGCCGGTAGTGAAAGATGCTCGCCGCCAGCGCCGCGTCGGCCTTGCCGCGCGTCAGCACCTCCACGATGTGCTCCGGCGATCCGCACCCGCCGCTGGCGATGACGGGAATCGTGACGGCCTCGGCGACGGCCCGGGTCATGGCCAGGTCGTAGCCGTCGCGGGTGCCGTCGGCGTCCATGCTCGTGAGGAGGATTTCGCCGGCCCCGAGGCGTTCGACCTCGCGGGCCCAGGCGACGGCCTCCAGGCCGGTGGGCACCCGGCCGCCGTCGATGTGGACCCGCCAGACCTCGCGGCCGTCCTCGTCCACCCGCTTCGGGTCGATGGCGACGACGATGCACTGGCTGCCGAACGCTTGCGCGGCCCGGCGGACGACGTCGGCCTCCCGCACCGCCGCCGAGTTGATGGAGACCTTGTCGGCCCCGCACTGGAGGAGGCGGCGGATGTCGTCCAGGGTCCGCACGCCGCCGCCCACCGTGAGCGGCATGAAGATTTCTTCGGCCGTCTGGCGGACCACGTCCAGCAGAATATCCCGCCGCTCGCTTGAGGCCGTGATGTCGAGGAACACCAGTTCGTCGGCGCCCTCGGCGTCGTACCGGGCGGCGACCTCGACCGGGTCGCCGGCGTCGCGGAGGTCGACGAACCGGGTGCCCTTGACCACGCGGCCGCGGTCGACGTCGAGGCACGGGATGATTCGCTTCGCCAGCACAGGCCGTCCGAGCGTCCGTGGTTCCGGGGGCGTCCGGGCCAAGTCGCTGCGCCGGGTGCCTTGACGATGTCGTCCCGAGCGAGCGACGCCGCGTCCTACGCATGTCATTTCGAGCGAGGGCCAAAGGCCCGAGTCGAGAAACCTCGTCGTTGGGCCCGACAACGAGATTCCTCCGCTCGGCCCTGAAGGGCCTCGGTCGGAATGACATCGTAAAGTCCAATGCGGCGGCCTGATCGACATGACCATCGTCGCTCGCCGCACGGCAGCGGCAAAGGGCAATTATACGCCCCGGAGGCCGTCCTCTGCAAGCGAAACGCCGCCAACGGGCTTTTTCCTTGCAACCCGGTCCGCCCGGTCAGCATAATCGACCGTTGCGGGAGGGTCGGTCGGCGCTCCCGGCCGGCCCCGGGTCGAGAGGAGGGACTCATGGCGTCACGCAGCGGCAGTGCGCGTTCCGTACGCATCTCTCGGAGGATGGGCTCGGGCGGTTTCGGCCGGGCGACGCCGGCGGCGATGCTGGCTGTCGTCCTCGTCCTGGTTGCCGGCTGCAAGGAAACCGCCCTCAAGTTCAACCGGACCGGCATGCAGGCCTACCGCGCGGGCAACTACACGCAGGCCCGCGCCGCCTTCGAGGAGGCCATCCAGCAGGACCCCGACGTGGGCGTCTACTATTACAACCGCGGCCTGTGCGAGCAGGCCATCGGGAACCCGTCGGAGGCGATCTTCAACTACCAGATGGCCACCAAACTCGATGCCTCCATCGTGGCCGCCTACAAGAACGCCGCCGATTGTTACCTCGGGCTCGGCAAGCCCGAGCAGGCCCGCGAGATGCTGATCCAGGGGACGCAGTCGAACCCGTACACGGCCGAGGCGTTCATCAACCTGGCCCGCTTCTACGACGACCGGGGCGACGAGTTCAACGCCAAACTCGCCCTGGCCAAGGCCGTGGCCGCCGACCCCGAGAACCCCGCCGCCCACCGCGAGTACGCCCAGATGCTGCTCCGCACCGGCGAGAAGGACAAGGCCATCACGCATCTGCGTAAGAGCATGCAACTGCAGCCCGTCCAGCCGGGCGTGTCGGCCCAACTGTCGGAACTCGCCCCGGCCGACTCCGAACTGCCGCCACCGAAACCCGACAGCGAATGAACGCCCGCGCCTCGGCCTTCGGCACGCGACCCCGCAGCGGCTCGCCTCGGCGAGCCGTTTGCTTTCCGGCCCTCGCCGCCCTGGCGCTCCTGACGGCGAGCGCGCCGGTGCCACGGTTTGCTTGTCAAACCGTGTTCTCCGATCAGCAGGCACCGATTGGCAAGCAATCGGTGGCACCCGGCGCATGGAGTGACAAGCCCTCGCTACGGCCCCCCGCCTGGGGCGAGGCCGCCCGGACCCTCCTCCTCGATGAGGCCCTCGATCGCCTGCCCGAACCGCTCCGCGGCCTCCTGGCCACCCCGACGCACCGCCGGCGCCTGCGCGAGGCCGTCTTCGGAGACGCCGCGGCCGGCGCCTCAGACCAAGCGCCGGGAGAAAGGTGCCAGGCACCTTTAACGTCTTCACAGGTGCCTGGCACCTCTTCCGGCACCGGGCGCCAGGCCACGGCGGCCCTCGACGCCCTGGCGACCGCCCTGGCCGACGGCGGTCCGGACGCCGTCTTCGCCGCCGCCGGCGACCTCGCCCGCGCGGCCATCGGTGTGCACATGCCGCTGCGCGTCACGGAGAACTCGGGCGGCCACCTGACCGGCAACCACGGCGTCGACCGGGCGGTGGGCGTCGGCCTGGTGCGCCGCTACCGCGATTTCTACGCGGAGGCGATGCGCCAGGACCGCCGGCCCGTCCGGTATCTCCGCGAGCCGGCCGCCCGCCTCGCCGACTGGGCCCGCGCGGCCCGGGGGCAGGTGGCGCCGATCCTGGAGGCCGACACCGTCGCCCGCCGCGAGGCCACGTACAATCCCGCCCAGCATCCGGAGGACCTGGCGGACCTGGACGCCTCCGCGGCCCGGCCCTACTATGAAGCGCTGAAGCGAGAACTGGAGCGGCGAGGCTCGCCGGAGGCGGCCGCCCTCCGCCATGCCGCCGCTCACCTGGCCGACCTCGTGTACACGGCGTGGGTGCGGGCCGGCAAACCGCTCTCGCTCCGCCCCGCCCCCGATCGCGACACGGACAACGCCACGCCGCCGTACTGGCTGCTCGGCCTGGCGGGGGTGCTGCTGGCCATCCTCCTCTGGCCGAGGCAACGGCGGGGGGTGAATGACGAGCCGCGAACCTGAGTTTGCGGGTACTTTGCGGTGCCGCCGACTCCGGCGAGCGGGGCGGTCGCTGCACCGGCTGAAATCCGCGATCTGACGATCGCGGCTCGGAGCCGGCGACGCCCTGGCGTCGGAGCATGCGCATCAATATGCACGGGCCCATCACCACCTTCAAAATCGTCTCGTTCGGCTGCAAGGTCAACCAGACGGAGGGGTTCGCGCTGGCCGACCGCCTCCGCCGGCGGGGCCTCGTCCAGGTCGGCCGCCGCGCCCACGCCGACCTCGTCATCGTCAACACGTGCTGCGTGACGGCCGAGGCCGCCCGACAGGGACGCCAGCGGGTCCGGCGGGCCCTCCGGCGCGGCACGACCGTCGCGGTGACGGGGTGCGCGGCCCATCCGGCCTCGGGCGACGCGGCGCTCGGGCGGATCGAGGGCCTTGCGGCCGTCGACGCCGATAAGGACCGGCTGCTGGCGCGCCTCGCCGAGACGGGGTGCCTGCCGGCGGCGGCGCGTGCCGAGCCGGATGCGCCGGGTCGGTCGGTCGAGCCCGCCGCGGAAGCGGCGGGACATCCTCATCCTCCATGGCCGACGGCCACGCCGGATGGGGATGCCCGGCTGCTCCCGCAGCCGGCTCGAAAGGCAGGGGGCTCGCATCGCGCAGGTGCCACGGTTTGCTCGTCAAACCGTGCGCCACGATCGCAGAACACGGATTGGCAAGCAATCCGTGGCACGGCGTGCGGCGGCCCCTCCCAGCCCCGCAGCCGGGCCATGCTCAAGGTCCAGGACGGGTGCCCCGGCGGGTGCGCGTACTGCATCGTGCCGAAGGTGCGGCCCGAGGTCCGCTCCGTCCCGCCGGAGGAGGCCGCCCGCCGGGCCGCGGCCCTGGTGGCTGAGGGCTTCCGCGAGATCGTCGTCTGCGGCATCCATTTGGGGCTGTATGGGGTCGATCTCGAGCCCCGGGATGAGTGTCAAGATGTCATTCCGACCGAGGCGTCGCGAAGCGACGGCGAGCGGAGGAATCTCGCTGTTGGGCCCAACGACGAGATTCCTCGGCTCGCTGCGCTCGCTCGGAATGACAATCGAAGCCCCCTCGCCGGCCTCCTGGCGCGGCTGCTGGAGGTCGAGGGCCTCGGCCGCCTCCGCCTCTCCAGCATCCTGCCCACGGAGGTGGACGCGGCGCTTCTGGACCTCATGGCTGCCGAGCCCGAGCGCCTGTGCCCGCACCTGCACCTCTCGCTCCAGTCGGGCGACGATGCGGTCCTCGCAGAGATGGGCCGGCCGTACACGGCGGAGGCGTTCCTGCGGACCGTCGCGCGGGTCCGCGCGGCGCTGGACGAGCCCGCCCTCACGACCGACGTCCTCGTCGGTTTCCCCGGTGAGACGGACGCCGCCTTCGAGCGGACCCTGGCCGTCTGCCGCGAGGCCGGCTTTGCGCGGATGCACGTCTTCCCGTTCTCGGCGCGGCCGGGGACGCGGGCGGCGGCGATGCCCGGCCGGGTGCCGCGACAGGTCGCGCG
>JAWODB010000110.1:0-9125 GCA_046483505.1 Phycisphaerae bacterium
TCTCTCATCCACACGCCCCCACAAGCCCCTGGAGCCCCGTCGCGTCGGCGTCGGCCTCACCCCAGGCCCGAAGGGCTGCGGGCCGACGCCGACGCGACGGGGCGAAAGGGGCGGCCCCTGGCAGCCCCAGAACCGAGGCCGAGGCCCTCACGCCCACCACCGTTTTGGGATGAGGGCCCGTTTTAAGTTCGGGTGGTGGCGCGGCGGGCCGGAGCCTGTCCCGAGCGAAGCCGAGGGGCACCCGCCGCCCGCCGAACGTGGGGCGGCATGAAGCGCGGTGGTTACGGAGAACCACCGCGCTACCACCCAAGGTTAAACCGCTCAGACCGACCGCGCATGACGTTTCCGACGCCGGCTATTCCTCGTCCGGCTCGCAGTCCGTCCGGTAGGCCACCAGTTCGGCCATCGTCTTCCCGCCGTAGGAGGCGGTGACCGTGATGCGCTTGATGCCCTGGTCGCTGCCGACCGTGTCCAGGTAATCGTTCGGGTCGGCGTAGGCGACCGTGACGGTCCGGGTCCATCCGTCGTAGCCGGCCAGGGCGGTACCGGTGGCGTCCTCGGGCGGCGTGGCCGTCCAACCGTCGAAATCGTCCACGTCGTCGAAGGCGGACCGGTTGCCGCCTTCGCCCGACTCGGGGCCGAAGACGGGCGTCTGGTCGGGGTCGGCGTAGTCGCAGGCGAGGACCTCGGCCAGGAGCCCTTCGCCCAGCAGGAGGCCCGTGCCGTACTGGGCCGTCAGGTAGGTCGATTGCGTCGTGCCGCCCAGCACGTGGAAGGCGGCTACCAGCACCAGGCCCACCAGGACCATGGCGATGACGGCCTCCAGGAGGCTGAAGCCGCGGCGCGCCCCGGCTGGAGCGTAATGCGCGGCGGGTCGGAGCCTGTCCCGAGCGCAGCCGAGGGATACCCGCCGCGCACTCGACGCGAAGGTCGTCAGCCGAAAGTTGATCGGGCGGCGGCTCATCACTCGGTCACCTCCGGCGCGTTGAGAACGCGGACGCCCGTCTCGACGGCGGTCGCGGGGTCCGGCCCCGCCCGCAGACGGAGACGCACGCCCCGGACCCACGTCCGGGTGACGGGATCCGGATCGTCGGAGGTCGTCACGGTGCCGTACACGGTGAAAAGCATGGCCTTGTTCGGCACGGAGGACCAGGAGCCCTCGCCGGAGTTGGTCTGGCGCATCCCGCCGGGGCCGTCGTCGTCGTACTGGATGTCGCAGAGGTCCGTGTCCTTCCGGAGGCACACGACGGTCAGGCAGAGCCCCCGCGAGGGCGACAACCCCCCGGCGTGGCTGAACGTGAACTCCTGCCACAGATACCCGTCTGTCAGCCGGTCCTCGTGCATGGGGATCTCTTCAAGGACGTTCCCGCTGGGCAGGTCGGCGCCCGTCGGGAGCCGGAGTTGGACGCCCGCGATGCCGTTGGCCGCTCCGTGCCGCCGGGCCTTGATGAGCACCCGCGTCACCCGCCACGAGACGGCGTCGCCGGGCAGCGACGGCTCGAAGTACTGGCCCGCCCACTCATTCTCTTTGACGGCGAAACTTCTCGCTTCGCTGGGCGTCGTGTGCTTCGCCAGGAGCGCCTCGGCCGACTCGTTCCGCGTGGCGTCGGGCTCTTCGGTGACGGTTTCGAGGTCGCAGGTGAAGGCGCACTCCCGCACGTCGTCGACCACGGGGACGGCGGTGCCGCCGTTGACTTGCCGCGTCAGCGGGTCGCCGGCGGTGCCCGACCAGGCGTAGCGGATCGTCTCCTCCGACCCGTCGCCGGTGCGGTCGGCCACGGTGAACGTGACGGCGCCGGCGGTGCGCTCGGTGAAGGCGGTGGCGAACTCGAGTTCGCGGACGACGCGGGCGGCCGCCTCCGCCGCCGCGTGTGTGGCCCGCGGCCGCGTGTCCGGGGCGACGGCCCGCGAGGCCACCAGCATCGCCGACGCCACGCCGAGCATCAGGATGCTGACGATTGCCAGGGCCGTCACCATCTCGATGAGCGTGTAGGCCGTGGGCGCCGGCCGGGTTGGAGTTACTTCTCGCATCATGTGGCCTGACCGTTCCTGTTCCTTCCCGCGCGGCATCGGATCTTCCGCCGCCGGACGCACGGCCGGACAAGACCGGCCGTGGCACGTCCCCCTATGACCAGGCTCCTTACGGCCCGCTCGTCGTGACCTCGCCGCTTTCGCCGTCCACCGTGACGGTCCAGGCGTACCCGCCGGACTGGACCGTGACCGCGCCGCCCGCCTGCGGCACGCCGAAGCCGTTGAACGTGACGGTCGTCCCCGCGCCGAACGTGGCGCCGACCAGGTCCGCGTGGTACGGGCTGCCGGCCAGGGCCACCGTGTACGGCTGGCCGGGACGGTCGGGGTCGTCCCGCCCGGTGAGCGTGTAGCAGTCGGCGGCGGGGTCGAAGACGAGGGCCTGGTCGCTGCTCGTCTGCCGGGCCAGGTCGCGCGCCTGCTCCAGGTCGGCGGCGATGCGGCGGGCGCAGGTCTTGGCCCGGTACCGGGCCAGGGCCGAGGCGTGGCGCGGCACGGCGATGGCGGCGGCGATGCCGATGATGACCAGCACCAGGACCACTTCCAGGAGGCTGAACGCCGGCCGGGCCGGGCCTATGGGCGGAAGCGCGGCGGGTCTCCGTACCCGCGGCGCGCGGCGCGTGTGTGGCGCGGTCGGTGCGGAGACCGACCGCGCTTTGCACGTTGCGACCGCACCGGCTGCCATGCTCATCGTTCAGTCCACCACGCGTTGGTAACTGCCCTCGGCCACCTTCATGTCGACCCGTTCGATGAAGCCGGGCGGCGGGTTGTTCACCAACTCCGGGTCGTAGCGGAGGTTCAGCAGCGAGTTCGGCTGGGCCTCGAACGTGTTGACGACCACGATCGCCCCCTCCACGTTGGCGGTGCCCGCGCCGACGTACGTGTCGTCCTTGACGTAGATAAGCCCCTTGATTTGCGACGGGTAACAGTCCTCTTCGTCGCCGTCCGACTGGCCCTGGTACGGCGTGTGGGGCGGGTTGAAGTTCTCGTTCTCCAGGTCCTCGTCCAGCGCGCCGCCGTCCAGGTGAAAGGTGAACTTGCCATCGACGAGCAGGGCGGGGTAATTCGCCACGGCCGGTTCCCAGTGCACCGCCTGTTCGATGCGCGTGTTTCCGCCGGCGTTGAGAAGCACCAGGGTGCCGACGATGCGGCTGTCGGTGATGCGTATGTCGCGGCCCTCGCACTGGATCACGTAGATGCCTTCCGAATCGGTCGTGTAAGGCCAGTACGGGTTATGGTTCGGGCTGAAGATGGCCTCGTCGATGACCCGGACCCCGTCGTCCCACGGGATGGCCCAGTGGGGGATGACGACACCGCGGCTCTGGTACTCCGCGAAGACGTCGTCGGGATCGGGCATGCTCCGCCGGTCCACGCGGGAGGTCGTGGTCCCGTGGTACACGGCGCCGGTGACGTCGCTTGCGGCTTCGGCGTCGGCCCAGATGTCGGCGCCGGAGGCATCCACGTCGCTGTTCGCGCTCACGGTCTGGTCGCACTGGACGGTGGCGCTGTTGAACTTCAGGTCGTTGTCGGCGTGGAGGGCGGTCTGGAGGCACCCGTAGGCCTTGGCGTCGGCCAGGAGGGTGACGCGGATCTTCTGCGTGGCCCCGCCGGAAACGCCCGTCCCGGTCAGGACGACCGGGTCCAGATCGTCATCGGCGAGGTCGCCGTCGCCCGGGTCGATGACCTGGAGCGAGGCCGTGCCGCGGCCGACGGGCATGTCGGTGCCCCACGTGCCGTTGGGGTAATTGATGCGCCAGTTCGGCTCGGCCTTGATTCGAAGGCGGCCCAACTCGACGGCGGCGGCGGCGCAGTGGCGGGCGTGCGCCACGTCGGCGGTGCCGCGGCCCTGGCGAGCCTGGATCCGCGCCAGCGCCAGGGCCCCCAGCGCCATCGTCATGATGATGGCCGACAGGCCCAGCACCAGCACGTACGTGCTGCCGCGGCGGGGGGTCGTGGACGGTGTGGCGGTCGTCATGCGGCCTCTCCCGGGCGCGCCGGAAGGGGAGGGCGCCCGGCCGGGTTCAACGGCCTGTCCGCATCGCGTACCGCAGGGTGACCGTGTGTCTCTGGACCCACGTGCCACGGCGGGCTTTGCCCCGCCGTGATCGTCCACCGCCAGGGTGCACGGCCGGACAAGACCGGCCGTGGCACATGGCGTGGACCTGGAGCGAAGCCGCCCGTCCGTTGCCGGAGGGGCGGCTTGGCGCGGTGTGGAGCAGACGTCGGTCCATCGGTTCTGCGCGGCGTCGTCATCCGTGCCGGGTCGGCGCCGGCCGGAGCGCAAGCCGCCGCGGGGCGGCTCAGTACTGGTTGTACGCCGTGCCGCTCTCGTCGGTTTCGGAGTCGGCGCAGTTGGCCCGGATTTCGCCGGTGTTCTCGTCGTAGTACCAGCCGGCGTCGGCCGCCGTGCCGCCCGGTGCCGTGTCGGTGAACGTCGTCTTGCCCTTGTTGGCGCCGACGGGGAGCGGCGGCACGTCGCGCAGATACGGGCCGTAAATGTGGTCGGCGTCCTTGGTGGCGACCGGGGCGGAGGTGTGGCTGTCGTCGGTGTATTGGGTCAACTGGGCCTCGATGTTCGCCAGCGTGGGGAACTTGCCGCCGTGCTCGGCGGCGAAGAGGTCGATGGCGTTCCGCATGACCGCGAGGTCGCCGGCCAGGGCGGAGTCCGCGGCGCCGGCCGTTCCGCGGCTCATCCGTGGAATGGCGATGGCCGCGATGATCCCGATGATCACCACGACGATCACCAGTTCCAGCAAACTGAAGCCGCGATGCGTACGCGAAGTCGTCCAAGACATTGCACACCCCTTTGATTCCGTGCCGACCCTGTTACCCCCCCCTTGAGTGCGCTTGGGAGACCGGCAATCATATCGGTCAGCCCGGCGGGTAACTTTAGGTGGTTTCGCGAATATGGGTATTTTGAACGGAGTGCGGAACCGTTTACCCGCCCATTTCAGGCGTGTCACCCCCTCTCCTTCTGGTTATCGGACGTTACCCCGCCTCCGTCCTGGCTCCGGGCACGTTGCCGGCCGGCGGCGGCCCTTCCTGGCCGCAGGAAGACGGCCGATTCCTAGCGGCGAAGGCGGAGTTCCACTTCCTCGCCGTCAGCCTCGAAGACGGCGGAGGAGCGCGTCAGTCGCGTGAGCCGGAACCCGTCGAGGACCTGGCCCACGGGCACGACCTTCCCGTCGATGACGGCGCTGCCGCCGCCGGTGGTCAGGATGACCGAGGTCAGCGTGTGCTGCTCGGCAAACTGCTCGGCCGGTGAGGCTTGGGTCTCGACCGCCTCCGGCGCCGCCTCCGGTGCGGGCTCGACGAGGTCCACAAGCCACGCCTGGGACGGCACGAAGCCGTCGCGGAGGGTCTCGGGGTCCAGTTGGAACCGCTCGGCCGTGGCCTCGAGCCGTTCCGCCAGGGCGGGACGCCCAACTGTTTCCGAAGGCGTCGCGGCGGCGGGCGAGGGCGTCGCCCTGGTCTTCGCCGCGGTATCCGCCGGAGACGGTGTCGGCGCCGCCCGCGCGTGCTTGGGGCCGCTCGCCGGCGGGGCCAGGACCAGGCGGTCCACGACCAGGGCCACGACGGCCACGGCCAGGACGGCCAATATGATCTTCCGCGATCGGGTGAGGGTCATGTGTCCGTCTCCGGGGACGGGGTGAGGGTATCGGCGGCCGGCCCGCCGGAAGCCGCCTGCGGCGAGGAGGGGAGCGCCGCATGCCACGCCAGGTCCATCGTCAGGACGGCGGCGCCGGTCGTATCGTTCGGCCGGCCCTGAAGGGCGAACGCCAGGACGCACGTCTCGGGCAGCGTCTGTCGCAGCCGGCGGAGGAACCGCGTGCAGGCCTGGTACGTGCCCGTGCCCGCCAGGTGGACCGGGACGGTCGTGGCGTAGGCGCCGGCCTTAGGGTCGCCCGTCTGCATGTCCTCGACCTGGAGACCGGCCTCGGCGGCGAGCCGGGCGATGTGGGCCACGTGCAGCGGCGCGGTGGACGGCGGCCGCAGGGCGACCGCGTTCTCCTCCGCCCGGCTTCGGACCGTGTCGAGTCGGGCGCGGAGTTTGTGAAGCGTGCGCTCCAGGTTCCTGGCATGGTCCTGTTCGCGTGCACAGGCCTCCTCGGCGGCCGCGTAGTCCTCGTGCGAGGCGGCCAGCGGGCAGAAGCCGGCCAGGTAGAGGCCGACGGTCAGCACGAGGCAGACGCCGGCGCCGACGGCGTCGATGTGCCGCCCCTTTCGGACGAGGGCGTCGGTGTTCATGGGCTCTCCTTGGCGCGGGTTCCCAGGTCGCAGCGGATCTGAAAGTGGGTGGCCTGGCCGGCCAGGAACGGCTGGCGGACGGTCTTGAGGAGGCGGACCTCGTCGAACAGGCCGGTCTTCTCCATCGCCAGGGCGAACTGGGAGACGGCGGTCACCTGCCGGCCGTAGCCCGCCATTTCGAGCCGCCAGCCGACCCCGTCTGTGGCCGGCGCCTCGCCCGGCGTGTCGTCTTCGGCCCCCGGAGGCGTGAGGCGGCACTGGCGGAGGACCACGCCGTCGTTCATGTTGGCCGAGAGAAGCATGAGGAGAAGGCTCCAGTCCG
Source organism: Phycisphaerae bacterium (assembly GCA_046483505.1). Taxonomy (GTDB): domain Bacteria; phylum Planctomycetota; class Phycisphaerae; order FEN-1346; family FEN-1346; genus BS750m-G62. The sequence goes on from JAWODB010000110.1 coordinate 6,599, forward strand.
GGTGGCCGCCGATGGTCCGGTTGGCGTCGAGGGTCCGTTGCGCCTCGGCCAGGTGGGCCTGGGTCTCCTGGATCTGCCGGCTGACTTGCTCGACGCGTTCGGCGGCGGCCTGGCGGCGGCGTTCCAGGGAGCCGGCATCGACGCCCCAGGCGCAGACACAGGCCACGTAGACGGTCACCAGGACGGCGGCGTAGACCGAGACGGCGCCCACCCAGGCCTTGAGCCGCCGGCGGCGGCGGGCGGCCTCAAGCCTGTGCGACGGTATGAGGTTGCGGCTTCGCACGGTCGTGTCCTTCCGAGTACATGGCCAGGCCGACGGCGGGGGTCAGCGCCGGGTGTTCCGCCTCCCGGGCGGCGGCCGGGGCGGCGTCGACGACGTCGCCGGGCGCGACCGTCCGCACGTCCATATCCAGGCGCGACGCCAGGTGATCGGTGGCGCCGGGCACGGCGGCGGCCGGACCGGTCACGAGGACGCCGGCGGCGCCCGAGCCCGCGTACATCTGGGCGGCGTAGGCGAAGGCGGCGCGGACCGCCTCGGCCGTGGCGTTGATCGGTTTCCGGACGATGGTGCGCAGGGCGTCGAGGGGCAGCGGGGTGGCGCCGTCGTCGGGGGCGCGGTCGGACAGCCCGACCTCCTCCAGGACGCAGTCGACGGCGTCGGCGGGCAGGTCCAGGTTCCGGGCGACGGCGGCCGTCAGGCACCGCAGCGAGTTCTCGGGCATCAGCCGGCGATAGATGACGGTGCCGTCGAGCCAGAGCAGCAGGAGGGCCCAGTCCCAGCCGATCGTCAGGACGGCCGTCACGCCCTCGGCGGGAAGCAAGGGCCGGCAGGCGCGGATGGTGGCCGCCATGGGGGTGTCGAGGACGGCCACCTCCAGCCGGGTGCCGTCGAAGGCGTCGAGCAGGGCGTCGGCGACGCCGTGGGGCAGCGCCACCGCCATCATCTGGGTTATGTCCCGGGCCCGGCTGGAGGGCGGGAGGTCCCAGGAGACCATTTCGGCGGCGGCGGGGTCGTAGCCGTGCGTCCGCGCCAGTTCGGAGCGGGCGATGTCGTCCACCGGGGCGTGGGAGCCGCGAGGCGGCAGTTCGAGGACGTCGACCGCCAGTTTGTCCTCCGGCACGCCCAGCACGAGCCGTTGGCCGCGGAACCCCAGCCGCTCCAGGGTGTCCTGCAGGTGGACGGCGTCGCGGCGGCCGAAGTCCGCTTCCGGCGCCACGCGGGGGATGCGGACGGCGGCCTGAAGGCGCCATCCGTCCCCGGCCGGGGCCACCTGGGCCGCCCGGAGGTACCGGCCGTCGACGTCCACGCCGATCGGCGATTCACGATGGCCGAACAGGCCGCTCACGGTGCACCCCCTTGGGTCATCGAGGTCAGGTCGAACAGCGGCATGAACAGGCTGACCGCCACGACGCCGACGATGGCTCCCATCACGATAAGAATGATCGGTTCCACGATGCTCGTGAGGCTGCGGACGGTCAGTTCGTTCTCGTCGTCGAGGAAATCGGCGGCGCTGAGGAGCATCGTCGACACCTGCCCGCTCCGTTCGCCGTTGCGGACGATCTCCTGGACCGACGGGCTCACGAGATGGCTGCGGCCCCAGACGGAACTGATCGTCTCGCCCTGGGTGACCGCGTCTTCGGTCTCGGCCAGCAGGCGGTCGTAGCGGTGATGGCGGATGGAGCGGCGCGTCAGACGGATGGCGTCGATGATCGGCACGTTGGCGTCGAGCAGCACGCCCAGCAGGCGGACGATGCGCGCCGTGGCGAACCGCCGGACGATGAGCCCCACCTGCGGTAGGTGCAGCATCACCGTCTGGCGCAGCCGCCGGCCCGAGGCGGTGGCCAGATAGACCGCCAGCGCAACGGTGGGCACGACCACCGCCGGCACGACGACGTACCAGTAGTTCAGGAGGACGTCGCTCATCGCCACCAGCGCCGCGGTCGACGGGGGCAGGGGAACGTCCAGCGTGTCGAACAGGTCGCCGAACCGCGGAATGACCACCGCGAACATGACGACCAGGACGGCCGCCGACACCGTAATCAGCAGGGCCGGGTAGATCAGCGCCCCGACGAGCGAGTTCCGGATGTGCACCTGCTTGCGGAGCGTGGTGGCCAGGCGCTGGAGCATGCCGGCCAGGTCGCCGGAGGCCTCGCCCGCGCCGACGAGGCTCGCGTAGAACGGCCCGAAGTACCGGGGGTGGGCCTCGACGGCGGCCGAGAGCGACGACCCTTCCTCCACCCGCCGCTCCAGGTCGGCCACCGCGCCGCGCAACTGCGGATCGCGGGTCTGCCGGGCCAGCGCGCCCAGCGCCTCGACCAGCGGCGTGCCGCACGAGACCAGCACGTGCAACTGGCTGGTCAGCAGCGCGACGCTCTTGAGGCGGCGGGGCCGGGTGTGGCGGCGGGCGGCGGGTGCGGCGGCCGGCGGGGCGCCGGCCTCGCCGTCGCGCAGGGCCGTGACGTACAGGCCGCGCCGGCGGAGCATCTCGCCGGCCTCCGCCTGGGTGCCGGCCTCGATGGTGTCGGT
>JAWODB010000223.1:0-14056 GCA_046483505.1 Phycisphaerae bacterium
GCCGAGAACATCTACGAGGCCCTCGTCACGACCGCCTCCGGCCTGTCGGTGGCCATCCCCAGCCTCGTCCTCTACCTGATCATCACCTCGCGCATCGACCGCCTGGTCGCCGAGATGGACGACCTGACCATGGAGTTCGTCGAGGGCCTGGCCGACGAGAAACAGAACGCCGCCGCGTAACGGCCCGCTGCGCCGGGAGCCCGTATTCAGCCGCCGGGCTTGCCCGGCGCGTGCCGTGACGCGCCCGAAGGAGTCGCCGACCATGCGCATCGACCGCCAAACCCGGCAGCGCGAGGTCCGGGCCGAGATGAACCTCACCCCCATGATCGACGTCGTATTCCTGCTCCTGATCTTCTTCATGGTGGCCACCAAGTTCGCCGAGATCGAGCGGGACCTCCAGGTCAACCCGCCCTCGGCCCGCGACGCCCAGCCCGTCACGGCCGCCCCGAAGGAACTCATCGTCAACGTCACGCGCGACGGCCGCTTCACGGTGGCGGGCGTGGAGTACCCCGTGGAGGACCTGGAGCGCCTCATCGCCCAGGCCGTCGAGGAGAACCCCGACCAGGCGGTCGTCGTGCGCGGCGACCGGAAGGCCATCCTCCAACTGCCCGTCGACGTGCTGAACCTGTGCGAGAAATACGCCGTCCAACGCAAGTTCCTGACCACCGCCCAGACCGGCGGCGGGTGAGGGCGGCCGCTCGGCGTGCCAAACGGCTGAACGACAATGATGAACAAGGAATGATGAATGCCCAATGCCGAAGCGGTGCACGACATCGCCGCGTTCATCATTCGGCGTTCATCATTCATCATTGTTGTTTCCCGGGGACCGACCCGCCAACCGAGTCGACGCAGCGGCTGATGTGAGCCCATGCCGGAACACCGCCACAACGCGTGGAGCCTTCCCGCCCGGATCCTCTGGATCGCCGTCCCGCTGCTCCTGGTGGCCGGGGCGGCCGCCTTCTTCCTCTGGCCGCGAGAGGAGGTCTTCTACTCCGACGGCGAGCGGACCTGGTCCGCCCGGCCGGACCTCGGCCTCCGGTCCGTCCTGTGGGACGAGGGGGCCCGCCTCGAGGGCCTCGGCGACCCGCGCCAGGACTACGACCCGTGCCTCTCCGCCGACGGGCAGGACCTGTACTTCACGCGCGGCAAGGCGGGCGGCGAGGCCGACCTCTACGTCGCCTACCGCACCGTCGACGGCTGGACCGACCCGAAGCCGCTCGCCGCCCTGAACACCGGGGCCGACGAGATCGGGCCCGCCCTCGCCCCGGACGGCGCCCACCTCTACTTCTACTCCGACCGCGCCGGCGGCGAGGGAGGGTACGACCTCTACGTGGCCCGGCACACGGCCGACGGCTGGCAGCCGCCCGAGAACCTCGGCCCCGCCGTCAACACGCCGTTCAACGAGTACGACCCGGCCGTCGGGCCGGACGGCTCCCGCCTCCTGTTCGCCTCGAACCGTCCGGCGGCCGAGGCCGAGAAACCCGACGAGACCGACTGGCCCGCCACCCTCCGCGAGGGGCACTATCGGAATGATTACGATATCTACGCGCTGAACCTGGCGGACCGCTCCGCCCCGCCGCGCCGCCTCGCCCCCGTGTGCAGCGGGGCCGACGACGGCCAGCCTACCCTCTCCCGCGACGGCCGGTGGCTCTACTTCGCCTCGAACCGGCCGGGCGGGCAAGGCGGATACGACATCTGGCGGAGCCGCGTCGCGGACCCGCCGCTGGCGGCCCTCATGCCGCCCGAGAACCTCGGCCGCCCCGTCAACACGGCCGCACACGAACTCGACCCGGCCGTCAGCCTGGAGGGGTTCGGCCTCTACTTCTCCAGCGACCGCGAGGCGACGGATACGTGGGCCATCTACTTCGCCCGCAGCCACGAGGTCTTCCGGGTGGTGCGGACGCGGCGGCTGGCCATCGGGCACATCTTCGGCCGCCTCTCCTGGCCGCTCATCGGCCTCATCGCCGCCCTCATCGGCCTCGTGCTGACGCTGCTGGCGATGGCGCGGCTCAGGCGGCGGCCGGGCCTCCTCGCCAGCGCCATGATGGTCTCGCTCATCCTGCACCTGGTGGCCCTCAGCCTGTTCACGCTGTGGGAGATCTCGACCCGCGTCTCGGAACTCGCCGAGGACGAGGCCCGCTTCGAGGTCGCCGTCTCGCTGCCGGACCTGGCCGAGAGCGAACTCTCCAGCCGCCTCCGGGCCTCGCTGGAGGACCTGGCGCGGACGGACACGGCGAAACTCGCGGCCGAGAAGTCCCGGGAGATGACGGCCCCCGAGCCGCCGGCCCCCGAGTCGCCCGAGGTGGCCCTCGCCCGGGCCGAGCCGGAGGCCGCCCCGAAACCGCTCGACATCGACCGGCCCCAGGCCCGCCCCGTGGACCTCTCCGAACCGCTCCGCGAGCGGCCGGAACCGGTCCCCGCGCCCGAGCCCCTGCCGCCGGAGCCCGTCCTGGAGATCGAGCCGAAACCCGTCCGCGAGGAGACGCCGCCCGAGCCGCGCGCCCCGCGGCCGGTGGAGGTCGCCCGCCGCGAGCCCGCGCGGCCGACGCCGCTCCGCCCGCCGCGGCCGGAGCCGGCGCCCGAGCGGCCGGCCCCCGCGCCGGAGCCGTCCGCCCTGGCCCGGGTCGCGCCGCCCGAGCCGCCGGAGCCCGAGACCCTTCCCGCGCCGGACATCACGCGGCCGGAGCCGGAGACCGTCCCGGCCGAGAAGGTGGTCGACCTCGCCCCGACGGAGACGGAGCCGGCGGCGCGGCCGGTCCGGGTGGAACCGGCGCCCGCGGACCGACCGGCGAGCACGCGTCCCCTCGCCGCCGCGCGGGCCGAGACGACCGTGCCCGAGCCGGCGGCCCCGGCCCGCCTGCCGGAGGCGGCCGCCCCGTCGGCCCGGCCCGTCCGGGCGGCGGACCTGGCCGACGTCACCCCGCCGGCCGAGGCGCCCGAGGCGAGCCCCGTCGTGCCGTCCGAGGCCCTGGCCCGCGGGCCGGCCGTCCAACCGCCCGAGATCGCGCCGCCGGAGGCCCTGCCGCCCGCCGTCGGACCGCCCCAGGTCGCCCGCCGGGGTCCCCCCGCCGAGGCCGAGGCCGACGCCGAACCCTCGCCGCGCAGCACGGTCCGCATCGAGCGGGCCGCCGGCCCCCTGGCCGCCACCGTCGCCCCGCGGGTGGCCGCGCCGTCGGTGACGCCGGACCTGCGTGTCGGCCCGGAGGCGGCGGGCGCCGAACCGCTGGCCCGCGAGGCCGCCGAGGCCGTCGCCGCGGGGCCCGTCCCGGCGCTGGAGGCGCCCGCGGTCCGGCCGCCCCAACCCGCGCCCCCCGCCGCGGCCGAGGTGGTCGACCTGGCCCCGACAACCGCCGAGGCGGCGCTGCGGCCGGTCCAGGGACCCGAACAGCCGACGGACCGTCCTGCGAGCACCCGCCCCCTCGCCGCCGCACGGGCCGAGGCGTCCGTCCCGGAGGCGGGCGCGCCGATCCGCGCGCCGGAGGCGGCGGCGCCGGCGGTCCGTCCCGCGCCGCCGACGGCCGCCATCGGCGAGGTGGCCCTGCCCGCCAAGGCGGCGGAGCGCGGCCCGGTGGTGCCGGAGGAGGCGCTCGCCCGCGGGCCGTCCGTCCCGCCGGCCGAGGTCGATCCGACCGAGACCCTCCCGCCCGCCATCGGGCCGACGGACGTGGCCCGCCGCGGACCCAACGGCGAGGGCGAGGTCGAACCGGAACCGGGTCCCCGGACGGCCGTCACGGTCCGCCGGGCCGCGGGGCCGGTGGCGGCCGAGGCCGCGACCCGCGCGGCGGCGCCCGCCGCCGCCGACCGCCTCCGCGTCGGGCCGGACGCCGTGGCGCCCGAGCCGATCGCCTCCGACACCGTGGCGACGGCCGCCGCAGCGCCCGCGCCGGCGATCGACGCGGCTCCCGCGGGTCCGGCGGCGATGCCCGCCCAGGGGCCGGAGGTCGTGGACCTGTCGGCTCCCGAGGTGCCGCCGCCCCCGCAGGTCGTCCAGGGACCGCAGCCGTCCGTGACGGCGGCGCCGCGGGAGGCGCTGGCGCCCGCCCGTCCCGAGACCGAGGCGCCGGACCGTCCGGCGGCCGGGTCGGTGCCCGAGGCGCCGGCGGGCGGGTCCCCGGCGTCGCCGGCCGCCGCCACGCATCTGGCCTCGGCCGTGCCGGCGGGGGAGGCGGTGGCGACGCCCGCCATCGGGCAGGCGCTCGGCGAGGCCGCCCTGCCGCCGGAGGCCGCCCGCATGCAGGAGGTGGCCCCGCCGCCCGCGCCCCTGCCGCCCAAGGAGGTCTACCGCCTCCGCACCGAGCCGGACCGGGCCGCCCGGATCGAGAAACTGGGCGGCACGCCCGAGACCGAGGCGGCCGTCCGCCGGGCCCTCGTCTGGTTCCGCCTCCACCAGAGCCCCGACGGCCGCTGGGACGTGGACGGGTTCATGAAGCACCACAAGGTCAAGGGCCGGCGGGCCGACGGGCGCGGCAACCGCCGCGAGCAGGACGTGGGCGTAACGGCCCTGGCGGCCCTGGCGTTCGTCGGGGCCGGCCACACCCACGTGGCGGCCCGCGGCGCCGACGGGCCCACCGAGCACGCCGAGACCGTCCGCAAGGCCGTCGACTGGCTCCTGGAGGGGCAGACGGAGGACGGCGACCTCCGCCGCAAAGGCCAGATGTACGACCACTGCCTGGCCGCCATGCTCCTGTGCGAATCGTACAGCATGACGGGCGACGAGAGGCTCGTCGAGCCGATCCGCAAGGCCGTCCAGTTCACCCTCGACGCCCAGAATCCGGGCCGGGGGTGGCGGTACAGTCCGCGGTCGGACAACGACACGAGCGTCCTGGGGTGGGCGCTGATGGCGCTGAAGAGCGCCGAGATCGCCGGCTTCAACGTGCCGCCGAAGGCGTACCGCGGTGCGGCGAACTGGCTCGACCGGGTCCGCCGCGGCAAGCACAAGGGGCTGTACGAGTATCAGCCCGGCCGGAAGCCCTCGCCGGCGATGACGGCCGAGGGGCTCTTCTCGGAGATGCTCATCGACTACGACCCCGCCGGCCCGCGGACGGCCGAGTCCATCGCCTATCTTCTGGACCACGAGCCCCGCTACGTGCCGCAGGACAAGGAACGCACCAACTTCTATTACTGGTACTACGCCACGATGGCACTGCACCAGTTGGGCGGCGCGGAGTGGGAGACGTGGAACGCGAAGGTGCGGGAGGCGCTGGTGACGTCGCAGCGGGACGACGGCCCGTACGCGGGCAGTTGGGATCCCCGCACCCGCTGGGGCGACTACGGCGGCCGGGTCTACACCACGGCCATGGCCGCCCTCACCCTGGAGGTCTACTACCGGTACCTGCCGTTCTACGACCTGCGGCTGGATGGGGCGAAGTAAGGAGGCGGAGCAGGGCAGCGACAGGGGAAGCCCTCACGTCTTCCGGCTGGGATAGAGACGCTTCGCATTGCCCTTGACGACGAAACGGAACACCTCCAACGGGACGCCGCCGGCGCCTCGCGCGGATTCGATGAGACGCTTATCCGGCTTCGGCGCGACGACGAAACCCCGGACACTGCTCTCCTCGCCTTTGGCGCGTTCGGCGACAATGAACGAGCGGTATCGCAGGAGTTGACCGATGACCTTGTCGGCGGCTCGCTGGCGTTTGAGTTCCACCACGACCCATCGGCCTCGGCGGTCCTTGGCGAGGATATCCAGGGGGCCGGTGGAGGTGGGGTATTGCCTGCCGACGAACGTGAGGCCCGCCTCCAGGAGTTCCAGGTTGAATTCCAGGAAGTCCTCCAGCGTCTTCTCCATGACGTGCAGTTCGCGGAACTCGGATTCGTCGAGAGCCTGAAGCCTTGCAGGAAGCACCTTCCGGGCCTTGCCTTTGGAGAAGGCCCGCGTCGCGCGGTCGACCTCGCCGCGGCGCCGATAGTAGAGAAGGGCTTCCTCAAACGTGGGGCGTCGGCCTGTCTGGCCGTAGAAGGCGACCCAGTCCTCCTCATTGGCAAAATGGATGTAGCAGTCCTGCAGCAGGTGGTCCTGGACGAGCGCTTCGGCCTCCGCATGCCGGCCGTCGGCCAGGCGCAGCCGGCCTCCCGTTTCCTCGACCAGGCCCGGCACCTTCAAGAGCGAGAGCATGTAGGAGCGGTTCAGACGGATGGTGTTGATCAGGCTGCTTCTCCGACCCGCGACGGAGACCCGGCCGTCCTTCACCACGGGCACGTTATCAAGGAAATCAAGCAGTTCCTTCCTCCCCCGATCGCCGAGGTCCAGGTAGTGCTCGACCCGCTTGACGGCGGAGGGGACGCTCTCGGGTGTTGCGATTCGCGAGATGAACAACTCGTAACACTCGGCGGGAATGCCTTGCGGAAAGTGCGTGAGGACGGCCAGCGCCACCAGGTAAGGGAACACGCCGACGTCCTCGCCGGGCCTTCCTACAGCGGGGTTCGGGAACTCGTAACGTTTCAGTTGGTTCTGGACCGGTTCCGAGAGGCGGCCCTTCGCGCATTGCAGGAACTGCCGGCCGGCCTCGGTGATCTGGACAATGCTCTCGTCGGTAATCCAGGCAAGGCCCAGGCTGTCGAAGACCTTCTTGTTCATGCGGGCGATTGCGGCGTAGTCGCGGCTCTTGGCCGTGGCCTTCGTGGGCTTGAAGAGCCCCGCACGCCTCAGCGACTGCGTATAGGCCTTCTGCGCCTTGGCCCAAGGGCGTCCCTCGAACCGCTTGAGTTCCTTCAACTTGCTGCGGATGGTGGACAGCGTTTGTGTCGATACCACCGCGCCTTTGGGTTGGAACCAGTAGAAGGGATTGTTGACGTACTGCTCGGCGAACTGTTGCCAGTACGTGTCCACTCACATGTCCTTGAAGAGGACAGGTTGGGGAGGCTTGGCCTTCACGCTGCGCATGCGGGGACGCCGAAGCATGATCTTCGGCCGGGGGAACCGCCTGGGTTCCACGCGGTGCCGCGCCATGGCGCAGTAGTCTTCGCTGATGTCGATCCCGATGAAGCGCCGTCCGGTCGACTTGGCGGCGACACAGGTGGCGCCGGAGCCGTTGAAGGGGTCCAGCACGATATCGCCCGGAAAGTCCTCCGCCGGAACCTTCGCAAAGGTGTACATGAGGATCAGCCTCTGCGGAAGCACCACGGGGAACGGAGCCGGATGGCCGCCCGTACGGGCCACGTCTTCGGGATACATCGGCCAGACCTGCATCGTCAGGTTGACCCACTGCTCCTGCGACAGCCGGCTGGCCTCCTTGACGGCCTTCGACAGCCTCCTGGGCTTACCCGGCTTGACAAAGACGTTGATAAATTCAATCGTATTGTCTTCGTAGAGGTTGGGCGGATAGGGGTAACTGCCGAACATCTTCACCGTCGTCTGCTTCTGCCAGACGTAGAGGCTGAATCGCTCGAACGCGCAGGCGTCGTCGCCCAGAATGGCGGCCTCGATATCGTTGTTGAGGTTCTTCAGGTGGCGCGTATGCGACTTGTTCATCACCTTCTTGGGGACGGGAACCATGGGGGTGTTGATGCACAGTTTCCCGTTCGGAATCAGCACCCGGCTGGCCTGGCGCCAGACCGCCAGGAGGGCGGCGAGGTAGTCTTCGTACGAGGATTGGCCGATCTGCCCTTCCACGCCGTAATCGACCAGGTTCCAATACGGGGGGCTTGTGACGACCAGATGAACGGAATCATCCGGCAACTCGGCCATCACCTGGGCCGCATCGCCGCAGACGACCTTATTGACAAATTGCTTGAGACCTTTTGGCAACGGAACGCCTCCCGGAACGCGGTGGACTCTACCTGCGAGCATTCTATCGTAAGCCCCGAGCGCGCGTAAAGCAAATAGGGGGTGCGGCCCGTACGGACGAGAGACCGCCTATTGGCGTTGACCGGACACCCCGCCTCGCCTTATAGTTCCCCGACGGAAATGCCGATGGATGGACCAGTGTGGCCCTGAAGCGCCCAAAACCCGCCCGTGTTGCCGCCCTCCTCGCCGTCCTCGCCTCGGCGTGCCTGGCCGGCCCTGCGCGCGTCCGGGCCGCCCAGGACGAGGCCGGCCCCGACGAGACGGACACCCAGACCGATACGCCCGGCGTCACCGCCCGTTTCGTCCGCAGCGAGTGGCACAGCCTGTTCCTGGACGGCGAGAAGGTCGGATACACCACCACCAGCCTGTACCGCCTGAGCGACGGGGGGCACCGCCTGAAGTGCAACACCTTCCTCCGCCGGCGGCGGGGCGACCCGCGCCTCGGCTTCTTCCGCAAGACCACCGCCGACGTCGACGCCCGCTTCCGCCCCCTGGCCGTCACCTGCGAGGTCGGCAGCGGGACGAGGCATTGGCGGACCGCCGGCCGGCGCGACGGCGGCGTCCTCCGCCTTAGGCGGACCATCGACGGCGAGACCGGCACCGCCGCCGTCCCCGTCGAGGACGGCATGACCTTCCGATGCTGGGCGGTGCCGGCCACGGTGATGAGCGGAACGAAGACCGGCGCCACGCGGCGGTGGCTGGCCGTCGACGCCTCGCTCGGGGCCCTCCTGCCGGACCCGATTCACGTGCGGGCCCTCGGGCCGCACACCCTGCCCGCCGCCTCCGACGAGGCCGGGGAACTCCACGGGCGCATCTACCTGTCGGCCTGCGGCGTGGAACGGGTGGCCCACCTGGTGGGCGACGACGGCCGGGTCCTTCGCCGCCTCTGGCAGAGCAGCCCGATGGTGGCGGAGGCGGCGGCGCTGTCGGAGGCGCGGCGGCTGGACCTGGACGAGGAGCCGCCCCCCGCCCTCGCCCTGCCCGGCCTGTCGCATCGCGGGTACCGCAACGAGCGGATGGGCCTCAGCCTCTACGTGCCGCCCGCCCCGTACGCGCTGCACGTGGTGGAGGAAGCGGGGGCGATCCGGATCACGGACCTGACCGACGAGGCGCAGGTGGACCTGCGGCCGGTGCTGGGTCCCCCGCCTCCCGCGGCCGCACCCGCCTCCGGCGACGGCGAGGCCCCGCCGCGCCTGGCGGCCCATCCGGTCCAGAAGGAGTGGGCCGCCCGCTTCGAGGACGTCACGGTCGCGCCGAGCCGGGCCGCCGTCCCGGGCGGGGCCGAGGGCGCCGAGGTCCTCGGCATACGGGGCACCGCCCGCCTCGGATGCACGACCTTCCATTACCGGAACCTCCTGTACTGGGGGGCCGGGCTGACGTGGTTCGTCACGATCCGGACGGCCGACCGCCCCGTCCAGGGCAAGCCGATGCTGTCGGAGAACGTGGTGCGGTCGCTTCGGATTCAGCCGCCGCGAGGCCGGCTGCCGCTCCAGACCATCGGCACGACCGTCCGGAGCCCGCTGTACGGGTTCCAGGTCCGGCTGCCGAGCCGCCAATGGACCGTGCCGGAGCACACGGGCGGCCTGCCGACGGCGCTGGAGGCGGCGCGGCAGGACCAGGCGGCCGTGGCGGTGGTCCGCATGATGGGCCGCGACCGCGACCGCACGCTCGAGACGTTCGTCCGCCGGCAGGCCGGGGAGGCCGCCCGACGCCTCGGCGTGGCCAAGCCCGAACCGCAACCCGCCATGCTCGGCGGACTGCCGGGCTACGAACTCGTATATGAAGGGGACGGGCTGCTCTCCGGCCGGCGGGCCGAGTGCACCGCCGTCTACGTCCGCCGGCAGGGACGCGTCATGGCCCTGGTGCTGATGGTCCGCGCCGACGCCGGCGACGCCGTCCGCGACGAGGTGACCGCGCTCCGCGAGAGCGTCCAATTCCTGCACTGATGGATTACGAGTGCCTGGCGCATCGGATGGCGCCGGCTCCGGTCGGGACCTGTGCAGGTCAATGCCCAATGTCCAACGACCAATGTCCAAGCCCGCTGCCGCGGAATGGAAAACGCATGTCAAAGGGAATGGTCATATCGGCATGCGCCCTCTTCTGGGCGCTCACGTGGCTGCCGGCCTGCGCCGCGCTCGGGGGGGCGGCTTCCGCCGCTTCGCCCGGCGAGGCCGAAGGCGTCGCGTTCCTCCCCCTGACGGTGACGAGCGAGGAGGAGGGCCTCGGCAAGAAGGTCCATGACATGCTGCGGGCGAAGGCGAAGCGCCTGGGGGCGGTCGTCTACGACCCGCACAGCGTCCGGGACGTCCTGGCCGGCCGGACCGTCTCGCTTCGGACGCCGCCGGCCGACCTGGCGCGCCTCGCCCGCGAGGCGTTCCGGGCCGACGTGGCGGTCGTCGGGCACGTGGCCGGCCGCGAGCCGTATACCGTCGACCTCCTCGCCGTCTACGCCGACGCGCCGGGGCCGCCGGGCGTCTTCCGCCGGACGTACCGGGCGGCGAACCATCACGAGATTCCGGTCGAGATGGCCAGGGCCGTGTACGACATCCTCGGCCTGCCGCATCCGAACGACCCGCTGCGGATGCTGCGCCAGGACCCGGAGATCGCCCGCCGATGGGCGTCGGCGCCGAACCTCGTTGCGAACCCCGGCTTCGAGCAGGCCGACTCAGGCGGCAGCGGCCCCGCCCACTGGCAGAAAGTGGAGCCGCAGATGGCCTGGACCGCCAACCCGGACGGCCCCGGCAAGGTCCTGAGATATGAGATGGACACGGAGACGGCCGCCACGTACGGCCTCGACTTCTACAGCGACTGGATTCCCATCCAGGCCGGCGCCACGTACCGCTTCGCGTGCCGGTACAAGACGCTCGGCCCGACGCCGAAGATCTTCCTGAAGGGGTACCACGCGTTCCCCGCCCGGAACGGATACCCCGCCCAGCGGCGGGAGACGTATCGCCGGCAGGTCCATCCGAAGGGCGCCCGTGGCGAGTGGCATACGGTGACGGCGGACTTCATCCCGTCGGCCACCCGGCCCGAGCACACGCCGACGTTCCTGAAGGTGGACCTCTACGCCTACTGGCCGGCCGGCGTCATCTACTGGGACGACGTGGTGCTGAAGAAAGTCCGCGACGCCCCGCCGTCGAATGCCGAACCATCCGCCGGTGCGGCGATGACGCAGGTGCCACGGTTTGCGTGTCAAACCGTGCTTCACGTGTGGCCCGGCCGGTCTTGCCCGGCCGGGAGAGCACCGATTGAGAAGCAATCGGTGACACCCGGCGCAGCGAGGGCCGCGCCATGAAGGTCCGCCGCCTCCATCCGTGGACGCTGGAGTACCACGAGGCGGTGGCGGTCCAGGAGCGCCTGGCGGCCGAGGTCCAGGAGGGACCGCCGCTGGAGTCGGCCGAGACGATCGCCGCGGCGGACGTGTCGGGCGGCCGGCGGGGCGAGTGGATCGCCGCCGCCGTCGTCCTCTGCGACGCCGAGACCCTGGAACCCGCCGAAACCCGCCGGGCCGGCATGACCGCCGCCTGGCCGTACGTGCCCGGGTGCCTGAGTTTCCGGGAAATCCCGGTCGTCCTGGAGGCGTTTAAACAGTTGAAGCGGCGGCCGGACGTGGTCCTGTGCGACGGCCAGGGCCGGGCCCATCCGCGGCGGCTGGGCCTGGCGAGCCACCTGGGCCTGGCCCTGGAGGTCCCGACCATCGGCTGCGCCAAGAGCCGCCTCTGCGGCGAGGTCCGACGCGAGGTCGGGACGGCGCGCGGCAGCCGGGCGGCCCTGTACGACGGCGGCGAGCGGATCGGCACGGTTCTGCGGACCCGGACGGGCGTCAAGCCCGTCTATGTCTCCGTCGGGCACCGGATCGACCTGGCGAGCGCCGAGCGGTGGGTCCTGGCCACCGCCACCCGCTTCCGGCTGCCGGAACCCTCGCGGAGGGCGCACCGGGTCGTGACGGCGTACAAGAAGGAGCACGCCGAGGGCGGCGAGACGTAGCCGGAGGTGCCGGCCGAAGAGAAGAGCCGTTCCGCGCGGTGGGTCTCCGTACCCACCGCGCCCGAATGGGCGATTTCGCGTCTGCGCGGCGGGTGCAGAGACCCGCCGCGCACGAAGTACCGCCGTCGTCCCGGGAAGGAGCACGCGCGGCGTGGCGATGCGTAGCAAACCGCGAAGCCGGACGCTCCAGGGCGTCCGCGCCGTCTTCTTCGACGTCGGCGGTACGCTCATCTACAGCGACCTGGGGCACCTGGACCTGCTGCATCAGGCCCTGCTGGTCATCGGGTACCGCGTCACGCGCGACGAGGTGATGGAGGCGAACGACCTGGCGCGGCGGGCGGTGGCCCGCAGCCGCCGACGCCATCCCGCCCGCATGAACACCCACGCCGCCAGTCGCATGTGGCTGGAGCACCTGGCCTCGGCCCTCGACCTGGACCTCGCGAGCCAGGTCCTGGAACGCGAACTGGCCCGGGCCATCCGGATGGTCGAGACCCGCAGCCCGGAGACGCTGGACCCGGACGCCCACGACCTGCTGGGCGACCTCCAGGACCGCGAGTTCCGCCTGGGCGTCATCAGCAACTGGGGCGAGGACCTGCCCGAGTACCTCGCCAGTTTCGGCCTGGCCGGGTACTTCGAGGTCATCATCGCCAGCGAGGCCGTCGGCACCGCCAAGCCGCACCGCGAGATCTTCCTGCGGGGCCTCTCGGCCCTGGGCGTCCATCCCCGCGAGGCCGTCCACGTCGGCGACGATTACTGGGCCGACGTCGTCGGGGCACGAAACATCGGCATCCAGGCGGTGCTCATCGACCGCGACGGCGAGGACCCTCACGCCGACTGCATCACCCTCGACCGCCTGGGCGACCTGGCGGCGATGGTGTGAGGCCTCGAACGGCAAACGGCGAGCCTCACGCAAAGGCGCCAAGCCGAAAAGACGGCAACAACAGCGAAAAGCAGGTCAACGGCGAACAGTAACGGCGAAGGCCGCGCCACGAGCGTCGGGGCGGCATCGAGGGGGGCGGCAACGCCCGTGTTCGCCGGCCCGCTTGCGGGCCGCGCGCCGCGCCCGGCCGGACAAGACCGGCCGGGCTACACAGGGTGGGTGGCACGCTTTCGCGCTTCTGCGAAAGCGTGTGTCACCGGCGCCGGAAGCGCCTGCTTTCGCAAAGGCACGAAAGCATGGCACCCGGCCCATCTCCCGGCCGGACAAGACCGGCCGGGGCACACACCGGACAAATGACAACGGACGAAGGACAAACGCACGGCGAGATTCCTCGACTCGGGCCTTCGGCCCTCGCTCGAGATGACATCGCGGACCTATGCATGGCCCGACCGCCCACCGAAGCCGCCCGCCCAGACCCTTGACACGCCCACCGCGTTTTCGTTAACTATGGGTTTCGACAGGCGCACCACACGGCACCACAGGAGGGCACGAACCGTGTCTGCCATGATCGAAGTCGACGACCTCACGAAGTGGTACGGCCGCACGCTCGCCCTGGACCAGGCCTCGTTCACCGTCGAGGAAGGCCGCATCGTCGGATTCCTCGGCCCGAACGGGGCGGGCAAGTCCACGACGCTGCGGATCCTGACGGGCTTCATGCCGCCGACGAGCGGCCGGGCCCGCGTCGCCGGCCGCGACGTCCTCACCGAGGGTCTGGCCGTCCGCCGCTCCATCGGCTACATGCCGGAGAACGTCCCGCTGTACCCGGAGATGCGGGTGGACGAGTACCTGGCGTTCCGGGCGGGGCTGAAGGAGGTGCCGGGCGGCAAGCGCCGCGCCGCCGTCGACCGCGTCGTCGAGCGGTGCTGGCTGACGGACATGCGCCGCCGGCTCATCGGGCAACTCTCGAAGGGGTTCCGCCAGCGGGTGGGCCTGGCCGAGGCGCTCATCGGCGACCCGCCCGTGCTGATCCTCGACGAGCCGACGATCGGCCTGGACCCGGCCCAGATCCAGGCGGTGCGGGAACTGATCCGGTCGCTCGGCAAGAAGCACACGGTGCTCCTCTCGAGCCACATCCTGCCGGAGGTCGAGAAGACGTGCTCGCACCTGGTCATCATCGCCCAGGGCCGCATCGCCGCCGCCGGCAGCGTGGAGGAACTCAAGGAAGGCCTGGCGGAGTCGAAGCGGATCGTCCTGGAGGTCCATCCGGGCGAGGGCGGCGAGGGGCCGGCCGAGGTCGCCCGGGCCCTCGGGCAGGTGGGCGGCGCCGGCCGCGTGACCCACGAGACGTTGGGCGGGGGGTGGCTCCACCTGGCCGTCCAGCCCGCCGGCGAGGCCGACCCGCG
>JAWODB010000194.1:0-7329 GCA_046483505.1 Phycisphaerae bacterium
GCGCGGCGGGTCTCCGTACCCGCCGCGCAGCCCTGGAAAGGCCGTTTCGAGCGCGGTGGGTGCGGAGACCCACCGCGCAAATGGCCGACTTAGCGTTGTAGTGTTAGTGTAGCGTCTCGTAAATCCCGGTAGCTACGGAAGCCGGTTTTGCCGATGTATTTGGAATGAGGGTTCGGCGCTGCAGCGAGGAGCAGGAGGGGCTTCAGGTCATTGCCCGGCGCGTCTGAGGCGAGCCCCGTCTGCACCGCCGCGCCCGCATGGTCCTTCTGGCGTCCGAGGGCGAATCGGTCCTCTCAATCGCCTGGCGGCGTAGCCGGGCAAAGCCATCTGGGGAATCCCGAAAGGAGTGGTTCATGAGTTCCGCGAAACGTCTGACCCGTCGCACGTTCCTGGCCGGTTCGGCCCTCGGCGGGGCGACCCTGCTCGTCGCCGGTTCCCGCGTCTTCGGCGCGAACGAGCGCGTCCAGGTGGGCGTGATCGGGTGCGGCGGCCGCGGCGGCGCCCACGTCGGCTGGGCACAGAAGAGCGGCGGCGACGTGGTCGCCGTCTCCGACACCGACGTCGCGCGAATGTCCTCCGCCGCCAACAAGGCGAAGGGCAGCCCCAAGCAGTACCAGGACCTCCGGAAACTCCTCGACGACAAGAGCGTCGACGCCGTCGCCATCGCCATGCCCAACCACTGGCACGCCCTCGGCACCATCATGGCGTGCGAGGCGGGCAAGGACGTCTACTGCGAGAAGCCGGCCAGCCACTCCGTCTGGGAAGGCCGCAAGATGGTCGAGGCCGCCCGAAAGTACAAGCGCATCGTCCAGATCGGCACCCAGCAGCGGTCGGACCCGGCGTTCATCACCCTTCGCGACAAGATCCGCAAACGGGAACTCGGCGAACTCCAGTGGGTCCACTCGTTGTGGTACGCCCATCGCGGGCCCATCGGCAAAGTCGACGGGCCGCAACCGCTCCCGGACAACGTCGATTACAGCCTGTGGTGCGGACCGCGGTACCTGGTGCCCCTGAGGCGCAAGCGGTTCCACTACGATTGGCACTGGTTCTGGGAGTACGGCAACGGCGACATGGGGAACCGCGTCATCCACACCATCGACGACGTGCACCACGTGCTGGACATCGGCGAGGACGTGCCCGTCCGGATGATGGGCGCGGGCGGCCGGTTCAAGTACGACGACGACGCCACCACGCCCAACACCGAGATCATCGTCATGGACTGGAAGGTGCCGATCATCTTCGGCTCCCGCAACCTGCCGTACGTCGACGAGAAGGGCAACAAGAAGGGCACCAGCGTGTACCGGCGGTTCGGGCGGAGTTTCCGCTTCTCGAACATCGTCAAGTGCGAGAACGGCTTCTTCGCCGTCTCGCGCGGCGGCGGCGCCGTCTTCGACAACGACGGCAACCAGACCGAGAAGATCAAGGGCGACGGCGGGTCCGGCCACATGCGCAACTGGATTGAGGCCGTCAAGTCCCGCAAGGTCGGGGACCTGCGGGCCGACGTCCTCGGCGGGCACCTCTCCTCCGTCATGCTCCACACGGGGAACATCAGTTACCGCATCGGCCGCCGCGTCGACGCCGGCCAGGTGGCCGCAGCCGTCGACGGCATCGAGGAGGCCGAGGAGACCTGGAAGCAGACCGTCGACCACCTCCAGCGCAACGGCGTGGACCTTGACAAGGAACGGCCGATCCTCGGCCCGTGGCTGACGTTCGACCCGAAGACGGAACGCTTCACGGGCGAGGCCGCCGAGACCGCCAACCTGCTCGTGAAGGAGCCCTACCGGCCGCCGTTCACCATCGAGGGGCGGGTCTGAGAACGCGATGCCCTTTTAGCCGCGACCCGAAGGGGAGCGCGCTTCGCCGGCCGGCGAAGCGCGTACCCCCGCCGTCGGCCGACGAAGCCACCCATGGACCTCGCCCTCGCCATCACGGGAATCGTCGTCGGCCTCATCATCCTGGCCGTCGGGTTCGCCGGGTGCATCCTGCCCGTCCTGCCCGGGCCGCCGATTGCGTTCCTCGCGCTGCTGTGTCTCCAGTTCACGGGGGTGCACGAGTATTCGCTCCTCACGCTGATCGTCCTGGGCGGTCTTGCGCTGCTCATCGCGGTGCTCGACAACCTGGTGCCGGTGTGGGGCGTGCAGCGGATCGGGGGTTCAAAGGCGGGCATCGCCGGCGGGGCCGTCGGCATCGTCGTCGGCCTGTTTGTGTTCCCGCCGTTCGGCCTCATCCTGGGCCCGCTCGTCGGGGTCGTCCTGGGCGAACTGATTGCCGGCAACACGCCGAAGAAGGCGGTCACCTCCGGGGCGGGCACCCTCCTGGGGTTCCTGTGCGGGGCGGTGGCCAAGACGGCCCTGACGTCGGTCATCGCGGCCTACTTCCTGTGGGGCGCCGTCCACGTCTTCTGGACGGGGTAGGGTGGGTGCTCGGCACCCACCGTTTTGTTGTTGAGCCGGCGACGGCACGTCGCCGGTCGTTTGGGCGAGCGGGGACGGTTCCCGCCTTCGCGGCGACCTGCGGTCGCCGGCTCAACGGGCTCGTGACTGCCCACTGCCCAGACGCGCATGAGGCGAAAGGTGTGACGGGAGGAATCACCCATGCTCCCCCATCGCCTGCCGACCCTCCTGGCCGCCTTGTGGCTCCTGGCCCTGCCGCTGGCGGCCGGCAAGCGGTACGCCTTCCTGGTGGGCATCCTGGACCCCGTGCGGGAGGGCAACTTCACCCTGGCCAATCGGAACCGGGCGGCCAGCCCGGCCCCGCCCCGGCTGACGGACCCCGGCGCCTACCCCGGCGGATGGGGCCTGCGGCGGGAGGGCAACGGCCGGCGGCCCCGCAAGGTGCCCGGTCCCGCGCCGCCCGCCGCCTCGGCGTCGGCCCTCCAGCCTTCGGGCCTCGGGGTGAGGCCGACGCCGACGCGACGGGGCTCCAGGGGCTTGGGGGCCTGTTGCGTTTCAACGTTGAATCCGCGATGCCATCCGGCGGGCGGAACGCACGGATTGACAAGCAATCCGTGGCACCGGGGGGCCGAAGAATCGGTTTTCACCGGTAGCGATTGCGTGCTTTGCCTCGTATAATACTCTGGAACGGTTAAGCGAGAATATTGCGCCATGATCGCCCCTGACGGAAACGGCCCTCTCGAGGTCCAATCGAGCGTCCCGGTCAAGACGGACGAAGCGGCCGTCGCGGCCCCGGAGACGCTCCGCCTCGAGGACATCTTCGAGAAGACCATCTACCACTTCCTGGACCCGGTGGGCGAGTACCTGCGCGATCCGAGCGTCACGGAAGTCATGATCAACGGCGGGGACGAGGTCTTCATCGAGCGGGCCGGCCAACTGGAACGGACCGACGCCTCGTTCCCCAGCGAGGACGCCCTCATGGCCGCCGTCCGCAACCTCCTCCAGTACGTCGGCAAGCGGGTGGACCCGGAGCGGCCGATGATGGACGCCCGGCTGCCGGACGGCTCGCGGGTGCACGTGGCCATGCCGCCGTGTTCCCGGCGGGGCACGGTCGTCACGATCCGCAAGTTCAGCCGCCAGGCGTTCGACATGGACTTCCTCGTCGAAACGGGGTGCCTGACGGAACTGGCCCGCGATTTCCTGTGGCTCTGCATCGTTACCGAGAAGAACCTGCTCATCAGCGGGGGGACCTCCAGCGGCAAGACGAGCCTGCTGAACGTCCTCTCCGAGTACATCCACCACGACCGGCGGATCGTCGTCATCGAGGAATCGAGCGAACTCCAACTCCAGCAGCCGCACGTCATCGGCCTGGAATCGCGGGCGCCGGACCGTTACGGCCGGGGCGAGGTCACCATCCGCGACCTCTTCAAGAACGCCCTGCGGATGCGGCCGGACCGCATCATCGTGGGCGAGTGCCGCGGCGGCGAGGCCCTCGACATGATCCAGGCGATGACGAGCGGCCACGCGGGGTCGGTCACCACGCTGCACGCCGACTCGCCGGCCGACGCCCTGAACCGCCTGGAGACGATGGCCATGATGAGCAGCGTGGCCATGCCTCTGTCGGCCCTGAGGGCGCAGGTGGCCTCGGCCATCCACGTCATCGTCCAGATGATGCGGTTCGCGGACGGGTCCCGCCGGGTGGTCGAAATCTCGCAGGTCCTGCCCCTGACGGAGCACGGCAATTACCAGGTCCAGGACCTCTTCAAACTCCAGTTGCCGAAGGGCGAGAGCGAACTGAAGAAGGCCAGCCTCGTCTGGACCGGGAACCGGCTCGTCTTCTCCGACGACGTGGCCGTCCAGACCCAGGTGGCGAAGATGGAGAGCCTGAAGCCCCTGGTGGCCGATAATGAGAGGGAGTGACAACCCATGACCGGGTTCAAGGAACACATCGCGAGGCTCGCCCACCGGCTCGGCCTGGCGCGGTTTCACCGCGACGAGCGCGGGGCCGGCATGCTCGAGTACGGGCTGGTCTTCGCGGCCGTGGCCGTGCCCGTCATGGCGCTGTTCGTCAAGTTGTTCGACGTGCTGGCCGACTACTTCGGCATGATTGCGTTTTTCGTATCGTGGCCGTTTATCTGAGGCGGCCCGTAACAGCCAAATAAGGAGATGTGACTGATGAAGCGGGTATGGAAAAGTTTGAGGGCGCTGCACGCCGATGAGCGCGGGGCCGAGGGCCTCGAGAAGTTGCTCATCATCCTGGCCATCGTCCTGCCGCTCCTGGGCCTCCTGATCTTCTTCCGCGACGAGATCAAGGCCTGGGTGACCGACACCTGGAACGAGGCGGTCGGCGAGGAGCAGGGCGAGCACGACGACTTCTTCGGCGGCCCGTCCGACGCGCAGACGTTCGGCAACTAGCGCCGCGCTGCCACATTCAGCCGCCGGGCCTGCCCGGCGCGTCTGTGTGCGGCGTGTCAACGTCGCCCGGCGAGCGAACGTGCCGCGTGACCGGTGGCGCCGACGGCGCACGCCCGAGGCAAGGAGGGCCTGTGCTCTGGCAGTGGATCTCCGTCGGCGTCCTGGTGGTGGTGCTCGTGTCGGCGGCGGTGTGCGACCTCTCGCGCGGAAAGGTCTTCAACTGGCTGACGTATCCCGCGATCGCCGTCGGCCTCGGCCTGGCCGCCCTCCGCGGCGCCGCCGCCGGCGACCCCTGGGACGGGCTGACCGACGGCCTGGCCGGCTTCGGCTTCGGCTTCGGCGTGCTGCTGGTGGCGTACCTGGTCGGCGGGATGGGCGGAGGCGACGTGAAACTGATGGGCGCCGTCGGCGCCCTGGTCGGATGGAACGGCCTGGCCGACTACGCCGCCCTCCACGCGATGTTCTACTCGTTCCTGACGGCGGCCGCGGTCGGCCTGGTCCTGATGATCTGGCGGGGACGGACGCGGGCCGTGGCGCGAAACCTGCTGCTGGCCGTCCGCATCCTCCCCCTGCCGAAGGCCACCATGGACGAGGCCGTCGGCGGCGACACGTTGCGCGTGCCGTTCGGCTTCGCCGTCTGCCTGGGAACCTTGTGGTTCCTGGCGGAGGAACTGATCGGCGCCTCGCTCTGGGACGCCGTCAGCGGGCTGGTGTGAGGGGGGCAGTCGGAAGCCAAGCGCTGTCATTCCGAGCGAGCGAAGCGAGTCGAGGAATCTCGCCGTGCGATCGCGGGAAAGCCAACGACCACGGCGAGATTCCTCCGCTCGGCCCTTGCGGGCCTCGGTCGGAATGACAATCGAGCATGGCACGTGCGTTGAGTGAAGCCTATGAGCACGCGAGAGAAACGCCGGCTGTGGATCCTCGGCGCCGCGAGTCTCCTCGCGACGGCGGGGATCGTCTGGCTGGCCGCCGAGGCCTTCGGCCAGGCGCCGCGGTGGGCGCGGGCGGCGTCGGTGAATCCGCTGGCCGTCCGGTGCCTCGCCCTCATCGGCGCCGGCATGGTCGTGCTGGGCATCCTCCTGGCCGTGCTGATGCGGGCGCGGCGTGGCGACCGGCCGCGGGCCCGCGCGCTGCACGGCGACCAGGGCGGGGCCGCCGCCATCGAAATGGCCTTCGTGTTCCCCCTGGCCCTGATGATCTTCCTGACGATCACCCAGGCCGCCATCCTCTTCAACGGGAACCTGGTGGTCCATTACGCGGCGTTTGCGGCGGCGCGGATGGCCACCGTCGTCGTGCCGATGGATATCAACGACGAGGACCGGAACCTCGTGTACGGGCCGGAGCAGGGCATCTCCGAGAAGCGGGAGATGATCCGCCGGGCGGCCGTCCTGGCCCTCGTGCCGGTCAGCGCCCGGCTCGACGCCCCGCCGTACGGGGCCGGCGACGAGTTCCTCGCCGGCGCCGAAGACATGGTGGAGGCCCAGGCCCGCGCCGTCATGGGGATGGCCGAGGGCGACTCCTCCCCCGGCTGGCTTCGCCGCGTGGCCGAGCAGTACGCCTACGCCGACGGCTTCTTCCAGGACGCGGGCGAGACGCTGCCGGTCACGCAGATCGAACTCGCCCCGCCCGACCATTGGCAGGACGGCAACCCGGACCCGGACTGCCCGTACCGCCACCACCGCCGCGACGAATGGACGATGTGGGGCTGGGACTACGAGCCGTATTGCCCGTACTATCACCGGGACCTGCCCATCTGGGATTTCTGGTACTGGGAGTGGCTGGACATTAAACTGACGCACCAGTTCCTGCTGCAGATCCCGTACGCCTCCCGGTTCCTGGGGCGGAAGATCCGGGTCACCGGGATGGACGACGACCAGTACGCGGCCGAGATCGAGGTCCTCGAGCGCCTCTCCAACGAGGGGGCGCCGGAACTTCGTCCCCCGAACGGGCCGCGCAGTCAGCCCATGTGGTAAGGACACCGGCCCCGCACGGCCGGACCGAATTCGGAGCCCATACGCAACATGCCTGAACAGCCTTTCTCGGGTTCGCTGAAGCCCGGCACGAAACTCGGCAAGTACGAGGTCGGCGAGCAGATCGCCATGGGCGGCATGGCCGTCATCTACAAGGCCTACGACCCGTCGCTGGACCGGTCGGTGGCGATCAAGCAGATTGCGCCGCACCTGGCCCAGGACGAGCGGTTCCTGAAGCGGTTCCGGACCGAGGCCCAGACGCTGGCCAAACTCTCCTCCTCCCAGGCCAACATCGTCAACGTCCACGAACTCATCCAGCAGGACGGCCAACTGTACCTGGTGATGGAGTACGTGGAGGGTACGACCCTGCGGGCCCTGATGGACCGCGGCCCGGTGCCGCTCCAGACCGGCCTGGGCGTGCTGCTGTCGACGGCCCTCGGCCTCAGGGCCATGCACAAGAGCGAGATCGTGCACCGCGACCTGAAGCCCTCGAACATCATGATGGCCAAGGACGGGGCCCTGAAGATCACCGACTTCGGTCTCATCGGGCA
>JAWODB010000228.1:0-16948 GCA_046483505.1 Phycisphaerae bacterium
GCCCCCCGACCAGAAGGTCGGTGGAAAGCCGTGACACGGCTCGTCGGACGGGCCTTGGAATCGTATAATTCAGTGGAAAGGCAATTTTCGGCCAAACGAAAGGCCCCGGCGGCCGTCTAATGATACCGAACACCCGGAACACCGAGAATCCGAAGGCGCCAGGCATGGAAGCGTTGGCAGGCGTACTGGCCGGTGGGCAGGCCGCTCCGCTCGCGGACCTGGCCGAGGCGGTCGGCGCGCAGCGGCAGACGGTGGCCTCGCTCCTGGAGGCCGCACGCGACGGCGACGCCGACGCCTTCGCCGGCCTGGTCCGCCAGTTCCAGACGCCCACGTACCGTTTCATTCTGCGGATGGTCCGCCGTCCTGCCGTCGCCGAGGACGTGGCCCAGGAGGTGTTCCTGCGGCTGTGGGAAAACCTCTCGCACCTGGGCGACGCCGACCTCCTCCCCGCGTGGCTCCGCCGCGTGGCGACGAACGCCGTCATCGACCACTGGCGCAAGGAGGGCGCGCGTCGCCGTCGCCGCGACGCGCTGCGCGAGCATCCGATTGCGCGGCACGTGGTGCGGCCGTCGGCGCGAATGGAGTCGCAGGAGGCGGTGGACGCCGTCCGGGCGGCCGTGGAGGCGCTGCCGGTCAAACTCCGAAGCGTCCTCATGCTGCGGGCGGTCGAGCGGCTCAGTTACGATCAACTCGCTGACACGTTAGGCATATCGGTCGGGGCGGTGCGAAGCCGCCTCTTTCGCGCCAGGCAGGAACTGCTCGCCCTGCTCAAGCGGAGCCGGGCCGCCGATTACCTGGCAGCCATGTACGCAGGGTCCGATGGCGACGGGGACGGCTGATCGTCTCTCCCCTGCCATCGCCCGTCACGGAACCACGCGATGAATCCGTGTCCGGACGACAAGACGCTGAACCGCTACCTGGACGGGGAGGTGGGACCTCGCCGCGCCGCCCGTGTGCGGGGGCACCTGGCCCAGTGCGAGCGATGCGCCCGCCGGTACGCGGACCTCCGCGGCGTCGAGGAGGCCGTCCGCACGGCCGAGGACGAACCGGCCCGGGTGCCGGACCTGGCCGCGCGCGTGACGGGCGACCTGGCCCGTCGCGGCGCGTTCTTCCGGGCCCGCATCGCCGCCGGCCGGCGCCGCCTGTTCGGCCGGTGGCTCCTCTCGTGGCGGATGCTGGGCGCGGTGATGGCCGCCGCCGTCATCGTCACGCTGGGCTTTGCCGGGATGGACCACCTGACGCAGCGGCAGTGGGCCCGCCGAACGGGCCCCGTCCTGGCGGACGCGGAGCGCGTCCTGGTGCGCCACGTGTACGTGACGAACGAGGCCGAGCCGGATCGCCTGGCCCGGGCGCGCGAGGAAGTGCGAAGCCTGGACCTGGCCCGCCGCCTCGACGAGGTGCAGGCGTCTGCGGAGCCCGCCTGGGCGCGGGACCTCGCCCCCCTGGCCGTCACCTTCACCCTCATGGCCGAGGACGACCCGCTGCCCGAACCCATCGTCCACCGGTTGAGCGACGGCGGACTTCTGGCCCGGGCCTGCCGGCTCCGCGAAACGCTGGCGCGGGGCGGGTGACGCGTCGGTATCGGGCAGCGTTTGGCCTTACGCCGTGGCCGCGGTATAATGCCGCGGCCGACTGTGTTTCCTGGGGTTCTTGCATCCGGCCGCTGAGAGGCCGTTTCACAAGAGGGGCGTGCCACGGCCGGTCTTGTCCGGCCGTGGGCCTTGGCGGGGGACAATCACGGCGGGGCAAGACCCGCCGTGGCACACCTGTTTTTCAGTAGGCGCTATATGAAACAACCTCTTATCACGGCCCTGGCCTTGGCCGCGACGCTTACGGCGGGATGCACCCCCGCCGTGCCCCGGCCGCCCGTGACGTTTGCCGTCCTGGCGGGCTCGTACTACTCGGCCCGGGGGGAGGCGGCGGTCGAGGCGGCCGTCGTCGAGGAGTCGGAGACGCTGCTCCGGCGGGCGGTGGCGGACGTCAACGCCCGCGAAAACGTCGACTTCGTCCTGGTGGCCGGCGACCTGCTGGCACGGGCGGACCCCCTCAGCCTCGACTGCGCGCGGGCCATCCTCGACGACCTCCGCGTCCCGTACTTCGTGGTCCTGGGCGACCACGACGGCCCCGCGCTGCCGACGGACCGCGGCGAGGCGGCCGGCGCGCCCGCTTCAGCCGACGAGGCGCCGCGGCCACCGGCCGCTGGCGGCATCAGCCGCAGCACCGTCCTCTGGACGTTCCAGGGCCGCGGCATCAGCGGGCCGGAGGGGTACTGGGTGCGCGAAGTGCCGCCCGGCGTCGTCGTCGTGGGACTGGATACCGTCAACCCCGGCCGCCGAGGAGGTCACGTCGACGCCCGCCAACTCCAGTGGCTCGACGAGACGCTGACGGCGCACCAGGGCCGAATGGTGCTCGTGGTGGCGCACCACGGCCTGGTGCCGCTGCATCCGCTGGACGAGGGGGAGGCGTGGTCGCACCTGATGGTCGACAACGCCCCCGAGGTGCGCGACGTGCTGAAGCGGCATCCGAACGTCGTGATGGTCGTGACGGCGCATCATCACTTCGCGGGCGGGCGAATCGCCGGCCGCATCGTCTACCTGGCCTCGCCGAGCCTCAGCGTCTGGCCGATGGCGTACCACCTGGTCCGCGTGGACCGGGAGGAGGCCGAGGCCGTGTGGGTGTCGCCGGCGCCGGCGGAGGTGGCGCGCCGGGGAATGGAGCGCCTGCTGGAGAGCGAGCGGCTGCGGGGCGTGTTTCCGACAGGCGAGGACGGCGACACGGCCTGCGTCCGCCTGTTCGGGGGAAACAAGATGAAGACGTACCGCCTGCCGGCCATCCGGCCGTGAGCGCCCATCCGGTCAAACGGCTCTGCCAGGGTTGGTTCACGGCCGCTTGGGCGTGAGGATGGCAATCCACTCCGAATCCTTGAGCGCCTCGTAGTTGTGCTCGAAGATGCAGTCCCACGACAGCGCCTCCCCGGGCTCGAGTGTGTACTCCGAGCCGCGGATGCTGATCCTGACCTTCCCGCTCAGCAGGTAGCAGTGCTCGTAATCGTCCTTATGGAACTCCGGCTGGCGGCCGCGCGCGCCTTTCGGGGCGCTGATGGCGAAGATGCGGATGCCGTCGAGGTTCACGTGACGGCAGTCGGCGACGTCGAGGATCTTGCAGACCGTCTCCTCGGCGCGGGTGGGGTGCTTCTGTTCGGCCAGGGCGAGCAGGTTGTGCGTGGGCAACTCCAGCGCCTGGCTGAGGCGGTCCAGGGTCTTGAGTTCGGGGTTCCCCTGGTTGCGCTCGAGTTTCGAGATGGCGACGTAACTGACGCCCGACCGTTGGCTGAGTTCCGCGATGGTCATGCCGCGTTTCTTGCGGAGTTCGCGAAGGATCCCGAAGTCATAGGTCATCAGTGTTCCCCCCAATTCGGGTGACGTGATTTCGTTCGACCGCCTTCGCACAGACCACCCTGAGATCGCAGGTGTCACACCGGGTTTTCTGAACCGTATCATAACGGTCGCGAGCGATATTTGCCAGGATTTCCCGGACGTTTTCCGCCGTCTGTTGCAGGTCCTCCGCCGTGACGGCCTGCGGGTGGTATGCCCCGTGGTCCAGGTAGTAGACGGCACAGCGGGCCGGGGGCCGGCCCAGCCACCGCTCCGCCGCCAGGGCGTACAGGCCCAACTGGAAGGCGTAGGCGGCGCCAGCCCCCTCCTCCCCCTCCGTGGGCGGCCGGGAGGTCTTGTAGTCCACGACCTCCCACGTGCCGTCGGCGGCCTCCAGCAGCAGGTCCATCGTGCCGCGGACGGCCGTCCCGTCCACGGCCAGGACGAACGGCAGTTCGCGGTGGACGGTCCGGGCGGCGGCGACCTGCTGTCCGAGCGGACTCTCCCAGAAGGCCGCGAGGACCCCGAGCAGCCCCTCGCGGAGGGCGTCGCGGTCGGCCTCGGCCGGGGCGTCGCGAAGGGCCGTCTCCGCCGCGGCGCGCGACGCCGCCTCGCCGGGGGCCGTGGCCCGTTCCATCGCCCGGTGGCACAGCGTGCCCCAGTCGCGCGGGCTGAGGGTGCCGGCCGGCTGCGGCTCGCACGACCGCAGGCCCTGCACCTCGGTCCACCAGTACCGCTTGGGGCATTCCAGGTATGTGGCCAGCGACGTTACCGTGACGGTTCGCGGCGGCGCGGCCTCGGCGGGGGCGCCGGCCACCTGGGCCAGGCGGTCGGCGGCGTTGCGCGGTGCCCGGGCCGCCCGGCCGCTCAGCCGATCCCATTGGACCCGCCCCTCGGCAAAGACGTCGCGCGGCCCGCCGCGACGCGGCCCGCGCGACGGCGTCCGCGACGGCGGCGGCTGGACCGTCATCTGGACCCGCGCGGCGGCGTCGAGGCCGAGGATGCGGCTGCCCCGCTCGCGGTCCGTCTGGAGGGCCTCGAGCAGCCCGTCGAGCCACGGCGTCCCGCCGCCGGGCGAGCGCAGCGGCTCGTGGCTCGAGAGGACGAGGTAGCACTGGGCCCGCGTCATCGCCACGTAGAACAGGCGGTGATCCTCGGCCCGGAGCGCGTCGGTCTCGTCGGCCCGCGCCAGGGCCATCGCGGCCGAGGTCAGGCGGTCGCCCCCCTCCTCGCGCATGCGGACCGCCAGGCCCGTCGCGGGATGAATCATCCAGGCGCGTGACGGCGGCCGCGGGGCGTAGCCGAGGTCCGGCAGGACGACCACCGGAAACTCCAGCCCCTTGGCCTTGTGGATGGTCAGGATCCGGACGGTGTCGCTGCCGGGCACCTCGACGGGGGCCTGCTCGGCCCGCATGTCGCTCTGCATGACGTCGGTGACGTACTGGACGTAGTCGGCGACGGCGGAGAGGCCGCCGCGCTCGAACTCGCGGGCGAGTTCCGCCATCCGCCGGAGGTTGGCGTACGCCCGCGCCCCGCCGAAGCGTCCGACGGCCGAGGCCGCGTAGCCCGAGTCGAACACGAGGTGCTCGACGAGGCCCGAGAGCGTCAGGCGGTCCTTCAGCGCGCGCCACCCCGGCAGCAGGCGCGCCGCCCGCGCGAGGCCGCGCTGGTCCTCCGGATGGACGCCCTCGACCTCGCCGGCCCGCGCCAGCGCCGCGTGCAGCGTCGGCCCGAGCGCCTTGAGCCGGAACAGCCCCTCGTCGCTGACGGCGAAGAGCGGCGACCGCAGCACCCCTGCCAGGTGCAGGTCGTCGGTCGGGTCCTCCAGCACCCGGAGCAGGTTGATGACGTCGAGCACCTCCTGCTGCTTGTAGAAGCCGCGGCCGGCTACCACGTAGTACGGGATGCCGCGGGCCTCCATCGCCTCCTCGTACACGTGCAGGTGGCCGGTGCGGCGGAGGAGGATGGCGACGTCGCCCCATCGGACGGGCCGGGGCGCGCCGGCGGCGTCGCGGACGGTCACCTCGCCGGCCGAGACGATGCGCTCCAGGCGCGCCGCCAGGGCCCGGGCCTCCGCGACGTGTCCCTCGCCGGCGCGGAACCCCTCGGCGTCGCCGCCGGCCGGGACGGTGTGAAGGACCTCCGCCACGGTCGTCCCCGCCTGCGGGGCCACCCCCTCGACGGGTTCGTAGTCCGCGCCCATCAGCCGGCCGAAGACGTGGTTGACGAGGGCCGCCAGGCCCGGCGTCAGGCGGAAACTGGCCTCCAGCCCCCGCCGGCCGCGGGCGGGTACACGGTTGCGGGCGCGGCCGAAGACCTCCACCTCCGCCCCGCGGAACCGGTAGATGGACTGTTTCGGGTCGCCGACGGCGAAGAGCGCGCCGGGGCGGAGGGGCGCCTCGTCCGCGCCGCCGCCCGGGTCGGTCGTCAGGAGTTCCACGATCTCGAACTGCAGGAAGTTCGTGTCCTGGAGTTCGTCGACGAGGATGGCCCGGAACCGGCGCCGGCAGGCGTCGCGGACGCGGGGCCGGTCGCGCAGCAGGTCGCGGGCGCGCATCTGGAGGTCCTCGAAGTCCAGGGCCGACCGCTCCCGCTTGGCCGCCTCGTACGCCTCCATCGCGCGGCAGGTGGTGCCGTAGAGCGCCCGGGCGAGGACCAGGTGCCGGCGCTCGGTGTCCGCGTCGTACTCGGGCAGGTCCTTCAAGGCTTCGCGAAACGCGTCGCGCAACTGCCCCAGCCATTCCTTGGCGGCCTCGAGGTCGGCCTTGGACGGCCACCGCCTGGCGCTGCCGCCTTGGAGTGTGATGTCTTGGGCGATGCGGTGTGCGGCGGCGAGGGCGATGTCGGCCGTCCGCGCCCTGCGAAACCGTTCGACCTGCTCCAGCGCCGCGCGGCGGACGATCTCCCGCTTGTCCTCCGCCTCGCCCTCGAGCCGCGCGAGGGCCGCGACGGCTGCCCGCACGTCCGGCGACTCGATCGTTTCCTGCAGCCGGCCCACGACGCGCTCGTCCACGCGCTGCTTCAGGCCGCGGAGGATCTCCTCGTCGCTCCGGTCCATGACGGGCCCGGCCGTGCGCAGCAGGACCTCGCGCTGGCCGGCCAGGATGGTCTCCAGGACCTCGCGCACTTCCTGAAGGCGGAAGTGGTCGAGGACCGCCAGGAGGTCACCGTCGCCGGCGTCCAGGCCGCGCTCGACCTCCGCCGCCACGACGTCCTGCCGCAGGAACGCCGACTGCGTCTCGTCGAGGACGGCGAAGGTCGGGTCGACGCCCGCCTCCACGGGCCACTGACGGAGCAGGCTGCCGCAGAACCCGTGGATCGTGTTGATCGGAGCGATGTCGACGTCCCACAGCCGCTGTCGCCAGCGGTCCAGGCGGACGGCGTCGCGGTCGCGCTGGGCGTCGGCGACGCGCTCGCGGCAGGCGTCGCGGATGCGGTCCCGCATCTGGGCCGCCGCCTTCTCCGTAAAGGTGATGGCGGCCAGCGCCGCCAGCGGCACGTCCGGGTCCCGCTCCAGCAGATGGACGTACCGGGCGACGAGGACCCGCGTCTTGCCGCACCCGGCCCCGCTCGTGACGCAGGCGTTCGTGCGGAGGTCGGCCACGATGCGCTGCTGGGTGTCGGTGAGGGGGCTCATGCGTCGCCCTCCTCCTCGCCGGCGTCGGCCGTTTCGTCATCCTCGGGCAGAACGTCGAGTTCGGGAATCGGGTGCGCCTCCCATTTCCGCT
The DNA here is from genome assembly GCA_046483505.1 of Phycisphaerae bacterium. Classification (GTDB taxonomy): domain Bacteria; phylum Planctomycetota; class Phycisphaerae; order FEN-1346; family FEN-1346; genus BS750m-G62. Next base: position 7,103 of record JAWODB010000228.1, read on the forward strand.
CGATGCGCCACTCGGCGAACCGGCAGATCGTCTGGAAGGCGCAGTGGTTTGAGCAGCCGTCGCGCGGGTAGACGGGGAAGCACCCTTTCCGCATGGCCTCGATGAAGCGGGCGATGTAGGCGGCGGCCCGTTCGCGCGCCGGCGCCGCCGTGCCGCGGGGATACGTCTTCGTCGCCTTCGTCGAAAGTACGCTCTTGAACGCCGGACTGCGGATGGGCAGAAAGAACGCCCGGGCCAGGGCGTCGGCCGGCGCGGGGCCGAAGCGCGCCTCCGCCGCTTCCAGGTAGACCGGCAACTGGAAACTCGTGCCCCGCTGCATGTCCCGCTTGCCGGGGGCCGAGGTGCCCGACTTGTAGTCCACCACCTGGTACCCGCCGCCGTCCGGCCCGCGGTCCAGGCGGTCGATGCGGCCGCGGAGCCGAAGGGGACCGTGTGCGGTCGGCACCGTGATGGGCGGCGAGGCGTCCTCGCCCGTGCCGAAGGCGACCTCCGTCTCGGCCGCGTGCCAGTCGGCCAGATTCGCCGCGTGCCACGCCAGGAGGCCGGCCACGTCGCGGAGGATGTGCCGCCGCTGGACGCTCCAGAGCGCCGGCGACCGGACGCGTCCGCCCGCTTCCAGGCGCCCGAAGTACGTCTCGGCCGTTTCCTCGAGAAGCGCAAGGGCCGCCTCCAGCGTTTCCTCGGTCACGCGGCCGTCAAGGGTCTTGTGCGAGCGGGCGGCGCGGAAGAACCGCTCCAGCAGGCCGTGGTAGATGAGGCCCAGGTCCATCGGGGCGAGGTCCGGCGACGGTTCCTCCCGCGGCTCGAGGCCCAGGAGGTCCGCCGCCAGAAACGCGAACGGGCACCCCCCGAAGCGTTCCAGCCGGTGGGCGCTCATCGCCGAGGCGCCGGGGAACCGCTCGCAGAGCGCCTCCAGAATGGCCGGGGCGGCGAGGCACCCGTCGAACGGGCCGAACGCCTCGCCGTGCTCGCGTTCCCACTCGGCCGCCAGGCCCGCCAGCGCCGTTTCGACGTCCGGCCCGTGGGGGGCCAGGCCGTCCAGGACGGCCAGGTCGCGGTCCAGGTCCGGGCTGGCGCCGGGTCCCCAGAGGGCGAACATCGTGCCGGCCAGGAGTTCGCGCCGGCTGCGGGCGCGCGCGAGCGGCAGGTCGACGTCGCGGACGCCGACCTCGTCGGTCGGCACGCCGGACGAGCCGTCGCCGGTCGGGGCGAAGAGGGCGCGCACCTCGTCCACGTAATGGCTGGCGAGTTGCGGCCGGCCGCTGTCGTCCAGCGACGGGTACGAGAGGGTGAGCGACCGCTCGGCTCGCGTGGCCGCGAGGTAAAAGAGGAGCATCTCCTCCTGGGCGGCGTGGGCGGTGTCGGCAAGGTCCACGCCCCCGGGCCGCAGGTCGGCCCGCTCGGCGTCCGTAAAGAACGGGTGACGCCGCTCGCGGCGTGGGAACGCCTTCTCCGCCAGGCCCAGGACGAAGACGTGCTCGAACGAGAGGGCGCGGCAATGGGCGGCGTCGAGGACGACGACCGGGGCGTCGGCCGGTTCGGGCGACGCCAGGGTCTCGGTCGAAAGACCGTGTTGCACGTCCTCGAGGAACTCGGCCGCGGTCACCTCGCGCGGCTCGGAGGCGTCGAGCACGGAGACCTCGTCCAGCGCGTCGTCGAGGGCGGCGAGGGCCTGGAGGTCGCGGGCCCGCCGGCCGGGGTCGTCGTGGTCGGCGGCGGTGTCCCAGAGGCCGGCCGCCCGGACGATCTCGCGCAGCCTCGCCGCCAGCACGCGGCGGGGGGCCGAGGCGGGCAGGGCGGTGGCCTCGAACAGGGTCCGCAGGAGCGTCTCCGCCCGGTCGATTTCCTTGGCGCGAGCGGCCCGCTCGGCGGGCGGCAGGACCGGGTCGCCGGTCTCGTCGGTCGTCTCGGCGTCGCGGGCCAGCCGGCCGCGCAGGTGGTCGAAGCCGCGGAAATATGCCTCCGGCCCCTTCCAGACGGCGGCGTCGCGGGCGAGGCGGACGGCGTCGCGGGCGGTCTCGGCCGTCCCGCCGAACGCTTCCGCCCGGAAGTATGCCGACTGGAGCAGCCGGGCGAGGGCCCGGAACGAGTAGCCCTCCGCCTGGAGCCGCACGTGGGCCATCGCCGCCGCTACGGCGGGCACGTCCGCCGGCCGCACGCCCGCCTCCACGCGGAACGGCAGGCCGTACGCCGGGAAGACCTGCCGCACCAGCGGCCCGTAGACCTGCAGTGACCGCGCGATGATGCCCACGGCGCCCGGCCGCCCGGCGCCGGAACGGACAAGGTCGACGGCGCGGCGGGCGACCTCCTCGACTTCGCGGGTCCGGCCGGCGGCCTGAATGACGGCGACGGTGCCGTCGGCGGCCGGCTTTGTCTCGGCCTCGTCCGGCGGCAGGAAGAGGCGGGTGCGGAGGCGCTCCAGCCCTTCAGGCAGGCCGCTCGGCTCGTCGCACGACGTCTCCGTCAGGCGGTCGCCGAAGCGTTCGCGAAGGCGCTCCCGCGTCCGCGTCGTGACGCTGAAGAGTTGCGGCCGGCCGGGTTCCCACGTCAACGTGATGAGCGTGCGGGCCGCACGCTCCGAGAGCGCCTCGATGACGTCCAACTGGGCGGGGTCGACGTGCTGGAAGCCGTCGACGGCCAGGAGCGCGAGGTCCTCGAACGGTCCGGCCTCGCCCTGGCGGAGGAGGTCCGCGGCGTACCAGAACTGGCCCTGGTCGTCGTACAGGTCCAGTTCCTTGAGCCGCCGCTGGTACGCGGTGTAGAGGAGGACGAGGAGGCGGTTGCGGTCTGTCCGGAGGGGGCCGGTCAGTGCTTGGCCGAAGGCGTCCGGCTCGACGCGGGCGGCCTTCAGTTCCCGCAGCAGGGCGTCGATGGCGCCGACCAGGCCGCGGGCCGAGCGGACCTCGCCGAGCGGGTCGGCGGCCTCGTCGTCCAGGTCGTCGAGGGCGTCGCGAATGACCCGGCGTCGGGCGAGTTCGTGGATGCGGCGGACGGTCCGCCCGGCGGCCAGCAGCAGCCGCTCCGCCAGCGTCGGGAGGGTCAGGACCTGGGGGCGGATGAGGACGCCCGCCTCCGACGCCTCCAGCAGCCGGCGCTCCGCCTCCAGCCGCCGCAGCGCCGTCGGCACGAGCATCAGGGCCTTGCCGGGACCGGCCTCGGCGAGGGCGTCGCAGTAGGCCGCCAGGAGACGGGCGGCTTTGCCGCTGCGGGCTGGGCCGACGATGAGTTCCACGGGTGCGGTCACGGCGGTTCCGATGGGCACGGGGACGCGATGCCCGACGGTACCGCCCGCCGGCGACGGTGTCAAGTTGATGCACCGGACCGTACGCCAGCGCTAGATGGTGCGCGGCGGGTCTCCGCACCCGCCGCGCAGACGCAAAATCACACATTGGGGCGCGGTGGGTGCGGAGACCCAGCGCGCCAAAGGCGATGGCTTTCGCTAATTCAAACCGGCGGGCCCGTCCGATGGAACGGGCGGCGGGTTTCTGCTGGACGGTCCGGCGCCGGGTCACCATAGTAGGGCCTTCCCCCGGGGCGACGGGAGCACCATGGGCAAGGCGTATTCCAGCGAGGTGTGCCGCGAGTTGGCCGCCATGGCCGACGAGGCCCGTCTGCTGCGCCCTCGCCGCATCACGCGGCACGAGGCGGGCGAGGTGCTGGAACTGGACCTGACGGGCGTGGCCCCCGCCTGGCGGGCGACGGCCGCCTTCGAACTCGAACGGTACGTCGGCGGCGGCTTTGCCGGGCAGGTGTACCGCGCGCGGCTGGTGCGGCTCGACTGGCCGGAGGACGCCGCCGCGGACCCGCCCCTGGAGGTCGGGGCGGCGTATGCCGTCAAGGTGATGGTCCCGTGGTCGCGGTTCGGGCGGGGCTTCCGCAACGTCCTGTACGGCCTGGGGTTCCAGGCCCCGTTCGGGTTGCAGGCGAACCCGCAGGCCGCCCGGGCGTGTTCGCTGTGGCAGAAGTTCATCCGGTGCGGGGCGGCCGAGCGGCTGGGGTCCGTGGGGGCGGTCCGAGACATCTACGCCACGTTCCACGACCCGGACCTCGGGGGGATGGGCCAGGTGCTCGAATGGGTCGAGGGGCGGGTCTGGCGCCTGGAGGTGAACGACCGCCTGTTCGCGCCGGAATCGTCCGACTCTGCGGAGGCGGCGTCCACCGAGTACGACGCCAAGCGCGACTTCATGGCCCGCCTCGTCCGTCTCTTCCACGACATGGGGGCCCCGGAACTCGCCCGCCAGTACGAGTGGTGGACGATGAAGAGCCAGCCGAACGTCCTCAAGCGCACCGACGCCGGGGACGACCCGGCGGCGGGTCTCGTGGCGCTGGATTTCGGAGCGGGCCTCGCGCTGCTGCCGTTTCTGCCGATGAGCCCGGCGGACGTGCGGCTCATCGGGCGGGGCCTGGCGCGCGGGCGCCTGGTGCAGTTCGACCGGGGCGACCTCGACCGCCTGGAGGCGTACGTCCACGCCCATCCGCACCGGTTCGAGGGGATGGGGGCGGCCCTGGCGGAACTCCGCGCCGCCGAGGCTGCTTACCACGGCGCCCAGCCGGACCTGGCGAACCGCCGGCTCGGGGCGTTCGCGGACCGGTCGCTCCCGGCGAAGGTCCGGCATACGTGGATCGAAGGCTACCGCACGCGCGGCGTGATGGACGGCCGGTCGGCCCGGCGGATGCGAGCCCGGCCCGAGCGGCTCATGGCGTTTATCGTCCTCGGCCTCGTGCCGCTCCTTGGGAGCGTCCTCCAGCGGATGTGGGGCAGCGGGGCGTACTGGCGGCACGTGAGGGAGGCGCTCACGAATCTGGATTACCTGAAGCGTGCCCTCCGCGGCCGGGCGTGCGAGAAACTCGTCGACTGGCACCGCAAGGGACGCGTGAGCGAGACGCGGGCGCGGGCGCTGGCGCGGCACCCGGTGTGGTTCTGGCTCCAGGCGCCGCTGCTGGGATGGCTGCCGGCCGGGATCCACCGCGTCCTGACGGACCCGCGGTACGCCTGGGACGTGTGCCGATACATCGTGCTCCGGCCGGTGAAACTGTATTTCAACGCGGCGTATCGGCGGGAGTGGCTCGTCGGGATGGTCGAGGAGGGCCGCGAGCAGGGCATGCTGCGGCCGGAGGAGGCCGACCACATCCTCGGCCGCGTCGACGAACCGTTCATCCAGAAGTACCTGAAGTGCCTGGCCGTCCACGTGTGCACGCTGCCGGTGACGCAGGTCGTCTCAGTGATCATCGCGGCGTACTATTTCTTTGCGATGGCCGAGACGGCGGCCGCCGCCTGGGCCGGGGCGGCGATCATCCTTGCGGCGTTCCAGGTGACGCCCATCTCCCCCGGCTCCTTCTGCCGCGGCTCGTACGTGGTGTACCTGATGATCCGCGAGCGGAACTGGTACGACTACCGGCTGGCGTCGGCTATCTCGTTCTGGAAATATATCGGTTACCTGGGCTTTCCCATCCAGATGGTCTCGTCGTACCCGATGCTGGCCCGGTTCATGGCGGCGCGGTGGGCGATGCACGGCATCCGGCTGATTCCGGTCTTCGGCGAGCACGGGGGCCTGCTGGAACACGGGTTCTTCAACGCGTTCTTCAACGTGCCGGTCAGCCTGCGGCGGCGGTGGGCCGAGTGGACGGGCCGCGACCGGTGCCTCGCGTGGCTCGGGGCGGGGGGCGGCGTGGGATTTCTGCCGGGACCGTCGGGCACGTACGCGTCGCTGCTGACGGCGGCGGCGCTGGTCGGATTGTTTCACCTGGGGTGCCCGTGGTGGGCGCTCTTCATCGGCATCTTCCCGGCGGTGGCGCTGGGCGTGGTGGCGGCCGGCGGGGCCGAGGCGCACCTGGGGACGAAGGACCCGCGGGCGTTCGTCCTGGACGAGGTGGTCGGCCAGACGATCGCCGCCCTCGCCGTCTGGGTGCCGGGCTTCCTCGGCCACGTGTCGCGGACAATGGGCCGCGACATCACGGGCTGGTTCCAGGTGGACGCGGCGCTGTGGTCGTCGCTCTTCGGCGGCCTGCCCGGCGACGCCGTGGCGTGGGCGGCTGCCGCCCTGGCGTTCGCGTGGTTCCGGGTGTTCGACATCCTCAAGCCGCCTCCCGTGCGGCAGGCGGAGCGGCTGCCGGGCGGATGGGGCGTCATGGCCGACGACGTCCTCGCCGGCGCGCTGGCCCTGGCGGCGACGATCCTCTGCCAGGCGCTGATTCACACCGGCGGGTGAGTCGGGAGGGTGGCATGGCCATGCTTGCGCGGCCATGGTGGTGTTTTCGGCCATGTCGGCCGCGGCGCCCCGCGGCCTACGCCTCGTCCGGCGGCAAACGCAGCAGGTGATACGCCCGCTGGATGTACGTCAGGCCGCTGACCGCCGTGAAGATCACCGTCCCCCAGATGAGCCCGTCGCGCATCGTCTGCGTCCACGCCGGGTTCGGCGCCCACGCCGGCCCGTCGGTCCAGTGGGCCACGTAAAAGATGGTCCAGCAGATCGCCGTGCACTGGAGGATCATCTTGACCTTGCCGCTCCACGAGGCGGCGAACGGAATGCCGTGCGACTCGCTGAAACTCCGCATCCCCGTCACGAGCAGTTCGCGGGCCAGGATCAGGACGACCATCCACGGCTGCCAGCCGGCCAGGTTGACGATCTCGCCGCTCGCCTCGCGGACGACGAGAAACGGGTCGCCGATGAAGTACGCCAGCGCCCCGCACACGATGATCTTGTCGACGAACGGGTCGGCGATGCGGCCGAACGTCGACTGCACCTGGTACTTCCGGGCGATGTAGCCGTCCACCATGTCCGTGCTCACGCCCACCAGGAACAGGACGAACGCGATGTCGAGCACCGGCCAGCCCGCCGGCGCGCGCGGATCGTAGAACCCGACCACGATGAAGAAGGCGATGGCCATGAAGAACCGGGCCACCGTCAGCAGGTTCGGGACGTGTCGCGTCATGGATGCATATCCTCGGACGGCTCGGCGGTCAGGTCGTATCCCTCGGTGCCCGCGGCGCGGACCGTGACGAACTCGCCCGGCTCGGCGGCGCCGGCCGGCAGGAGGACGGCGCTGTCGACCTCCGGCGCCTGGCCGGCGTGGCGGGCGAGGAGCCGGCCGTCGGCGTCCGCCCCGTCCACGAGGACCGTCAGGCGTTCGCCCACGCGCCGGCGGGTCTTCTCGCGGGCCACCTCGGCGGCCGCCTGCATCACCCGGTCCCACCGCTCGCGGGCGGCCTCGCGGGGCACCTGCCCGGGCAGGGCCGCCGCGGCCGTGCCGGTCTCCGGACTGTACACAAAGACGCCCACGTGGTCAAAGCGAACTTTTCGGACGAAGGCCACGAGGGACGCCACGTCCGCCTCCGTCTCGCCGGGGAAGCCGACGATGAAACTCGTCCGGATGGCGATCTCCGCCGCGGCCCCCCGGAGGTCCGCGAGGAGTGTCTCGATGGCCTCGCGCGTCACGCGGCGGCCCATCGCCTCCAGGAGGGGCGTGCGAATGTGCTGGAGCGGGACGTCGACGTACGGCACGAGCGGCAGGCCTTCGGCGAGTTGCTCGATGACCGCCGGCGAGAACGAGGCGGGGTGCGTGTACATGAGTCGGAGCCAGTCGGCGCCGCTCTGCTCGCGGAGGCGGGCGAGCAGGGCAGCCGGCGACCAGCCCCGGTCCGGCACGTCGCGCCCGTATGCGGTCGTGTCTTGGCCGATGAGCACCAGTTCGCGGGCCCCGTCGGCGACGAGTTCCTCGGCCTCGGCCAGGACCTCGTCCGGCGGCTTCGAACGGAGCGGGCCGCGGATGTCCGGAATCGCGCAGTACGCGCACCGGTTGTCGCACCCCTCCGTGATGCGGAGGTACGCGTAGTGGCGGGGCGTCAGGCGGAGCCGTTCGCGGTCGGCGGGCACCGCCGCCGGCACGTCCCCCACGCGGACGACGCATTCCGCGCGCTCCTTACGGCGCCGGCGCCGGCGCCGGCGGCCGCGGGCGCGCTTGACGGTCGGCTGCGCGAGAAGGTCGCGGCAGACCTCTGCCAGCCGGTCGCGGCCGGAGAGACCGACGACGGCGTCCACGTCCGGATGCCGCCGGGCGATTTCCCGGGCCAGCCGCTGGGCCATGCACCCTGCCACGACGATGCGGCCGAGGCGGCCGGCGCGTTTCAGATCCTCCAGCCGGTCGATGTGCTCGTCGCTCTCGGCCCGCGCGAGGTCGATGAACCCGCACGTGTTGACGACCGCCAGGTCGGCCCCGTCGGCGTCGGGCATGACGGCGAAGCCCGCCAGGGCCAGGCCCGCGAGCATCCGCTCGGAGTCCACCAGGTTCTTCGGGCACCCCAGGCTGATGAGGGTGACGCTCGGCAGGTCGTCCGTTGGCATGGCGGTTTCCGGGAACGGGCGTGCGGCAAGACGTCGGGCGGCGCGACTTTAGCGCCGCCCGCGCTGCGTGTAAAGCGAAAAGGGCCCGCGCGTGCGTCTCGCGGAGCGGTCGCAGGCCGAAAAGCCTTGAATCGCCCCGCCGGCGGCTGATAATCGCCTGCGCGGTCGCACCTGCGCCGCGAGGAACTATGCCCGACGCCGCCACGAATCCCGAGAGCGAGGTCTCGTCCGCCCGCCGGCTCGACGTGCCGCTGCTCGACCGCCGCGACGCCGGGGCCGAGTACGTGCGGCTCGTCCTGGGCATGCCCGCGGACTGGGTCAGCCGGCCGGGGCAGTTCGTCAACGTGCGGTGCGAGTCGGCCCCCCAGGCCGCCGCCTCGTCCGAACGCCGTCCGCTGGAGTACGAGGAGGGCGGCGAGTGGCCCGTCGCGACGGGCCTGGAACTCGGCCGGCGCCGCTGGCCCCTCGTGCGCCGCCCGCTCAGCGTGTCGCGCCTGTGGACGGACGACGACCGGGTCCGCATCGAAGTGCTCGTCCGCAAGGTCGGGACGGGCACGCACTGGCTGGCCCGCCGGCCGGTCGGCGCGACGCTCGACGTGGTCGGCCCCCTCGGAAACCACTTCAGGCCGCCGGACCCGGACCGCCTGGCCGTGCTCGTCGGCGGCGGGTGTGGCATGGCGCCGCTCGTGGGCCTGGCGGACCATCTGGCGGACCTCGGCCGCCAGGCCGTCCTCATCGTCGGGGCGGCCACCGCGGACCAGGTGCCGCTTGCCATAGACGCACAATCGGAGGCCGCCGACTGGCGGGCCGCGCCGTGCACCCTGGTGGACGGTTCCGACATGCCGGTCGCGACGGTCCTCGCCACGGACGACGGGACAGCCGGTTTCGCGGGGACGGCCGTGGCGGCCGCCGAGCGGTACCTGGACGAAGCCGCCGAGGGGCGGGCCGTCGCCCTCTACGGCTGCGGGCCGGAGGTAATGCTGCGGGCCCTGGCGGACCTGGCGCGCCGGCGCGACGTGCCGTGCCAGGTGTCGCTGGAGGAGTTCATGGGGTGCGGCATCGGCGTCTGTCTCTCGTGCGTGCGGAAGATGCGCGACCCGGAGAGCGAGGCCGGCTGGACGTACCGCCTCACGTGCCGCGACGGGCCCGTCGTCGAGGCGACGGAGATCATCTGGGAATGAGTCTGCCGGCCCGCCGCTCGATCTGTCGGGGCCGCGGCCGCTGAGAAAGGAACGCCGGTGTTCGCCGCCGCGCTTGCGCGGCGCGTGCCGTTGGTGTGCGAGGTCTCGTATGCCCGAACAAGCCATCGACCTCTCGGTCCACCTCGGCCCCATCGCGATGAAGAATCCCATCGCCACGGCCTCCGGCTGCGGCGGGTACGGCGAGGAACTGGCTCCCTTTTACGACCTCTCGCGCCTCGGGGCGGTGGTGACGAAGTCGATTACCCTCCGGCCGCGCGAAGGCCATTCCCCGCCCCGACTCGTCGAGGTCCGGGCCGGCATGC
>JAWODB010000249.1:0-7591 GCA_046483505.1 Phycisphaerae bacterium
CGAACCGGTCGGCACGCTCTTCGTCCCGCCGGCCGAGGCGGCCGCGGGCACCGGGAAGATGACCGCCCGGCACCGCTGGATCGGCCTGACGCGGCGGCCGCGCGGCAAGATTCTCATCGACGACGGGGCGGCACGGGCGGTGCGGGGGCGCAAGAGTCTCCTCGCCTCCGGCATCACGGCCGTCGAGGGACGCTTCGAACCCGGCGACGTCGTCGCGGTCGTCGGACCGGACGGGGAGACCGTGGCCCAGGGCCTGACGAATTACGCGTCGACGGATGTCGAAAGAATAAAGGGCCTGCGGTCCAGCCGGTTCCGCGAGGTCCTCGGCGACCGGCCGTACGACGAAGTCATCCATGCCGATAACCTGGTCGTCACGGGGTGAGCCCCTCTCCCCTGGCGGGAGAGGGCTGGGGTGAGGGGGGAGGCACTGTCATTCTGAGGTCCCGCACGCGGGACCGAAGAATCTCGCCGTGCGAATGTCCAATGACCAAGTCCCAATGCCCAAGCAGGCCTGCGGCCTGTGGGATGGGCACGGCAAACGGCTGTGAACCGCAAAGGACGCGAAGAGCGCAAAGGAAGGCGGGAAATGATGTAGGCGGCGGCGCGCCGCGCCCCAATTGTCATCCCGAGCGAGCGAAGCGAGCCGAGGGATGTCGCCGTGGTCGTTGCCGTGGTTTTTGCCGTGGCCGTTCGCCGTCCGTTCCGCATTCCGCACTCCGCATTCCGCGTTCGCTGAGATTTCGCCGTGGCCGTTTCCGTTCGCCGTCATTTCTGATTTCCGCTTTCCGGTTTCCGATTTCACTTTCCTTCGCCACCGCGTCACCGACCGCGAAACGTACGTGCCCTCACGCCCTGCGGCCCCACCTCCACCGTCACCGTCCCATCGCGCCCTGTGTGGTAGCACGCGACGCCGTCGTCGGCGAGCCAGGACGGGAGGGGGCGGGGGTTCCAGCCGCGGGCGGCGGAGATGACCGCGACGCGGGCGCCCGTGTGCTTCAGCAACGCACGGGCCGCGTCCGGCGCGTGGCCGTGGTGCGGCCAGAGGATCGCGTCGGCCCGCAGGTCCAGCTCGGCGGCCATCAGGGCCGCGATGGCGGGCGGCTCGATGTCGCCCGTCAGGAGCAGCCGCCGGTCCCCCTCTTCCACCGAAAGGACGAGCGACCCGTCGTTGACGTCGTCCGTCTGCGACACGGCCCCCCTCGGCCACAGGCCGCGCACGCGCGTCCGGCCCGTCCCGGCAAGCGCATCGCCCGCCCCGAAGAACGTGACCTCCACGCCGCGCGCCAGGAGCGCCTCGACCACCGCGTCGTCCACGCTGAGGCGCCGCCTGAGGAACGTCGGCGGGACGAAGACGCGGCGAATGGCGAACCGGTCGACGAGCGGCAGGACGTCCTTGAAGTGGTCGAAGTGGGCGTGGCTGATGAAGGCGGCGTCGACCCGCCCCACGCCGCGCCACCACAGGACGGGGGCGGTGGTGCCCTCCCCCGCCCGGGCGTAGGAGAGCGAGGAGCCGGCGTCGTACAGCACCGTCCGCCCGTTGGGGAGTTCCAGGAGGTTCGTGTTCCCGCTGCCGACGGCGACGAACGTGGCCCGGACGCCGTCCGGGGCACGATGGCCGCGCGTCCAGACGAACACCGCGGCCGCTGCGAGGACCGCAATCGCCAGACGCCGGCGCGTGACGCCCAGCCGTTCCCTCCACACCCACGCCGCCAGGAGGCCGTAGGTCACGACGAGCCACACGCCCGAGAAGCCGGACGTGTAGAAGTGCCCGCCCGGCACGCGCGAGAGGGCCGAGACGACGCCCGTAATCGCCCGGGCCATGCCGTCCGGGACGGCCGCCAGGAGGTCGCCCAGCCAGGGGACGGGCGCCCCGAGGACCACGAGGGCCATGCTCCCGGCGACGAGCAAAAAGACCAGCGGCGCCAGCAGCACGCTCGCCACCGGCGCCAGCCACCCCACCAGGTGGAACCGGTTCGCGGCGAGCGGCACGGCCACCAGGGCGGCGGCGAGGGACAGGGTGACCGTCCGCCGGGCGTAGGACGGCAGCCGGAACGTGCCGGGCGACGGTTCCTCGTCGGCCAGCGGATCGACCGGACGGCGAAAGAGGACCCGGTCGATCTTCGCTGCCAGGTAGAACATCCCGAACACGACGGCGAAGGAGAGTTGGAACGAGGTCGTGAAGAGGTCGCCCGGCCGGAGGAGCAGGATCACCAGGACCGCGGCGGCAAGGGCCGTCAGGCGCAGGCGCTCGCGCCCCGCGGCCCACGCCAGGCAGAGAAGCCAGACGAGGATGGTCGCCCGCACGACGGGGGGCTTGAGTTCCGTCATCATCGCGTACGCGCCGATGACGACGGCGACGAGGACGGCCGTCGGCTTCGGTCCGAGGCCGGCCAGGCGCGCCAGGATCAGCACCACGCCCGCCGCGAGGCCGACGGCCAGGCCCGAGACGGCCAGAAAGTGGGCGGTGCCCGTCACGATGAACGCCCGCTCGATGTCGCCGGCGTCGCCCGTGTCGAAGCGGAGGAGGTCGCGGCGGCCGAGGACGACCGCGGAGGCGACGGCCCGGCCCTCGGGGCTGCGGATCGCCCGGAAGCGGCGGACGGCCCAGCGTCCCGTTCCACCGACGGCGGCGCGCCAGCCGTCGGCCGCGGGTTCGACGACGCGGACGGCCTCCCAGTGGTCCGTTGAGACGAGGACGCGGATGCCCTGCCGGCGGAAGTAGGTGGCCACGTCGAACGTGCCGGGGTTCGACCGAGGGAGCGGCGTCATCATCCGGCCGGTGACGCGGACGCGGTCGCCGAGGCGGGGGACGCGGGGCCGGCCCTCGCCCGGGTGGTCATCCTGCCGCGGCATCGGCCCGCGGACGCTGACGTGCACGCCGCCGCGGGCGGGCAGCCACCGGCCATCGACCTCGGCCCGCTCCGCTGCCAGGGTGAGTTTCGTGCGAAGGTAGTACGGCGTCGAGGGGAGGAAGACGTCGGTCGGCGGCGGGCCGGGGTGCGGCGAGCGGACGACGATGCCCTCGACGGTGGCGATGCGGCTGCCGCCGGAGACGAGGCGGGCCGCGTCGGCGGGCGGCGGGTCGACGCTCTCCCGATACCGCGCCGCCCCCGCCGCGAGCATCACGAGAAGGAGCGGCGGGAAGAGGATGCCCGGACGCGCGCGGCGCCCGGCAAGGACGATCCATCCGGCCGCCGCGGCACCCGCAACCAGGCACCAGAGGAGGATGGACCCGCCGAGGTACTCGCCCGCCAGGATGCCCGCGACCAGCGCCGCCGCCGCGGGGACGAGCGGCTCGTACCGGCGGAGGGGTGCGGCGGGCTGAGCGCGTTCGTCCATGGGGCGTGCTCGCACGGGTCGGCGCATCCCGCGCGGTGGCCCTCCTGGGCCACCGCGCGACATGGCCATCGATCTCCGGGTCAGCCACGTCAACGGCGGGGTATCAGCGCCTGCCTTGTCGCATGCCACGGCGGCTGAGGATATCCGGCCGCTCCCGCGGCCGGCTCGGTTGCCACAGGGCCGAAGGGCGCTTCAGCGCCAGGCCGCCGCGGCGCCGACGAGGCCTTCGAAGAGGGCCGCGTGGGCCGGGTCGTCCATCCTCCGTTCCGGGTGCCACTCGACGCCCAGGAAGAAGCGGCCGGGCGTCTGGTCCTCGACGGCCTCGATGACGCCGTCCGGTGCGCGGCCGGAGACGCGCAGGCCGCGGCCGGCGTCGCGAACGGCCTGGTGGTGCGTGCTGCTGACGTCGAACGTGTCCGTCCCCGCCAGGCGCGCCAGCAGCGAGCCGGGCTCCACGTGGACGGGATGGACCTGCGACCGTCCGGCCCCGCCGTGGTCGAGGTGGTCGCCGGGCTCGTCCGGCAGGTGCGGGATCACGCAGCCGCCGCGATGGACGGCCATCTCCTGCATGCCGAGGCAGATGCCGAGGACGGGCATGCCGGCCAGGTCGGCCGTGGCCAGGAGGCCGAGGTCCGCCCGCTGCCGGCGCGGGTCGATCGGCGTAGCCGCGGGGTGCCGCGTCTCGCCCCACGGCGTCGGGTCGAGGTCGTCACCGCCGGTCAGGAGGAGACCGTCAGCCACCTGTTCGAGCGCCGGCAGGGGCGTGTCCTCGCGGGGCGGCGCGAGCAGGACGGGCTCGCCGCCGGCGGCGCGGACGGCGTCGGCATACTCGAGAACCAGGTGGATGCGCCGTTTGCCGTCGAGGTCGCCGAGGTCCGTCGTGATGGCGATGCGGGGGGTCATTGCGCGTCGCGCCTCAGGAGGCGGCCGGGGGTGGCGCCCGTGTGCCGCCCGTCGCGGACGACCGGCTCGCCGGCGACGACGACGTGGCGGATGCCGGCGGGCGTGGCCCACGGATGGTCATAGGTGGCCCGGTCGTGGATGCGCTCGCGGTCGAAGAGAACGAGGTCGGCCCAGGCGCCCTCTTCGAGGCGTCCGCGGCCGGCGAGGCCGAGGACGTCGGCGGGCAGACTGGTGAGGCGGCGGATGCCCTCCTGCCAGTCCATGAGGCCCGCCTCGCGCACGTACGTGCCGAGGAAGCGGCCGGCGGTGCCGTACGCCCGCGGATGGGCCAGGCCCCGCGGCGGGCCGTTGGCGGCGTCCGGCAGGTTGCGGAGCCCGGCGTCGGAGCCGACGGCGACGTACGGCTCGGCGAGGATGAGGCGAAGGTTGTCCTCGCTCATCGAGGCGTACGTGACGTCGACCTGGGCCTCGTGCTCGCGCAGGAGGTCGAGGCCCACCTCGAGCGGGTCGCGACCGGCCTCCTCGCCGAGTTCGCGGAGCGTTTTGCCGACGGCCGTCTGCGGCCCGTCGGGATGGACGGCGGCGACGGTGATGCGGCCGAAGAACGCCTCGTCGGGATGGGCGGAGCGGAACGCCTCGGCGATGCGGCGGCGGGTGGCGGCGTCGGCGAGGCGGGCGAGTTGCACCTCGCGTCCGCCCTCGAACGCCCAGTTCGGCAGGAGGAAGGCGTCGAGGCTCGTCATGCTCCTCAGGTACGGGTACCGGTCGGCGGTGACGGCGAGGCCGTCGGCCCGTGCGGCGCGGAGGCGCTCGACGGCGCGGCGCGCCTTCGGCCAGTTGGACGGGCCGGAGGCCTTGAGGTGACTCAACTGGCCGCGGACGCCCGCGCGGCGGACGACCGCCAGGAACTCCTCGACGGCCTCGATCAGCCCGTCGCCCTCGCTGCGGATGTGGCTGGAGTAGATGCCGCCGGCGTCGGCGGCGACGGCGGCGAGGTCGGCCAGTTCCTCCACGTCGGCGTAGCAGCCGGGCGGATAGATGAGGCCGGACGAGAGGCCGACCGCGCCGGCTTCCAGGGCCTCCGCCAGCAGCCAGCGCATCGTCCGCCGCTCGTCGGCCGTGGTCGGGCGGTCGGGGTACCCGACGACGACGGCCCGGAGGGTGCCGTGGCCGGCGAGCAGCGCGCGGTTGACGCTGGAGGGCGCGGCCTCGGCCCGGTCGAAGTACTCCGCGGGCGACGACCAGTCGACCAGCAGGCCGCGCGGCTGCCACTCGTCGCGCCGGCGGGCCAGCACCTCGCCCGTCAGCGGGAACGGCGACGTGCCGCAGTTGCCCGAGACGTCGGTCGTGACGCCGGCCAGGACCTTGCTCTCGGCCCGCGGGTAGAGGAGGGCGGCGAAGCCGCTGTGGCAGTGGATGTCGATGAAGCCGGGCGACAGGGTGAGGCCGGTGGCGTCGAGGTCGCGGTCGGCGGGGCCGAGGCGTGCGGCGATGCGCCGGATGCGGCCGCCGGCGATGCGGACGTCCGCCCGCACGCGGTCGTGCCGGTCGTCGAGCAACTCGGCACCTCGGATGGTCCAGGAACCTGGCATGGATGGGGTCGACCTGTGTCGGCCGCGAGAAAGCCGTTTGGGTCTTGCGCGGCGGGTCTCCGCACCCGCCGCGATTGATCGGATGCGTGCGCGGTGGTTACGGAGAACCACCGCGCACAACTCGTGTCGGATCCCTTAGCGGCCGCAGCGGCCGGGTCACTCGCGCGACTGGAACGCCTTGATGGCGGCCGTGGCGTCGCCGTAAATGTCGAAGACGGCGTCGAGTTTCGTGATGCGGAAGACCTCGCGGTTCTCCTCGGAGAGACCGGCGAGTTTCAGGTCGCGGCCGTCGCGGGCGAGGTCGCGATGGATGCCCAGCAACAGCCCGAGCGCCCGCGACGACAGGTACCCCACGCCGGAGAAGTCGAAGACGAACGCGTCCTCGTGGGCATGGGCGAGCAGGTCCTTCAGGCTACCGGCCACCCGGTCGACGGAGCCGGTGTCGAGCATCCGGTTCGGCTTGAAGGCCACCACCATGACGGGGTCGACGCTGTAGGTGGAGTAGAGTTCGGCTCTTGGCACGATCGGGCCCTCTCGGTCTCGTGGGTGCGGCTCGCAAGTCAGGACGGTTCGTCTGCGTCTTCGGCCGCGGCATCGGGCCGATGGCAGGCACCGCGGACGGCGGCCTCGACGCTCTCGTAGACGGGCATGACCTCGGCCAGGCGGGTGCAGGCGAGGGTCCGCGCCACCTCCCCCTCGGCGCCGGCCAGGACGAACAGGCGGTGCTGGTCGGCCAGTTGCGACCGCAGGTGGATGAACATGCCCAGGGCGCCGCTGGTGAGGAATCGGACGTTCGCGAGGTCCAGCACGAAGGTGGAGACCTCGGCGGTGCGAAAGGCGTTGCGGATCTCCTGGGCGAGCCGCTGGATCGTGTCGGCACCGTAGACCTCGGCCGGCCGGACCGTGAGGACGACGGCGGGGCCCACGGTGTGCCGCTCCAGGAGGTCGCCCGCCTCGCCGTCCATGCGCCGGCTCCGATCAGAGGTTCTTGCGAAACGCCTCGACGGCGGCGTCGGTGTCCTTGTAGATGTCGAAGACGGTGTCCAGTTGGGTGATGCGGAAGACCTCCATGATCTCGTCCTGGATGCCGGTGAGTTTGAGGCGGGCGCCTTTCTGGGCGACGCGCCGCTGGAGACCGATGAGCATGCCCAGGGCGCTCGAGGACATGTACGTGACCTGCGAGAAATCGAAGATGAACTTACCGCCTTCGTGGCTGCCGATGAGTTCCTTCAGGCCGCTGGACATCCGCTCGATGGTCATGGCGTCGAGGATCTGGCTCTGGCGGAACGTGACGACGATGACGCCGTCGACCTCGTTGGTTTCGTACAGCCTGTCGGTGGCCATGGTGCGAGTCTCCCCTGGGGCGGACGCCCTCCGCGCGGGCGGAGGCACGCCGCCGGTTCGCATGCGTGCGCGGTATTGTGGCAGGGGCGAACGGGGGTGTCAATACAAAGACGCTCGAGGGCCCGGCAACCCACCAAAGAGATTCCGCGCGGTGGGCTTCCCGGTCCACCGCGCGGCCGGGTGGCCATGGGTCTGTGCGCGGTGCCCAGTCTTGGGCACCCGGCCCGTGCCGGTCGCCACCTGCGCTGGCCCCGGAGCCCGCCGCCCAAGCGGCGGCAGAAGGTAGCCCTGCACGCAAGCGGGGGGGAAACGCTTCCTCGAAATGCGATTCAGTCTGCCAAGCCCCTTTTTCACAGGAGCTATGGTTCGACTTGTTCATTCTTCTTACGACGCTCACGCCTCCTCTTCCGCCG
>JAWODB010000050.1:0-7699 GCA_046483505.1 Phycisphaerae bacterium
GCCTTGGCACAGGAGGAGACGCCAGATGCACATGCGGGATGCCCGACGTGACCGGCACCGCTCCGTGCCGCGGATGCTGATGCTGGGGGTTCTGGCGGTCGTCGGTCTGTGGTGGGCCGGAGCCGCCGGCGCGGCCGAGGCGGCAGCCGCCGACGCCCCTGCGCCCCCCGGCGAGGAAGCCGCCAGCGCCCCCGCGGAGGAGGCCGAAGCCACCGGCTACGGCGCCGCCGGCCTGCGGGTTGAAGTGGCTCCCGCGGCACTCCAGCACGACTGGCGGATGATGGTCCACTACTTCAAGATCGCCCGCTTCGACCTCGCCGCCCAGCACGCCGAAAAGGTCCTGGCCGCCAACCCCGACCCCGCCACCGTCCTGGCGCTGGTCGAGTCGGCCACCACCGGGTACGACCTGGTGATCCGGATGCTGCGGGTGGATGCGATGGAAGAGGTGGCGCCGAAGATCCTGGCCCTGGCCGAGGAGGGCGCCCGCGCCAAGAAGACCGACACGGCCCGCCTCCAGGAGAACCTCCTGAAACTGGATAAGGGTCCCCGGCCGTACTTCCTGGCCATGAAAGAACTCCGCTACAGCGGCCCGTACGTCGTGCCGCACGCCCTGGCCGTCCTCCAGGACCCGGGCCGCAAGGACCTCCATCCGTTCGTCCAGCGGGCGCTGACGGACCTGGGCGACCCGGTCGTCCGTCCGCTGGTCCGCGCCCTGGCCACGCCGAACCCGGGCCTCAAGGAAATGGTCATCGACATCCTGGGCGACATCGGGCACCCGAACGCGCTGCCGGGGCTGAAGGCGGTCGTCGAGGACCCCGACTCCAGCGAGGGCGCCAAGGGCGCCGCCTCGAACGCGATCATCAAGATCGCCGATGAGTCCATGCTTCAGACGCCGGCCAAGCGGCTGTACCTGGACCTGGCCAACAAGTACTACTACGACAAGATTCCCGTGGCCGACGTCCACCAGCCCACGACCGACATCTTCGATTGGGTGGAGGGCACGGGTCTGCTGTACCGGGCGGCGCCGTCGAAGGCGGTCAACGAGATCCTGGCCTCCCGGGCGTGCTCGGACGCCTTGAAGGCGGACCCGGGGGCGCTGGCCGCCGTGGCCCTCTGGGTCTCCTCGGTCATGCAGATGGAAGCCCAACTGGAGGACCAGAAGGCCCGCGAGGCCGACCCGTTCCTGCCCGACGACATGCCGTCGGTCGACTTCTTCGCCCGGGCCGTCGGCCAGCAGCACCTGTACAGCGTCCTGGACCGGGCGCTGCGCGACGAAAACACGCCCGTGGCCGTCCGGGCCTGCCGGGCCCTGGAAGATACCGCCAACCAGGAGTTCCTGAGCCTCTACGCGGAGTCGAAGGCCGGGTCGCCGCTCGTCCTGGCCCTGACGTACCCGGACCAGCGGGTCCGTTTCGCGGCGGCGTTTGCGTTGGCGGCCATCCGGCCGACGGAGCCGTTCACCGGCGCGGGGAAGGTCATCCCGACGCTCAGCGAGGCGCTGAACCTCGAGGCCGCGGGGAGTATCCTCCTCGTCGAGCCGAAGGACGATAACCGCAACCGCCTCCAGGCCGACCTCAAGGACGAGGAATGGAACGTCGTGACGGCCACCACCGGCAACGACGCCATCTCCAAGGCCCGCGCCATGCCGCGCGTCGACGCCGTCGTCCTCTCCTCCAAGACGCAGCACGTCGGCCATGCCGACGTCGTCAGCATGCTGCGGAGCGATTACCACACCGCCATGACGCCGATCGTGGTCCTCTCCTGGCCGGACGACCCGGTCAAGGCCTCGTGGCTGGAGAAGCGCGTCGCGTACATTCAGGCCGTGGACCACAACATCGAGACGGCGGCACTGCTGGAGCAGATGACGGCCCTGAAGAAGGAGGCCGGCTCGCTGGTGCTGGACGAGGAGGCGGCGCGGGCCTCGAGCCTGGAAGCCGCCGAGGTCCTGAAGCGCATCGCCCTGTCGAGCCGGCTGTATTCGGCCAAGCGGGCCCGGCAGTCGCTGCTGGACGGCCTGTCGAACCGGCCGGATCCGCTGGTCATCTCGGTCCTGGGTGCCCTGGCCGAAATCGCCGACGCCGAGATCAGCCGCGCCATGGCCGACGTGGCCACGGGCGCCGAACGCTCCAAGCCGGTCCGCGTGGCGGCGCTGCTGAACCTGGCCCGTGCGGCCCGGATCGTCGGCAACGAACTGACCGAGGCGCAGATCGCGGCGCTCCAGGCGATGGCCGGCGAAACCGACGACGACCTCCGCGACGCCGCCGGCGAGGCCCTCGGGGCCCTCGATCTCGACGCCGCCGAGGGCGCCAAGATCATCCTCAAGCACGGGGCGCACTAGAGGTAGACAACCCGGCCGGCCGCAAGGCCCGTTCGGGAAGGATACACCACGGCGCACCCCTTTGATCTTGCGTGGTGGGTCCAAGCGGCCCACCACGCTTTTCTGCGCCCCACGGGGTAGAACACCCATCGCGCATCGAGATGCCGGGCGGCCGGCACGCTAATCCAGGACACCCGGGACGGACATCTTCCTCCTTTCCCACAAACGCGGGGCGTCGTCTGCTCGGAGCAGTCGGCGCCTCGCGGATGGCGCGCTGCTGCTCGCGCGGCCTGCCTTGCGACGTTGACACATCCCGGCTGCGGCTTATAATCAGTCTCTCCGGCGGCGATGCCGCAGCCGAAGGCGAGACCCATCCATGGACCGCGACGAACTGCACCAGAAGGCGGAGGCCCTCAGCGAGCGTCTCGAGACGCTCCGGGACTCTCTTTGACGTCGCCGCCAAACGCGACCGCCTGGCCCGGATCGAGCAGCAGATGGCTTCCCCCTCCTTCTGGGACGACCAGGAGCGGGCCCAGCGCATCGTCCGGGACCTGAAGGCCCTGAAGGGCGTGACGGACCCGGTCGAGGAGATCGCCTCGCACCTGGAAGACGCCCGCGTCATGCTGACCCTGGCGGAGGAGGAGGACGACGACTCGGGCCTCCCCGCCGCCGCGGAGGACCTGGCGGACGCCGAAAAGCGGCTCGACCGGCTCGAGTTCCTCTCCCTCCTGTCGCGCCCGGACGACGCGCGGAACGGTTACCTGTCGATCCACGCCGGCGCGGGCGGGACGGAATCCTGCGACTGGACCGCCATGCTCCTTCGCATGTACACCCGGTACATCGAACGGGCCGGCTGGCAGGCCGATATCGTCGACGCCACCGAGGGCGAGGAGGCCGGGTACCGCAGCGTCACCCTGCGGGTCGTCGGCCCGTACGCCTACGGGTACCTGTCGGCCGAGGTCGGCGTGCATCGGCTCGTCCGCATCAGCCCGTTCGACGCCCAGGGCCGCCGCCACACCTCGTTCGCCAGCGTCGATTGCCTGCCGGAACTCGAAGACACCGGCGAGGTGGAGGTCGACGAGAACGACCTGCGAATCGATTTCTTCCGCGCCACGGGCGCCGGCGGCCAGCACGTGAACAAGACCGACTCGGCCGTCCGCATCACGCACGAGCCGACCGGCATCGTCGTCCAGTGCCAGAACGAGCGGTCCCAGCACCAGAACCGCCGCACCGCCATGGAGATGCTGCGGGCACGGCTGAAGCGCCTCGAGGAACAGAAACGCGACGAGCAACTCGCGAAACTGTACGGCCAGAAGGGCGAAATCGCCTGGGGCAACCAGATTCGGTCCTACGTCCTCCAGCCCTATACCATGGTCAAGGACCACCGGACGGAGGTCGAGACCGGCAAGGTCCAGGACGTCCTGGACGGAGACCTGGATGCGTTCATCGAAGCGGAACTCCACCGCCGCGCCGCCGCCCGCACCGGGGCGGCCTAGGGCGGCGCGGACGCAGACGCGCGGCGGGTCGGAGCCTGTCCCGAGCGATGCCGAGGGATACCCGCCGCGCGCGAATCGGCAACAGCGTGTGCCACGGCGGGCCTTGTCCCGCCGTGAATCGTCTTCGCGCAGCGCACGGCCGCAGGAGACCGGCCGTGGCACGGCGCGCCTGACGGGTCGCGGGAGGATGCTGCTCGTTGCAGTAACAGCCGCCGTCCTGGCCGGCTGCGGCGGCGAGACGCCGCCCGAGGCCGCCGGCCGCGACGTCGTCCGCCCCGCCCTCGGCTTCGCCATCGACGTGCCCGACGGCTGGACGTGGACCGACCTGGCGGGCGACATCGTCCTGGAGATGCTTCCCCGCGGGCCAGATGCCGACGCGGCCGACGAAGACTCGCCGGCCGCAGACACCGGGCCCGCCGGCGCCGATGAACCGGCCGACGATGACGTCGAACGCCGACACCGGGCCCGCACCGGTCCCGCCATCCACGTGGCGGTCATCGACCGCGAGGGCATCACGCTCGAGGCGTGGGCCGACCAGGCCGTCGCCGCCGGCCGGGAACTCCAGGCGGACCTGGAGGTCGTCTCGCGCACGCCCACACGGACGGCCGCCGGCCGCGAGGCCCTGGCGCTGGTCCTCAAGAATCCCCGCGGCCTGGAGCCGTTCGTCCAGCGGCTCCGGCTGACGCTGACCGAGACCCGCGCCTATGCTCTTCTCGCCACGGCCCCGGAAAGCGATTGGCCGGCGGCCGAGACGGCTGCCGAAACCTGTTTCGATTCGTTCGTGGTGTGGTAACACAACGGCTTCCGCGCGGCGGGTCTCCGGAACCGCCGCGCGACGTGCGGCTTGACAACACGCGTCAGGCCGACGCGTTGAGCCGTCGACGGCACGTCGACGGCCGTTGGCGTGTGACTACCAGCGTCGACCTGCGGTCGACGGCTCAACAAACGCACGGCCGGGCAAGGCCGGCCGCGGCACATGGCATTCGGAAGCGTGCATGCATCGCACCGCCGCGCTCATCCTGGCCGTCGCCCTTCTCGCCGCCCTGCCCGGCTGCGACGTGGGGCTGCCCGACGACGTGGCCGCCCGCGACTACGTCCACCGCGAGGCCCGTTTCGCCCTGGACGTGCCCCAGGGCTGGCAGGTGCGGGAATCGCGCGGCGCCGTGACGGCCTTCGTCCTGGCCCCCGAGTCGGCGGACGGCCGGGCAAACGTGACGGTGACGGTCGAGTCGGCCGGCCGGTTCTCCACGGCGGGGGCCCTGGCCCGCGCCGCCGACCGCCGACTCGGCCGGCTGACGGGCATCACGCACCATGGCAGCGAGGAACGGACCCTGGCCGACGGGACGGAGACCGTCGTGACGACCTTCGAGCACCGGGCGGCGGGCGACGCGGTCCGTCAGCAGCAACTGTACGTGCTGGCCGGCGGGAAGGCGTATACGGTCACCGCCACCGCCGCCCCGCCCGAGGCGTTCGCGGCATACGAGCCGGCGTTCGAAAAAGTTTTTCGCTCGTTCCGCGCGGCATGGTAGATAGGGGGCTCCAGTGCCCTCTCCCGCGGCGGGAGAGGGGTCATGAGGGCACCCGCCGCGCCGGCGGGCCGGACAAAGAGAGGGACGGATGGACCTTGACGCCCTGACGCGCGACGACCCCGAGATGGCGGACCTCGTGGCGGCCGAACGCCGCCGGCGCAGCGAGTCGCTCGACCTCATCGCGAGCGAGAACCTGTGCCCCCGCGCCGTCCGCGAAGCCGCCGCCTCCCTCCTGACCGACAAGTACGCCGAGGGCTACCCCGGCCGCCGGTGGTACGGCGGGTGCGAGATCGTCGACCGCGTCGAGCAACTGGCCGTCGATCGCGGCAAGGCCCTCTTCGGCTGCGAGCACATCAACGTCCAGCCGCACAGCGGCAGCCAAGCCAACATGGCCGTCTACTTCACCGCCCTCGAACCCGGCCAGACGATCCTGTCGATGGACCTGGCGCACGGCGGTCACCTGACGCACGGGCAGGACGCCAACTTCAGCGGCCGCATGTACCATATCGTGCATTACGGCGTGGGACCGGAGACGGGGCGCATCGACTACGACGCGCTGGCCGAGCAGGCCCGCGAGGTGCGGCCGGCCATGATCGTCGGCGGCGCCAGTTCGTATCCCCGGGCCGTCGAGGTGGACCGCCTGGCCGAGATCGCCCGCGACGTCGGCGCCCGCCTGCTCGTAGACATGGCCCACTTCGCGGGGCTCGTGGTGGGCGGCGTCCACCCGGACCCCGTCCCCGTGGCGGACTTCGTCACCGCCACCACCCACAAGACGCTTCGCGGCCCGCGGGGCGGCCTGATCCTCTGCAAGGCCGATTGGGCCCGACACATCGATCACATGGTCTTCCCGGGCATCCAGGGCGGACCGCTCATGCACCTGATCGCCGGCAAGGCCGTCACCTTCGCCCTGGCCCGGACTGAGGCGTTCCGGGCCTACCAGCACCAGGTCGTGAACAACTGCCGCGCCGTGGCCGACGCGTTGACGGCGCTCGGCTACCGGCTGGTCTCGGGCGGCACGGACACGCACCTGCTGCTCGTGGACCTGCGGCCGAACGGCCTGACGGGCCAGGAGGCCCAGCGGCGCCTGGAGGCCGCCGGCATCGTCGTCAACAAGAACGTCATCCCGTTCGACGACCAGCCGCCGTCGAACCCATCGGGCATCCGCATCGGCACGCCGTCGATGACGAGCCGCGGCCTCAAGGAGGACGGCGCCCGGCAGGTGGCCCGGTGGATCGACCGGCTCCTCTCGGCCGACGACCCGGAGACCGAGGCGGGCCGCGTCCGCGGCGAGGTGGCCGACTTCTGCCGGACGCATCCGATTCCGGATTGAGTACCTTCACCTCCCTCTCCCCTGGCGGGAGAGGGGTGGGTGAGGGGGAGGAAACCACAGGCGACAAGCCGCAAGCAAAGGCAACAACGCCACACGCGGTTGCCGTGGCTTGTCGCTTGGGGCTTGAGGCTTGCAGCCTCTTCCCCCTCACCCCGTCCCTCTCCCATCAAGGGAGAGGGAGTCCGGAGAACCCGCCATGGCCCGCGACATCGGCGAGGTCCTCATCGACGCCGACGCCATTGCCCGGCGCGTCCGCGACCTCGGCCGCGAACTCGCCGACACCTACCGCGGCCGCGAGCCCGTCCTGGTGGCCGTCATGAAGGGGTGCGTCCTGTTCCTGGCGGACCTGGTGCGGGCCTGGGAAGGGCCCATGGACATCGAGTTCGTCACGGCCGAGTCGTACGAGGGCACGGAGCCGGGCGAGGTCCACCTCGCCGTGCCGGACGGCTTCGCCGACCGCGTGGCCGGCCGGCCCGTCCTGGTGGTCGACGACATCTTCGACACCGGGGCGACGCTGGCGGCGGTGGGGCAGGCGCTGCTGGGAATGGGGGCCGAGGAGGTTCGCAGCGTCGTCCTTCTTCGCAAGCACGGCGACACGGCCGAGGCCGCCCCACGCTCCTCCGAGGGCGACCCCGCGGCCGCGCCCGACTGGGTCGGCTTCCACGTGCCGGACCGCTTCGTCGTGGGCTACGGCCTCGATCTGGACGGCCGGTACCGCAACCTGCCGTACGTGGCGGCCCTGCGGGGCGAATAGCCATCCATTCCGCGAGGGATGGCGCGGTGGGTCTCCGTACCCACCGCGCTGCGAGCGAATCGCCGGGTGCCATGCTTTCGCGCTTCTGCGAAAGCATGCGCTGCATGGGGCGAGACACACGCTTTCGCAACGGCGCGAAAGCGTGCCACCCGCCGTTAACACTACAACGCTAACTCGTGCGCGGCGGGTCTCCGTACCCGCCGCGCAGCCCTGGAAAGGCCGTTTCGAGCGCGGTGGGTGCGGAGACCCACCGCGCAAATGGCCGACTTAGCG
>JAWODB010000105.1:0-4291 GCA_046483505.1 Phycisphaerae bacterium
GTTCTATAATCGCCCCCATGGACTACGTCCGGCTGGCGAGGCCTGCGCTCCTTTTGCTGCTGGTGCCCCTCTGGGCCGCCTTGCTGGGGGCGGCCCTGCGGCGTTCTCGGCGACCCGGGGCCCGCCTCCGGGCCGCCCTCGGATGCGCCGCCGCCGGCCTGCTCGTCCTGGCGCTGGCGGGCCCCGCCGTCCGCCTTGCCCGCACCGGCGAATCCGCCGTCGTCATCCTCCTGGACGCCACGCCGAGCATGACCGTGGCCCACGGCGAAACGGACCCGGCCCGCGCGCTGGCCCCGTGGACCGCCGCCCTGCCCGCCCGCCGGACCGAGGTCGTCCCGTTCGCCGGCGGCACCGAAACGGACCTTGCGGCCGGGCTGCGCCAGGCGGCCGCCGCCCTCCCGGAGGGGAGGGGCCTCGTCCTCCTCTACACCGACGCCCGCGAGACGCGCGGCGACGCCGCCCGCACCGCCGCCCGCCTCGCCGCCGCCGGCGTCGCCGTCCACGCGGTCGCGCCGGACCTCGCCGTCCGCGACGTCGCCGTCGCGGCACTCGAGACGCCGCCGTCCCCCCCGCCCGACCGGCCCGTCCACCTGACCGTCCGCCTGGCGGCAACGTTCGAGGCAACGGCGGCCCTTCGCCTGACGCGCGCCGCGGCCGCCGACGAGCCCGAACGCACGTGGGACCGCGAGGTCTCCGTCTCGCCGGGCGCCGGGGCCGTCGTCTCGTTCCGCGACGGTCCGCTGCCGGCCGGCCGATACCGCTACGACGTCGCCGTCCGCGCCGAGGCCGACGCCTGCCCGGACAACGACCGGGCCCGCTGCACCGTGACCGTGGGCGGCGCGCGGGACGTCTGCTACGTCCACGCTGGTCCGGAGCCGGGCCCGCTGGCCGACGCCCTTCGCCGCGCGGCGCCCGCCGGCCTGCGCGTGACGGAGCGGTCCGTCTCGGCCGGGCCGCCGCCCACCGACGCGGCCGTCCTGGTGCTCGAGAACGTGCCGGCCTGGGTCCTCGGCCGGAGGGAAGCCGAGCGCCT
Source organism: Phycisphaerae bacterium (assembly GCA_046483505.1). Classification (GTDB taxonomy): domain Bacteria; phylum Planctomycetota; class Phycisphaerae; order FEN-1346; family FEN-1346; genus BS750m-G62. Next base: position 1,034 of record JAWODB010000105.1, read on the forward strand.
CAGCCGGGCCGTCATCGACGCCGGGCTGGGTCTCTGGGTCATCGGCGGCGACGCCGCCTTCACGGCGGGCGCCTACGGCGACTCGCCGCTGGAGGCGCTGCTACCCGTCAGCAGCCGTCTGGCCGACCGGCCCGCCCTGCACCTCGCCCTCGTCCTGGACGCCAGCGGCTCGATGAACGAGACGGCCGGCGGCACGCAGAAACTGACCCTCGCGAAGCGGGCCGTCCTGATGCTGCGTCCGGCCCTGGCCGCCGGCGACCGCCTCGGCGTCGTGGCGTTCGCCGGGCAGCCCGCCGTCGTGGGCCCGATGGGTCCGCTGGAGGAATGGGACGCCCTGCGGTCGCGCCTCCTTGCCCTGGAGGCGGGCGGCGGCACGCGGATCACGCCCGCCGTTCAGGCGGCCCTCGACCTGTTCCCGCCGGACCCGCCGCCCGGGGCGGACGTGGTGCGGCACGTGCTGGTCCTCAGCGACGGGCGGAGCGAGGATTTCGGCGTGGACGCCCTCGCCCAGGCCGCGCGATCGCGCGGCGTCAGCGCCTCCGCGGTCGCCACCGGCGAAGGCGCCCGCGCGGACCTGCTCGGCCGCCTCGCCTCCGAGACGGGCGGCCGCCTGGTCGCCGACGCCGACCCGGGCCGCCTCGCCGACACGTTTCTGAAGGAGATGATCCGCGCCCGCGGCGAGGCGCTCCGCCCCGTTGGGCGGATGGTCCGCTGGGTCCGCCCGGAGCCCGTCTGGCCGGCCGCCGCACCGCCGCTGCCGAGCGTCCCGGCGTACAACCTCACGCGTGCGAAGGAGGCCGCCGACGTCCACTGGGTCACCGGGCCGCGCCAGGCCGAGCAGGATGCGGCCCCCCTGCTCGCCACCTGGCGTCGCGGCCTGGGGAAGGTGGCGGCGATGCCCTGGCCCGCCGGGACGGCGCCGGAGGCGTGGCTCGCCGAACCGGGCGCCGAGGCGCGCTTCGCCCCGCTCCTCTCGTGGCTGGCGGGGGCCGACGAGCCGCGCACGTGGTCGGCCCGGCTCGTCCGGGAAGGCGCGGGCTGGACCGTCCGCGTCCGCGAGGACGCCCGCGCCATCGCGTCCGAGACGTCACCGTTCGTGGCGGCGGCGATGCCCGAGAGCGGCTCGCCGCCGGCGCCCGTCGCGCTCGAGCAGGTGGCGCCGGGCGTGCACGAGGCATCCATTGAGGGACTCGGTCCCGGCGGGGGCACGGTCGTGGTGTACCGCCGGGCGGGCGGCGCGCGGCAGCGGCTGACGGTCCCCGCCCTGCCGCCGGAGGAGTTGATCCATCTCGGTGCCGACCGCGCCCGCCTGGCGGAGATCGTCCGGGCGGGCGGCGGCCGCGTGCACGACGCACCCGAATCGTTCGCGGACGTCGTGCGTCGAAAGGAACGGGCGGCGTACGAGCCCGTGGACCGGCCGCTCGTGTGGGCCGCCGCGGCCGTGCTGCTGGCGCTGGCGGCCCTCCGGATCCTGGGAAGGGCGTGACCTGGATCGGCTTAACACTACAACGCTAAGCCAGCCATTTGCGCGGTGGGTCTCCGCACCCACCGCGCTCGAAACGCCCTTTTCAGGGCTGCGCGGCGGGTACGGAGACCCGCCGCGCTACCATCCGAGCCTGAAATGCCACATCGCCTACCGCTCGCCGTGGAGAACGTCCGACGGAATCTCGTTCTCCACGATGATGACGATGACGCTCTTCCAGTCGCCGATGTCCGTCACCCGCCTCACGTATCCCGGCACCTTGATGCATCGGCGGCGCGGGCCGCTGGACGACGGGTTCGGCGCCTTCATTTCGAGCCAGACGTCCATGCCCACGGACAGGGCGGCCGGCGGCGGGCCGACCACCTTCACCCCGGCGGGGCTCAGGTCGGCCGACCGGCCGCGGAAGATGATTCGCCCCCGCTTGTCGCGCAGCGTGGCCGGGCAGACCACCTCCGTGCGCGCGTGACGGCGTCGATCCTTGACTCGCAACATGGCGGACCCCCGAGTCTCTCGGCCGGACGGCCCCAGCCCGCCCGGCACCGGTGTGTATCGACCCGGAGTCGCTCCGCGCTTCACCCAATCCCGCTTGACGAGGGCGCCCCCGCCGCGCGGCTCTCGATGTAGACCATCAGGACGGCCTGGTCGGCCGGCCCGATGCCGGCGATGCGGCCGGCCTGGCCGAGCGACCGCGGCCGGACGCGGGCCAGTTTCTCGCGCGCCTCGTTCCTGAGGTGCGGCACGCGGTCGTAATCGAGGTCGTCCGGGATCGGCCGGTCCTCCATCTGCCGGGTCCGCGCCATCTGCCGCTCCTGCCGCGCCAGGTACCCCGCGTACTTGGCCTCGATCTCCACCTGGCGAGCGGCCTCGGGTGACACGCCAAGGGCCGCCAGGTCCGGCACCTCGGTCGCGAGCGTCCGCCACGTGACCTCCGGCCGGCGGAGGAGCGCTTCGAGCGTCCGGCCGTCGCGGCGGTGGGTGCGGAGGACCTCGCGCGCCCGCTCGATTTCGCGCTCCTTCGCCTCGACGCGCCGCCACGCCGCCTCCGGCAGAAGGCCGACGCGGTGTCCGATGTGCGACAGCCGCCGGTCCGCGTTGTCGTGCCGCAGCAGCAGCCGGTACTCGGCCAGGCTGGTGAACATGCGGTACGGTTCCTCGGTGCCCTTCGTGACGAGGTCGTCGACGAGGACGCCGATGTACGCCTGGTCGCGGCGCAGGACGACGGGCTCGCGGCCGAGGAGGCACTGAGCGGCGTTGGTGCCCGCCAGGATACCCTGCCCGGCCGCCTCCTCGTACCCGCTGGTGCCGTTGATCTGCCCCGCCAGGAACAGGCCGCCGATACATTTCGACTCCAGTGTCGGCCGCGTCTGCGTAGGCGGCACGAAGTCGTACTCGATGGCGTAGCCATGGCGGAGGACCGCGGCCCTCTCCATGCCGGGAATGTGGCGGAGCATGGCGTCCTGCACGTCCTCCGGCACACTCGTCGCGATGCCGTTGCAGTAGACGACGTGCGTGTCCCGCCCCTCGGGCTCCAGGAAGACCTGGTGGTGCGCGCGGTCGGGAAAGCGAACGACCTTCGCCTCGATGCTGGGGCAGTAGCGCGGCCCGGTGGCGGCAATCTGGCCCGTATAGATGGGCGCGCGGTCGAGGCTGCCGCGGATCCGCTCGTGCACCGGCGGCGTGGTGTGCGTCAGCCAGCACGAGACGCTCTCCTCCAGCGGGCCGTCCGAGGCACCGAACGCGAAGCGGACGGGCTCGGCGTCGCTCGGCTGCTCCTG
>JAWODB010000153.1:0-15029 GCA_046483505.1 Phycisphaerae bacterium
GTGGTACGGCACGCGGTCGCCGCAGCCTGCGAGGCCGACGGCCGCCAGCGCCTCCCGCACACGGGCATCGACCTCCTCCGGCTCCAGGCCCATCGTGGCGGGGCCGAACGCCACGTCGTCGAAGAGGCGCGGCATGAACAGTTGATCGTCGGCGTCCTGGAACACCAGGCCCAGGTGCCGCCGCACGTCGCGGGCGGAGCCGGGCGTCAGGGTGTGCCCCGCCACGCGGATGGTGCCCTCGGCCCGCAGGAATCCCGCCATCGCCAGCACGAGCGTGCTCTTGCCGGCACCGTTCGGCCCGACCAGCGCCACGCGCTCGCCCGACGCGACGGCGAACGCCACACCGTCCAGGGCCTGCGAGCCCGTCGGATAGCGGTAGCGGACGCCGTCGAATTGGACGAGCGGCTCAGCCATACAGGACGCGGTCTCCCAGGACGAGGGCGACGCCTCCCGCGAGGACGCAGACGGCGAAGGCCCAGTCGGCCGGCCTCATCCGTCCCTGGCGCGGCGCGTGGAGCGTGCCGTCGAAGCCGCGCGCCGCCATGGCGCGGTAGATGCGTTCGGCCCGGTCCCAGGACCGCAGGAACAGGACGCCGACGACGCCCGCCCGGCTGCGCCACCGCAGGCGCCACGGCCCCAGGCCGCCGTCGCGGGCGGCGCGGGCCATCCGCATGTGCATCCCCTCGTCCATCAGCACCCAGAGATAGCGATATAGTACGGCCAGTTGCGTGACGAACACGCGGGGCACGCGGAGGCGGGCCAGGCCCTGCAGGAGGTCCTGGAACCGCGTCGTCGCCAGGAGCAGGAGGGCGGCCCAGGTGCACAGGACGAACTTCGCCAGGAGATCCGCCGCCCGCACCAGGCCCTCGCGCGTGACCACCACCTCGCCGCCTCCGACCGGCCATCGCCACAGGGCCTCGCCCGGCTCCAGGAACGGGAACAGGACCACGAGGACGACCGCAAACGGGGACACCACCGCCAGCCGGCGCAGGGTGAAGCGGAGCGGCGTCCGGCTGACGGCGTGGTAGCCCGCCAGGGCGGCGGCCGGCGGCAGGAGCGGCGGGAACCGGTCCCGCGTCACCAGGACCACCGCCAGGACCACCGCCAGCAGGGCCACCACCTTGGTGGCCGGGTCGAGGCGGTGGGCCGCCGTCGAACGGTTCGCGAAATGGTCCAGCATGATGTGATGCACGGGGTGATCCTCGGGGCGTGGATTCGCGGGTACCTTCCACTGCCTGGCACGACAACGCTAAGTCAGTGCGTTGCGCGGTGGGTCTCCGCACCCACCGCGCCCGAAACGTTTTTTCCAGGTCTGCGCGGCGGGTACGGAGACCCGCCGCGCACGAGTCAACGTTGTCGTGCTAGGACATCCGGCGCCGGAGCAGCCGCCCCACACCCAGCAGGATGACGAATACAAGAACGCTTCCCGCCACGCCGGCGGCCGCGTTCGCCCAGAACGCGTCGCCGAGGCCTTTCAGGCTGTATTCGTCGAACGCCACGGGCGGCGCCTCGACGCCGCCGTGCCGGGGCGCATCGGCCCCGAGGTCGGCCTGTGTCTTCTCGAGCCCGTCCGGCCAGGCGGAGGCGAAGTACGACACCACGCCGCCCACCAGCACCGCCGCCGCCAGGCCCACGATGAGCGTCTTGCGATTCGCTTTCGTCATGCCGCTGCCACCTCCATCCGGCCGCCGGCGTCCTCGAAGACGGCCTCCGGCCGGGCCTTCAGGACGAACCGGACGACCGCCACCGACGCCGCGCCTTCCACGACCCCGATCACCAGGTGCACGAGGTCCATCACGCCGACGGCCTGCCAGAGGCTGACCGACCCCGGCAGCGTGCCGGAGAGCCACAGGAACACGATGACCACGGTGGCGCCGATGAGCACGGCCGCCAGGCCGCCCACGAACGTGGCGGCGTCGGCCAACGGCCCGGGGCGCCGGCGCCACAAGCCCCGGACCGCCGCGCCCACCAGCGCCGGGATGATGCCCATCACGAGGATGTTGGCCCCGAGCGCCTCGACGCCGCCGTCCTGGAACACGAGCGCCTGGACCAGGAGGATGGAGGCCATGACGATGACGGCCAGCGGCGCGCCCAGCAGGACGCCGAGCAGGCATCCGCCGCCCAGGTGCCCGCTCGTGCCGGGCAGGACGGGAAAGTTGACCATCTGGGCGGCAAAGACGAACGCGCCCATGACGCCCATCAGGACGACGCGGCGTTCCTCGAGCCGGCGTCCGGCCACGGCCAGCGAGGCCGCCAGCGCCGCGCCGCTGAAGGCGGCCGTCGAGGTCCACACCGCGGGCGAGAGGAATCCGGGACCGATGTGCATGGAAGGCGCTTTCCTATGGCAGTTCGTCGGCCGTCGTCGCGACCAGCCGCCCGTGCTTGACGCCGCGGGCCGAGATGAGCCGGTCCGCCAGTCGCTGAATCCGGGCCGGCTCGCCCCGCATCACGATCACCTCCAGGCACATCCGGTGGGTCAGGTGGACGTGCATGGTCGAGTGGACGAGGTCGTCGTGGTCGTGCTGGAGGTCGGTCAGCCGCTCGCCCGCCTCGCGGACGTGATGGTCGTAGATGAGGGTCAGCGTGGCCACCGACGTGCCGGTCCGGTCCTCCCAGGACTCGCGGACCTGCTCGGCCCGGATGAAGTCGCGAATGGCCTCGCTACGGTTGGCGTAGCCGCGCCGCTCGATGAGGGCATCGAGGGCGAGCAAGAGGTCCCTGTCCATCGACACGCCGAAACGCACCAGGTCGCTCATGGCATTTCTCCCGCGGACGTGCCACATCATAGGGGGTCGGTGGCACGGATGTCAAGGATTTGCCACGCGTGCGTTTCCGGGGAATCCGAGAGGGCTTCCAGAACGTGGGCGTCCCCTGGCAGCCTCAGACCCGAGGCCGAGGCTTTCTCCCCGAAAAGTGCGCATGAACCTTTTTTATGGCGGGGTCTCGGCCGCCTCCCCATAATGCCGCCATGGCATCCGACGCACGCTTCGACCGCCGCGCGACGCGCACCGTCCACGTCGGCCCCGTGCCGATGGGCGGGGAGCACCCGGTCACCGTCCAGTCGATGACGACGACGCACACGCGCGACGCCGCGGCCACGCTGACCCAGATTCGGCGCCTGGCCGACGCCGGGTGCGACATCATCCGCGTGGCGGTGCCCGCGCCGCCGGACGCCGAGGCGCTGCCGGAGATCGTGGCGGCCTCGCCGCTGCCCGTCGTGGCCGACATCCATTTTTCGACCGGCCTGGCGCTGAAGGCCCTGGAGGCAGGCGCCCACAAGATCCGCCTGAACCCCGGCAACATCGACGACCCGGACGGCCTGAAACAGGTCCTGGCCCTGGCCGGCGAGCGGGGCGTGCCGATCCGCTTCGGCGTCAACTCCGGCAGCGTCCGGACGGTGCACTCCGGTCGCGAGGGCGAGGACCTGGCCCGCCTCATGGTCGACGTCCTGGCGGAGTGGGTCGCCCTGGCGGAGGCCGAGGGGTTCTCCCGACTCGTCCTCTCGGCGAAGGCGTCGGCCGCGCCGACGACCATCACGGCCTACCGCCTGCTCGCGGAGACGACCGACCTGCCGCTGCACCTCGGCATCACGGCGGCCGGCCCGATGGAGGAGGCCCGGACGCGGTCGGGCATCGTCCTGGGCACGCTGCTCGCGGAGGGCATCGGCGACACGATCCGCGTCAGCCTGACCGGCGACCCGGTGCACGAGGTGGTCATCGGGCGGGAAATCCTGACGGAACTCGGCCTCTCGCCGCGGCGGGGCGTGCGGATCATCTCCTGCCCGACGTGCGGCCGGTGCCAGGTGGACCTCGTGCGGCTGGCCGAAGAGGTCAAGCAGCGGACCGCCGGCATCGACGCCCCGCTGACGGTGGCCGTCATGGGATGCATCGTCAACGGGCCGGGCGAGGCGCGGGAAGCGGACGTCGGCCTCGCCGCCGCGCGGGGGCGGGGGGTCCTCTTCCGGCGCGGGCGACCGCTCGCGGAATTGAAGGAGGCCGAACTGCTCGACGCGCTGCTCGACGAGATCCGCACCCTGGCGGAGGAACGGAAGCCTTAGCCCGCTTTAACCGCGCGGGTGGCGCGGTGGTTCTCCGTAACCACCGGGCTTCACGCACGACCCGTGTTGCGTGCGGCGGGTGCGGAGACCCGCCGCGCTACCATGCGAACTGAAAACGCCGTAGCCCACCAGAGGAAGCACAAGGTCCCAGGAGCGCTCTTCTGCTCCTGGGACCTTTTCTGCGACACGTCACGAGCGTCTATGATGAATGCGGTCCCACGTTTTGCGGCGATTCGGCCGTTCGGCCGCCCCCCGCCGCAACAACCGTCCTTCACACGACGACGCCAACCCGGTTTTCTGCGCGGCGGGTGCGGAGACCCGCCGCGCTACCATTGAAGGTCAGACGGATCTAGAACTCATATTTGAACTGGACGCCCCAGGCACAGTCCTCGTGGTGGTTGACGACGGCGCCCAGGTGTCCCCACGCGCCGGCCAGGGTGCAGTGCTCGTTGATGATCCAGGCCACCAGGATGGTGTGCCAGTCGTCTTCGGTCCGGACGAGCGTCCCGACGCGCTCGTACGGACTGTTCATCTCCTTGTACTCGTAGGCGATGGCGAGCCAGTCGGTGGGCACCCAGGCGATATGCGCCTCGATGTTCGTGTTGTACTCGTTGCCGAAGCCCAGCCAGCCGGCGTAGGCGGCCTGGGTCCAGCGGAGACCGAAGTTGGCCAGGACCGGCCGGTCGAAGAGGAGTTTCGGAAACGTCTTGGCCACCGAGAGGGTGTACTCGGCGCCGCTGGCCCGCTCGAAGCCGGCGTCATGCGGCACGCGTGCGGCCCGGTTGTCGATGTTGTGGACGCTCTCGTTGATTTTGAAATGGACGCCCGCCGTCACTGCCGGAATCTGCGGCGTCTCCTCCACGATCATGCCGCGCAGGTTCAGGTTGTGCACCCACACGTGGTTGCGGCTGAGGTGGAACGGGGTCTGCTCGCGGACGGCCTTGGGCCAGTCGCCCAGATGGATGCGGTTGGCGGCGTAGGAGAACTCGATCCGCCGGTAGAACGTCATCGACAGGGCGTAGGACTGGACCTCCTTGTCGCCCGCCTTCAGGAAGGTGGTGCTGAACGTGGGACCGGCGATCTCCGTGCCGGGCGGGCCGGGGTTGCAGAGGTAGGCCATCGGCGAACTGACGCCGCCGGCGGTGCCCTCCAGGTTATGGAGGGGCAGGGGCGGCGGCTTGCCGGCGGGGGCCTTGGGTTCGCCCTCCGGGGCAGCACCTCCGCCCTCCTCCGCCGGCGCTTCGGCCGTCATGGCGTCGGCCGTCATGGCGTCCAGCGCCAGCGACAGGTCCTGTTCCGTGAAAAACGGTTCCTCGGTGCGGAACTCGGCCCGCACCGGGTGGGCCGCGCCCAGCACGAGCATCGCGACCCCGACGATGAGCACGGCGAACGTGAAGCGTCTCATACGGTTCCTCCCCCCATCCCGACGGCGATCCGGACCGCCTTGTTCCCCGTGAACCCGGGCCTTCCCAACGCCGGCGCCGCGCCGGCCGGACCCGGGCATCCCTTGCGCCAAGGCTCCTTTGCATGAACCGTGGGCACCTTATGCACGATAAAGCGTACAGAGTGCAAGTCTTTTTTTATCGAAATTGTGTACCGGCCGGAGCGATCCGCCCGGAACCCTCGCGTCTCTCGCTCTGTGACTATTCTCGGCCACGCGTCCGCTGAATCTTAAGGCGAACCGGTCGGCCTGCGGGACGCGTCTGTCTGCCTGCGTGCTTCCGGATTGCGGAAGCGTGCCACGGCCGGCCTCGTCCGGCCGTGCATCCTCTCGGTGGAGCGTCACGGCGGGGCAAGACCCGCCGTGGCACACGCGTGGTTCGGACGCACTGTGAACGTGCCGCTGGGCAATTTCCTTGCAATCCTGCCCGCCCCGCCTACAGTATCGCGCCCAAGCCCAGGCCGGCGGCCGGCAGGGCCGACGCACGCACGCACGAAGGAGACACCCGTGGATTACGAGCAGTTTGCGCGCGACCGGATCGCCGAGATTCGCGACACCGTCGGCGACGGCCGGGCCATCAGCGCCCTCTCCGGCGGCGTGGACTCCAGCGTCGCCACCGTCATGGCGCACCAGGCCATCGGCGACCGGCTCGAGACGATCTTCATCGACGACGGCCTCATGCGGCAGGACGAGCCGGCGTGGGTCCGGGAGGTCTTTGCGGACCTCGGCATCGACGTCCAGGTCACGGACGCGGCGGACCGTTTCTTCGACGCCCTGAAGGGCCTCACCGACCCGGAAGAGAAGCGGAAGGCGTTCCGCGACACGTTCTACACCGTCTTCGGCGAGGCCGTCAAGGGCAGCGACGCCCACTACCTCATCCAGGGCACCATCGCCGCCGACATCGTCGAAACGCAGAAGGGCGTCAAGACCCAGCACAACGTGCTCGACCAGATCGGCGTCAGCGCGAAGGACGGGTACGGCTTCACGGTCATCGAACCGCTGAAGGAACTCTACAAGCCGGGCGTGCGGGAGGTGGGCCGGGCCCTGGAGATGCCCGAGGCCCTGTACCAGCGGATGCCGTTCCCGGGTCCCGGCCTGGCGACGCGGTGCCTGGGCGAGTGCACGCCGGAGCGGATCGAGATCGTCCGCCGGGCCTGCAAGATCGTCGAGGAGGAGACCGAGGGCGTCGAGAAGTTCCAGGCGTTCGGCGTCCTCCTGGCCGACCAGGCCACCGGCGTGACGGAGGACGGCCGGCGGCGGTTCGGCCGTCTTGTGGCCGTGAGGTGCGTCCAGTCCGAGAAGGCCATCACGGCCACGGCGGTCGCCCTGCCCTGGGAAACGCTCATGCGGATCCAGGACCGGGTCTACGCGGAGATTCCATCGGTGACGAAGGTCCTGTACGACTTGTCGCCGAAGCCGCCGAGTACGATTGAGTACATCTGAGCCTCAAGCCGCAAGCCACAAGCCACAACGGCGAACGGCATCGCCTACGGCCCAAGGCACGCCATCACGACCATGACCAACGCCGCCCTCATCCTGGCCGACGGCACGCGGTTCGAGGGCGCCTGCTTCGGCGCCGCGGGCGAAGCCGTCGGGCAGGCGGCCGCTTACACCGGCGTCGTCGGGTACCAGGAGGTGCTGACGCACCCGTCGTACCGCGGGTCGCTGCTGGTCCTGACGTACCCGATTGCCGGCGCCTACGGCGTCAACGGGGAGGACGACGAATCGCCGGCCGTCCAGGCCGCCGGTCTCGTCGTGCGCGAGGCCAGCCGCACGTTCTCCAACTTCCGTGCCGAGCGGTCGCTCGAGGACCGGATGACGGAGGCGGGGCTCGTGGGCATCCGCGAGGTCGACACCCGCGCCGTGGCCGTCCATCTGCGGGAGGCCGGCGAAATGGCCGCCGCCATCGTCCCCGGCGACGCGGACACGGACGCGGTCGTCCAGCGGCTCCAGAAGGCGGACACCGAGACCTCGCGCGACCTTATCGCAGACGTAACGTGGGCCGGCCGCCGCGAACCGGACGGCAAGGCGGCGTGCACCCTCGCCCTGGTGAACCTCGGCGTGGCGGAAAGCCTGCTCGCGCAACTGGTGGACCTCGGCTGCGCCGTCGAGGTGCTGCCGGCCGACGTCTCCGCGGACGACGTTCTGGCGGCCGGCGCCGAGGGGGCGGTCCTGGCGGGCGGACCGGGCGACCCGCGCGGCCTTGCGGCGCAGATCGAGACGGCCAAGGCCCTGCTCGGCGAGGTCCCGGTGCTCGGCATCGGCCTGGGGCACCAGGTGCTGGCGCTGGCGGCGGGGTGCGAGGTCGAGGCGATGCGGGCCGGCCACCGCGGCCTGAACTACCCCGTCCGCGACCACACCGGCGGGCGGGGGGCCATCACCGTCCAGCATCACCGCTACGTCGTCTCGCGCGACGCCTTGGGCAAGGGCGTCGAGGTGACGCACACGAACTTCAATGACGAGACGGTCGAAGGCATCCGCGCCGCCGACGGCCGGGCCTCGGGCATCCAGTGGCATCCGACCCGCGACGACATGGGCCGGCCCAGCCCCCTGCTGCGGGCGTTCTGTGAGGGATTGAAGGCGTAGGGCCCCGTTTTGCATTGAGCGCGGTGGGTCTCCGGACCCACCGCGCTGAAAGCGGCGGCTGCGCCGAGGCGCGGCGGGTGCCCCTCGGCTACGCTCGGGACAGGCTCCGACCCGCCGCGCAACAGCACGTAGAGAGAGCACCCCGTGCCCAAACGCACCGACCTCAAGAAGATCCTGATCATCGGCTCCGGGCCGATCGTCATCGGCCAGGCGTGCGAGTTCGACTACTCCGGCTCCCAGGCCTGCAAGGCCCTGAAGGAGGAGGGGTACGAGGTCGTCCTGGTGAACTCGAACCCGGCCACCATCATGACGGACCCGCAGATGGCCGACCGGACCTACATCGAGCCGATCACGCCCGAGGTCGTCGAACAGATCATCGCCGCCGAGCGCCCCGACGCCGTCCTGCCGACGCTCGGCGGCCAGACGGGCCTCAACATCGCCGTCTTTCTCGACCGCGCCGGCGTCTACAGGCAATACGGCGTGGAGGTCATCGGGTGCACCCCGCAGTCCATCGCCCGGGCCGAGGACCGCGACCTGTTCAAACAGTCGATGCAGGAGATCGGCCTGACGGTGCCCGAGAGCGGCATCGCCACGAGCGTCGAGGAAGGCATGGCCATCGGCGAGCGGATCGGCTTCCCGCTGATCCTGCGGCCGGCGTTCACGCTGGGTGGGTCCGGCGGGCACACCGCCTACAACCGCGAGGAACTCGCCGACGCCCTCGCCCACGCGATCCACACCAGCCCGGTCCACCAGGTCCTCGTCGAGCAGTCGGTCCTGGGGTGGAAGGAAATCGAGTTCGAGGTGATGCGCGACTCGGCCGACAACGTCATCATGATCACCTCCATGGAAAACATCGACGCCATGGGCGTGCACACGGGCGACTCGATGGTCGTGGCCCCGTCCTCGACGCTCACCGCCCGCGAGTACGTCCACTACACGAACCTCTGCCGGCGGATCATCCGCAAGATCGACGTGACGGGCGGCGGCATCAACATCCAGTATGCCGGCAACCCCGAGACGGGCGAGGTGGTCATCATCGAGGTGAACCCGCGGCTGTCGCGGTCCAGCGCCCTGGCGTCGAAGGCGACGGGGTTCCCCATCGCGCGGGTCGCGACCAAACTCGCCGTCGGCTACACGCTCGACGAGATCATCAACGACGTGACGGGCAAGACGACGACGTTCTTCGAGCCGACGGTGGACTACTGCGTGTTCAAGATCGCGCGGTTCACGTTCAAGAAGTTCCCGCAGACGGACCCGACGATCAACACGTCGATGAAGGCGGTGGGGGAGGCGATGGCCATCGGCCGCACCTTCAAGGAATCGCTCCAGAAGGGCCTGAGGAGCCTGGAGATCGGCCGGTACGGCCTGGGGTTCGACGGCAAGGATCACCTGGTGCCCCCGCCGCAGGACGAGGCCCAGTTGCGGGCCAAACTCGTCACGCCGAACGACGCCCGCCACTACTACATCGCCTACGCCCTGGAGCAGGGCTGGACGCCCCAGGCGGTGGCCGAGGCCACCCATATCGACCCGTGGTTCATCCACGAGATGCAGGAGATCATCGACATGGCCCACGACCTCGCCGCCTACCAGGGGGCCGACGGGCTCGAGCAGATGCCCACCGACCTCCTCCGCCGGGCCAAGCGGGCCGGCTTCTCCGACGTCCAACTCGGTCACCTGACCGCGACCGATGAGGGCGCCGCCGAAGCCGAACGCAAAAGCCGCGGCCTTCGGCCCGCCTACAAACTCGTCGACACCTGTGCCGGCGAGACCGACGCCGACCGCCCCTACTACTATTCCACGTACGAGGACGTCGACGAGAACCGCATCTCCGACAGGAAGAAGATCCTCATCCTCGGCGGCGGGCCCAACCGCATCGGACAGGGCATCGAGTTCGACTACTGCTGCTGCCACGCCTCCTTCGCCGCCAGGGAACTCGGATACGAGTCCATCATGGTCAACTCGAATCCCGAGACCGTGTCCACGGACTACGACACGAGCGATAAACTCTACTTCGAGCCGCTCACGCGCGAGGACGTCCTGGCCATCGTCGAGGCCGAGCAGCCCGAGGGCGTCATCGTCCAACTGGGCGGCCAGACGCCCCTGAACCTGGCCGTCCCGCTCGAGCAGGCCGGCGTCCCCATCCTCGGCACCAGCCCGGACTCCATCGACCGGGCCGAGGACCGCAAACGGTTCACGGAACTGCTTCGGAAACTCGACCTCCAGGCGCCGCCCAACGGTACGGCCCTCTCGTACGAGCAGTCCAAGACCATCGCCGCCGAGATCGGGTACCCGGTGCTCGTCCGGCCGTCGTACGTCCTTGGCGGCCGGGCCATGGAAATCGTCTACGACGAGGAGGCGCTGGAGCGGTACATGGCCGAGGCCGTCATCGCCTCCGACGTCGGCAGCGACCACCCGATTCTCATCGACAAGTTCCTCGAGAACGCCATCGAGGTCGACGTCGACGCCGTCGCGGACGGCACGCGGTGCGTCATCGGCGGCGTGATGGAGCACATCGAGCCGGCCGGCGTCCATTCCGGCGACTCCGGCTGCGCCCTGCCGCCCATCACCCTGACCGAGGACCAGGTGGCCGAAATCATGCGCCAGACGCGGGCCCTGGCGAAGGAACTGAACGTCGTCGGCCTCATGAACGTCCAGTACGCCGTGCGGGGCGACACGATTTACGTCCTGGAGGTGAACCCGCGCGCGAGCCGCACCGTCCCGTTCGTCTCGAAGGCCATCGGCGTGCCGCTGGCGAACCTGGCCACGAAAGTCATGCTCGGCCGGACGCTGGAGGACCTCGGCTTCACGGAGGAGGTCGTGCCGAAGCACGTGGCCGTCAAGGCCCCCGTGTTCCCGTTCGCGCGGTTCCCCGGCGTGGACGCGGTCCTCGGCCCCGAGATGAAGTCAACCGGCGAGGTCATGGGCCTCGACACCTCGTTCGGCATGGCGTTCGCCAAGAGCCAGCAGGGCGCGGGACAGACGCTGCCGATGGAGGGCACCGTCTTCATCTCCGTCCGCAACGCCGACAAGCGCGACATCATCTTCATCGCCAAGAAACTGGAGGACCTGGGGTTCAACCTCGTCGCCACGGAGGGGACGGCCGCGGCCTTGGCACACAACGACGTGGCGGTCACGCCGCTCCGGAAGATCTCGGTCGGCCGGCCGAACGTCCTGGACCTGATGAAGAACGAAGAGATCTGCCTCGTCATCAACACGGTGAGCGGGAAGAACCCGCGGCGGGACGAGATTCACATCCGGACCCATGCCATCGCCAACAACATCCCGCTCATCTCGACGCTGAGCGCCGCCGCCGCCTTCGTCAACGGCATCGAGGCACTGAAGAAGCGCGGCATCAGCGTCAAGCCGCTCCAGGATTACGCGTAGCGGCCAATGGCAAATGTTCAATGCCAGATGACAAAGCAGGCCTTCGGCCTATGGAGAGAGTGCATGCGACAGTTCATCCTCGCCGTTGCAGCGCCTTTGCTCTTGTGCACATTCCTGGCCCCCTCCCCCGCCCTCGCCTTCGAGCCGCCGGAGGCCGACCACGGCCCCATCGCCCTGTGGCCGAAGGGGGCGCCCGGCGAGAAGGAGCATGAGGTCGTCAAGGAAGCCTACCGCCCGCAGAAGGACGGCCAGAAGCGCGTGGCCCGCCTCGGCAACGTCTCCGACCCCGACATCCGCGTCTACGCCGCGCCGAAGGACAAGGCCACCGGCGCGGCCGTCGTCGTCTGCCCCGGCGGCGGATACCACATCCTCGCCATGGACCTGGAGGGGACGGAGGTCTGCGAGTGGCTGAACGCCATCGGCGTGACGGGCGTCCTGCTGAAGTACCGGGTGCCCCGCCGCAAAGGCCGACCGGCCCACGAGGCCCCGCTCCAGGACGCCCAGCGGGCCGTCCGCCTCACGCGGGCCCATGCCGACGACTGGAACATCGACCCGGACCGCCTCGGCATCCTGGGCTTCTCGGCGGGCGGGCACCTCGCCGCGGCCGCCAGCACAAATTTCGATAAGACTACCTACGAGCCGGTGGACGAGGCCGACCGCCTCTCGGCCAGGCCGGACTTCGCCGTCCTCGTCTACCCCGCCTACCTCGTCGCCGACGAGACGGCCGAGCGGCCCGAGATTGCCGAGGGCCTGACCGTCACCGAGAACACCCCGCCCACGTTCCTCATCTCGACCGAGGACGACCGCTTCACCCCGAGCGCCCTGTTCTACACCTTCGCCCTGCGCAAGGCCGGCGTGCCCGTGGAACTGCACGTCTACCCGACCGGCGGCCACGGCTACGGCCTGAGGCCGAGCGAGCACTCCGTCTGCACCTGGCCCAAACGGTGCGAGGATTGGATGCGGAAACGGGGGCTGCTGAAGCGGTAGGCGGGACAATGACGAATGGCGAATGGTGAGTGCCGAAGGAATGACGAATTCCGAATGGCAAACAGGGGCCGCCGAAGTTGCCCTTTCGCCACTCGTCATTCCATCGTCATTCGGACTTCCTCATTCGCCATTCACCTGTGACTAGTCCTGGTTGACCGACGCGAACGCCTGGTTGGCCCACTTCAGCGACTCGCCGAAGACGGGCGGCAGGGCCCCCATGTCCACCTTGAGCGCCTCGGCGTGCCTGGTCAGGTTCTGCCACTGGCCCGACTCGTAGGAGGTGATGAGTTCGTACACGCCGGTCAGCGGCGTCGTCTGCCCGAGCAGGGTGCCCTTGACATTGTCGTCGAGCGGGAGTTTCTCCATGATGTCGGCCATCGGGGCGTCGAGCAGGGCGTCCATGACCGAGAACATGCCCATCAGGAAGATCTCGGAGGCCTTCTTCTCCATCCCGGTCAGCGGGGCCACGCCCTCCCCCATCCGCGCCCGCAGCATGCCGCGAAGGAACAGTTCGTTCGGCTTGTCCGAACTCATCTGGCGAAGCGAGACGAGGGCGAACCACTTGCGGATTTCCTTCGGCCCCAGCATCACCAGCGCCCGCTTGATGCTCGACACCTTGTACCGCAGGCCGAACCACACCGAGTTCATGAACCGCAGGAGTTTGTACGTCAGCGTCACGTCCTGCTTGATGACGGCCTCGATCTGGTCGAGCGACATCTCCGGCCGGTTCACCTGCTCCAGCAGCCGCAGGTACGCCAGTTTGTTGCCGGCGATGGACTTGCCCTCGTGGATGACGGGCTTCGAGAAGAAGTAGCCCTGGAAGTACTGGTACCCGTCGGCGTCGGCCTGCTGGAAGTCCTCCTCGGCCTCGACCTTCTCGGCGAGGGGCTTGATCTTGCGCTCGCAGAGATACCCCGCCAGCCGCTTCCGCTCTTCCGGCGTGGTGCCCATGAAGTCGACCTTGACGATGTCCGCCAGGTCCAGCAGGGGATGGCCCTCGTCCGCCACGACGAAGTCGTCGAGCGCCAGGGTGTACCCCTCGTCCTTCAGCCGCTTGCAGGCCTGGACGACGTCGTCGTCCGGTTCGACGTTCTCGAGGATCTCGACGGTCACGAAGTCGGGGGGAAGGAGGTCGGCCACGTCGCTCAGCAGCAGGTTCCGCGTGAAGTTCACGAACCCGCGCGCCCCCCCGGTCAGTTCGTCGAGCCCGATGTCCACGAAACTGGACGCGATGACGTCCCGCGTGCACGCATCGCCGTCCGTTCCCGTATACCGGTTCTGCTGGCCCGACCGGAACAGCAGTTCGTAACCGTGGACGTTCTTGGCCCGGTGAAAGATGGGCTGGCGGGCCACGAAGACGGAGTTCGTCACGGTGGACGTACCCATACCGCTTCTCCTTCCAGGCGCGCGTCTCGTCGGAAGTCCCGTCATCCCGGCGCGAAAAGGGTGAGGCATGGCCCCCGGCCCCCGGCCGATTCGCCGCCCCTGATATCGTCAGAATCGGCCGGCCGGTCTACTAATTCTCGGTGCAATCCGGCTCCAAGGCCCCGGAACGGGCCCGAAATGAACGTTTACGTCCTTGCGTATCGCCCGGAGAACCCTTCTCGCCGCCGGAACCTACGCCAGCGGCCCCGGGCCGCCCGTCTCCCGGCGGCCGCGCGACCGGGCCGTCCCCTCGTCCACGCGGTCCTGCCACCCGCTGCGGACGTCGTCGCGCCGGTCGAACCGGGCCACGTACGGCTTCACGTCCAGCAGCGGCGTGCCGTCGAGCACGTCCACGTCCGCCAGGTGGAGCACCCTGCCCTCCCGCCGCACCAGACGCACCACGCTCAGGCCGATCGGGTTGGGCCGGCACGGGGCACGCGTCGCGAACACGCCGTGCTCGGCGTCCTCCAGAAACGGCGTCACCCGCAACTTCACGCCGCCCACCCGGTGGAAGTGGTACAACAGGATGAGGTGGCTGAAGTCTTCCAGGTCTACCAGGCCGTCCGCGTACGCCTCGAAGATTTCCGCCCGCCCTTCCACGCCCGCGGCGTACACCGGCTGAATCGGGACCGACTCCCGGTCCGTGTGCGGGCTCCGAATGATGCCGATCGGCCGGTACGTGATCGTCTGCTGCGACGGGTCGGTCATCGTGGCGCCTCCCGGCGACGGCGATCTCCCTGACCCTGAGGTATAGAGCCGGCCCGCGGCCGTGTCAAGAACACCGCGCCCGCGGCGGCAAGGGTTTGCACCGGCCGCCCGGTTCTGGCATGATGGTCGGCCGGTTGTGAAGCGGAGAGCGCCGCATGGGCCGCACGAAGACCGTCGCGATGCTGCTCGCCGTCCTCGCGGTCTCGTTCGGCGCGGGCGGCTGCGAGGAACCCGCCCAGCGCGAGGACGAAACGAGCCCGCTGCAGGAGCGGCAGGGCACGCCCGAAGGGCAGAGCGAGCCTCACCCGTCGGAGAATCCTCTGGCCTGGGCCGACCCCATCACAGGGGCCGAGGTCGACGAATCCGCCGTCGGCTATGATGGTGCCGGCGGAAACCCGTTGGCCGATTCCTGAAGGACGTGCCCATGCCCGCCCTCACGCG
>JAWODB010000269.1:0-6146 GCA_046483505.1 Phycisphaerae bacterium
GAAACGGTGGGAGGACACGCCGTTTTCTCGTGCGTAACCCCAATCCTTGCAAGAGGTTAGGGACGCTGTCCGCGTGAGCGGATTGCGGCGTGGGCCTGAGCAGGGCCGACACGGCCTCTGGGGGAGATGGAATCTCCCCCAGAGGCCGTGTCGGCCCTGCTCAGGCCCACGCCGCAATCCGCTCAGGCGGACAGCGTCCCTAACCTCTTGCAAGGATTGGGGTTACGCACGAGAAAACGGCGTGTCCTCCCACCGTTTCGGGAGGAGAGCCCCTTTTTATTCACTTGACCTCCGCGGTTGCGGGACGTATACGGACCTCTACCATGGGCGTGCCCAAGAAACGCGTAGAGCCCGAAGCAAAAGGGGCGGGGGCACAACGAAGCAACATCACGCCGCCTGCTGAGAAGGAGTCTGAAGTAAGCGGGGTTAAGGAAGCGGCTGCTTCTACATTAACGCCCTTTGACGTTTTCGGGCTGTGCATTGCGAGAGCAAGGAACCTGATAAAGATCCACAAGGCAGCCCACGGACGAAGGGCAAAGCCAGAGAAGTACCTTTCCGACGCTCACCGAGCTTCCATCGTGTTGGCCGTGTCCGCACTTGATGCTTTCATTAGAACGTTTGTAATCCAGCGCGTGACGCGTTTGCTGGCAGATAGAGACAGGCCCTTGCCTTCAGTCTTGAGCGAACGTATACAGAGCCTGATTAAGGGCGAGGTGTTGCTAGAGGCGGCACGAAAGTATGACCTGCTTGACAGGGTGGAGAAGGCTTTTCGGGGTGATTTCGCGCGAAAATCGTTCCAGGGTACAAGAAACATAGAAGACTGCATGAAGCTGGTTGGCTATGACGACATTTTCCATGAGGTTGCTGTGGAAGCGGGGCTTAATGAGGACACATTGAGGGAGGACCTGGATAGGTACACGGCGCGTCGGCATGCGATAGCACACCGCGGAGACTACGACTTGACGAAGAACCCACCTGATGAACAAAGTGTAACTCAAAAGGACGCCAACGAGTGCATTAAGCTCGTTGAAAAAATTGCAGAGCACATACACCGGCTAGAGGCCTCCCAATGAGACGAGTATTGATAGTCACGTATGATCTTGTCCACCCCGGCAAGAACTATGAGGCTCTTTTGAAGAAGATAAAGGGATACCCGAGCTGGGCTAGGCTGGGCGGCTCTTCTTACCTTGTGCATACTGAGAAAGACCCCGTGAACGTGCGAAACGAGCTCGCCTTGGTCCTCGACGCTAACGACAAACTGTATGTCGGGGTTGCTCCTGCTCCGTCTGCTTGGCGAGGGCTTCCGCCAACCGTGTCGAACTGGATCCACGCAAATCAGAAGTAGGCTCCGGTCCTTTGGTAATCGGCTGGGGCTGGAGAATTCCTGTCTGTGCCGCGGCTTTTGCTTGGAACCCCTGACTTAGCGCTGTTCTTTGCGTCCTTCGCGTCCTTTACGGTTCCTGCCTTTCACAGCACCCACGGCGACCGCATCGGGCGGTCCAGCAGCCGGTTCGCCTGCGCGTCGCCCGGGAACCGTTCCGCCGCCGGGTCCCACTTCAGCGGCCGCCGGAGGTCGAATGCGATGTTCCCCAGGTGGCACACGCTCATCGTCCGGTGGGCCGTTTCGACGTCCGCGGCCGCGGGGCGGCGATGGCGGATCGCCCACAGAAAGTTCCCCCCGTGATTGTCGCTGCGGTACAGGTGGACCTCGTCGGCGCGCGTCTTCTCGCGCGCGAGGCTCGCCGGCCACGTCCGGAGTTTGCCCCGGTTGACCGCCACCTGGCCCTCTTCGCCGACGAACACGACGGCCCAGTCGCCCATCCGGTTCATGTGATGCACCGCCGTGCCGCAGGTGTACCGGAACGTCACGCCCGGCCGTCCGTCCGTACCGGGCGGCAGGATCTCGACGGGCCCCGTGTCGTCGGCCGCCAGCCCCCACTGGGCGATGTCGAAATGATGGCTGCCCCAGCCGGTCATCCCGCCGCCGGAGAACGCGCGGTACCCCTCCCATCCCTGCAGGCAGATCCGATGGTTGAACGGCCGCCACGGCGCCGGCCCCAGCCACAGGTTCCAGTCGATGTCCGGCGGGCACGGCTCGCCCGGCAGGTTGCACGGGTGCGGCGGCCCGCCCACGTACACCTCCACGTGCTTCAGGCGCCCGACGCGGCCGCTGCGGACCATCTCGCACGCGAACCGGAACTCGCCCGCGCTCCGCTGCTGGGTCCCGTGCTGGAAGATGCGGCCGTACCGCCGCACCGCCCGGACCATGGCCCGCCCGTTGCCGATGGTCAGGCTGCTCGGCTTCTCGCAGTAGACGTCCGCCCCCGCCTTCGCCGCCGCCACCGTGTGCAGCGGTTTCCATTGGGTCGGCGTCGCCACGGTCACGGCGTCGATGTCGCCGCGCGCGAGCATCTCGCGGTAATCGCAATAGACGGCCAGCCCCTTCGCCTTGAACGGCTTGCGGCGTCGGCCCATGACGTCGCAGACGGCCACCGGCTGGACGTCGCTGTGGCGGGCGAGGCTGCCGAAGACGTACCGGCCCCGTCCGCCCAGGCCGATGCCCGCGAGGTGGATCCGGTCGTTCGCGCCGAACGTCTCGGCCGCCACGACGAGCGGCCCGGCACACGCCGCGGCCGTGGCGCCTTTCAAGAGGTTCCGTCGGGTCAGTCGGCTGCGGCGTGACATGGCTTCCCCCTTTGCAGGCGGTCGGAGACGGATCATGTCGCGGGTGTGCGCGGCGGGTCTCCGCACCCGCCGCGCCCCGCCGTAGGGTGCGCGGTGCTTACGGAAGACCACCGCGCACGGCGCAATTCCCTCCCGTGCGTCCGCACCCGGTTAAACCCGTAGGGGGGCGGCCCCGACCGTTTTTTCGCTCCGCTTCCGGCGGCCGGCGGGTTTAATGGCGCACGGACCGCCCGGGAGAACGCCATGCGACGCCGTTCCATTGCACCGTTGGCAGCGCTGTGTGTCTTCGCCCTTGCCGGGGCCGTCCTTGCCGCTTCCGAAAGGAATGGCTGGCCGAAGGGCTGACGGACCGCAGAGGTGCCTGGCACCTTTGCGTGCCGCCCTCGCTTGCAAAGTCAGTTGACCGTAGCCGCCCGCAGCCGCTATAGTTTGGTGTCCGTTGACCGGAATTACGTCCGCCGTCCACGACGAGGAGATCGACCATGGCTGCCATCGACCGGATTCGCGAGTACCTCGGCGACGAGGCCGACGACCTGCTCACCCACAAGGCCGCCGGCATCCCGAAGGACCAGTTGCACGTGCCCGGGCCGGATTTCATCGACCGCACGTTCGCGGGGAGCGACCGCCCCTCGCCGGTCCTCGCGCAGTTGCACCGCGTCTTCCACACGGGCCGCCTGGCGGGGACGGGGTACCTCTCCGTCCTGCCGGTGGACCAGGGCATCGAGCACTCCGGGGCGGCCTCGTTCGCGCCGAACCCGGCGTACTTCGATCCGGAGAACATCGTCCGCCTGGCCATCGAGGGCGGATGCAACGCCTGCGCCTCCACGCTGGGCGTCCTCGGCGCCGTCTCCCGCAAGTACGCCCACAAGATTCCGTTCATCGTCAAACTGAACCACTCCGAACTGCTCACCTACCCGAACTTCTACGACCAGACGATGTTTGCCCAGGTCGAGCAGGCCTACTGGATGGGCGCCGCCGCCGTCGGGGCCACCGTCTACTACGGCTCGGAGGAATCGCGCCGCCAGATCCAGGAAGTCAGCGACGCGTTCATGCAGGCGCACGAGCGCGGCATGTTCACCGTCCTGTGGTGCTACCTGCGGAACAGCGCGTTCAAGACGAAGGAGGCCGACTACCACCTGGCCGCCGACCTCTCCGGCCAGGCCAACCACCTGGGCGTCACCATCGAGGCCGACATCGTCAAGCAGAAGGCCCCCCAGTGCAACGCCGGGTTCAAGGCGATGGCCCGCGAGCAGAAGTACGGCCGGACCGACGACCGCGTCTACGAGGAACTCGCCACCGACCACCCCATCGAGTGGACCCGCTGGCAGGTCGTCAACTGCTACATGGGCCGCGTGCCGATGATCAACTCCGGCGGGGCCTCCGGCGAGAACGACTTCGCCGAGGTCACCCGCACGGCCGTCATCAACAAGCGGGCGGGCGGCTCCGGCCTCATCACCGGCCGCAAGGCCTTCCAGCGCCCGATGGACGAGGGCGCCGAACTCCTGAACGCCGTCCAGGACGTCTACCTCTGCGACGACGTGACGGTGGCGTAAGGCGAACGACCGCCGACGTGCCGTCGGCGGCTAAACGGTCGCGCGGGGCGGCGCAAGCCGGTGTTGAGCCGTCGACCGCAGGTCGACGCGCCATGATCGCACGGCGGGTACGGAGACCCGCCGCGCACGAAGTGGGGGAGCGCGCATGAACGGACGCAACACGGTCACCCTGGAGGTCGCCGGCACCCGGCACCGCGTGCGCTTTGAGGGGGCCGGGGCGGAGGCCGGCCTCCCGCCGTTCGTCGGCGCCTTCACCGTGACGCCGGCCGAGGGCGGCGAGGGACGGGACCTGCGTGTCGCCCTCGGCCTGGACTTCCTCTGGTCCGCCGACGTTGCGATGGACGCCGATGAAGCCGCCGACCGCATCATGCGGACCGTGGGGCTCCTGTGCGTCCGCGCCCACTTGGCGGGCGACCTGGAAGCCGATAACGACGGCACGCTTCAGGTCCGTGACTTCATCGGCGACGGGTACCCCGATTACACGAGCGTGGAGAAGTTCGTCGGGAGCCTGTACGACCCGCCCGGCCGCATCGAACGCTTCTGCCGGGAGGACCTGCTGCGGTGCCTCTCGGCCCACGCCGACGAGAAGGGGTCGGAGGACGAGCCGACCGGGCCCGGCCTGACGGTCGCGCGGTTCCTGGCGTGGCCCGAGAAGCGGCGGTTCTACGCGTCCGAGACCGTCCGCGACGCCGTCCTGGAGTGGGAGACGGAAGGCCTCGTCGAGACGCTCGCCGACCGCTTCCGCCTTCGCCCGGACCGCCTGGATGACGCTCGGGCGCTGCTGGAGTAGGACTGTGCGTTCGTGTCTGGGGCCTGAGCGCGGTGGGTCTCCGCACCCACCGCGCTAAAGGGTGCCTGGTGTTTGCTGCGCGGCGGGTACGGAGACCCGCCGCGCTTGACGTGGCGCTTCGACCCTACTCCTCCAAGGTATCCAGATTCTCCCCCGGCACGAAGTACGCCAGGCGGCGGTGCGTTTCCTCGAACCCCGCGGCGCGGTAGAGGCGGACCGCCGGGGTGTTGTCCGCATCGACCGCCAGGCCGATTTCTCCGAGTCCCATCTCGGCCGTCTCGCGAATCGCCCGATGGACAAGGTCCCGGCCGAGACCGCCGCCACGCACCGCCGGCACGACGCCCAGGTACACCAGTTCGCCCCGTCCGCGGAGTTCGTTGACCAGGACGACGCCCACCGGCGACCGTCCAAGGACCGCCAGGTGCCAGTGCTTCGACCGGAAGCAGCCGGTGTGCTTGTGCGTGCGGATGGCGTCGTGGACGGTCCGCAGGCCCCGCAGGCCGGGGCAGTCGAGGCTGTCGCGGTAGGTGGCGGCGATCGTCTCGGCGAACTTGCGGTGCCGCAGCCGCGAGTAGGCCCGCCAGACGATTTCCTCGGAGAGCGGCAGGCGCCGGTCCTCCTCGACGACGGCCCGCCGCATGTAGAGGAGCATGGCGAGGCGCGCAAAGCCGGCGCGCTCCAGGGCGGCGATGGCGGGGTCGGCCCCGCCCGGTTCGAGGAGCGTCTGAATCAGCCGCGCCCGGTGCCGCCGGCGGGCGTGGGCGGCGCAGGCGCGGAACAGGGCGGCGGCGAGGGCGTCGTCCCAGTGAATGAGCCGCGGCGGGAGGACGGCCGCCGTGTGCCCCGCGCCCGGAATGTAGCGGATCGTGCCGACGACCTCCCCGGCCCGGAGGGCCACGAGGCGGTTGGGCGAATCGATGGCGGCGACGGTGCCCGGCGGCCGGGCCGCGGGGCCGGGGGCGGCCGCCTGGAGAAACTCCACCAGCGGGACCAGGTCGCCGGAGCGGGTGGGACGAATCGAGATCGGCGAATCGTCGGTCATCCGGATGCGCCGCGGGCGGCGGCCGGGCTACGTCTTGCCGCCCGCGGCCTCCTCGTCCGCCTGGGCGTCGGGCGGC
>JAWODB010000224.1:0-45938 GCA_046483505.1 Phycisphaerae bacterium
GACCACAAACCTGCCCGTCAGGCCGAGGTCGCGGCGGACGCGGTTCGCCTTGGGTCCGGGGGCCAGGAGGTCGAGGTCCGCCCCGTTCGGAATCATCGAGAGGCGGCCCCGCGGCACGCCTTTGCGTGTGACCAGGACCTCCTGGCCCCCGGACCCAAGGCGAACCGCGTCCGCCGCGACCTCGGCCTGACGGGCAGGTTTGTGGTCACTTACGTCGGCGCGCACGGCCGGGCGAACCGCCTGATGCAACTCGTCGAGGCCGCCGACCGCCTCCGGGACGACCCGAGCATCGTGTTTCTGCTCATCGGCGACGGCATGGAGAAACCGATGCTCGAGGAGGAGGTCCGTCGCCGCGGCCTGGGCAGCGTTCGCTTCATCGACCCGGTGCCGAAGAGCGAGATCGGCGACTACATCAACGCCTCGGACGTATGCACCGCCGTCCTCCAGGCCAACGACACGTTCAAGACGGTGTACCCGAACAAGTTGTTCGATTACATGACGTGCGCCCGTCCGATTCTTCTGGGCATCGACGGGGCGGCGCGCCGATTGGTGGAAAAGAGCGGGGCGGGTGTGTTCGCCGAGCCCGAGAACCCGGAGGCCCTCGCCGCCCGAGTCCGCGAACTCAAGGCCGACGCCGACCGCTGCGAGGCGATGGGCCGCGCCGGCCGCCGGTTCGTCAAGGCCCACTACGACCGCCGCGACCTGGCCGAGCGGTACCGGCGAATCCTCGAGCGCCTGGCCCGGCCGCGCTAACGCCCCGGCCCCCGGCCGCAACTGGTCCGATGGAGGCTGTATGCCGCAGCGCCTTCGCATCGCCATCCTGACGCAGTACTTCTGGCCGGAGGGCGGGGCGCCGCCCGGCCGGCTGTTCGAACTCGCCGTCCGTCTCCGCCGCCTCGGGCATGAGGTCACGGTCCTGACGGCCCTGCCGAGTTACCCGCGCGGCCGCATCTACGATGCGTACCGCGGCCGGTTGGCCATGGTCGAGCACCACGAAGGCCTCCGCATCCTGCGGGCCCCGCTCTACCCGACGCAGTCCGCCCGCTTCCTGAAGCGGCTCTCGTCGTACTTCTCGTTCGTCTTCACAAGCGCGGCGATGGGCCTCGTGCGGTTGGGCAAGCAGGACATCCTGATGGTGGAAAGCCCGCCGCTCTTTCTTGGGTTCTCGGCCCTCCTCCTGGCGAAGGCGTGCCGGGCGAGGCTCGTCTTCAACATCTCCGACGTCTGGCCGGGCACGCTCGTCATGGGTGGTTTCCTGGACGAGCGGTCCCTGATGACCCGGACGGCGTTTCGCCTGGAACGGTTCTTTTACGAGCACGCGGACCTGGTCACGGGCACGAGTCCCGGCCTGATTGAGGACGTCCGGTCCCGCTACCCGCACGTACCCTGCGCCGTCATCACCAACGGCGTGGACACAACGTGGTTCCGGCCCGACCGGGCGGACCCGGCGGTGCGTCGCGACCTGGGCATTCCCGACGGGGCGTTCGCGGTCGGCTACTGCGGCCTGCACGGGCTGCTCCAGGGATTGGAGATCGTGATCGAGGCGGCCGACCGCCTCCGCGACCGCGACGACGTCCGCTTCGTCCTCATCGGCACCGGTCCCGTGAAGGACGACCTGGCGGCCGAGGCGAAGCGCCGCGGACTGGAGAACGTGCTCTTCGTGCCGATGCAGCCGAAGTCGCGCATGCCGAAGATCGTGGCGAGCATGGATGCCGCCCTCGTGCCGCTGAAGTGCGCCCTGCCGACAAAGCCCGTGAAGGTCTACGAGGCAATGGCGTCGGGCGTGCCGGTCGTGGTGGCGGCCGAGGGGGAACTTGCCGAGTTCGTGGAGCGCGACGGCTTCGCCCTGCGCGTGCCGCCGCTCGACGGCGGGGCCCTGGCGGAGGCCGTCCGGAGGTTGGCCGACGACGCGGCGCTCCGGGACCGCCTCCGCAACCGGGCCCTGGAGGTGGTGCAGCAGTACGACCGTGACCAAATCGCGCGGGACGCGGCCGACCTCTTCACCCGGCTCGTCAAGGGCGAGATCGGCAGGCGGCGCTAGGCGGCGCTAGGCGGCACTACGCCGGTGGGCCGATTCGTTGGATGAACTCCACGCTCCGCCGGGCCGTGGACACGTCGGCCCGCGGATGCGTCGGCAGGTTGACGACCTGACGGCAGGCCTGCTCGGCCACCGGACACATCCCCTCCCGGTAGCCGTACTCTTCCATCGGCGTCTCGGCCGGATGCAGCGGGCACTCGAACCAGGTGCCGATCTCCACGAGGTGTTTCGGGGCCTCGGCCACGGCGCGGGCCTTATCCGCCACCCGGACGGGGTAGCGGACCAGCACGGGGTCCATGTGCTCGGGGACCTCGGGCACGGGGAAGCCGGCTTCGCGGAGGAGCCGGTCGTACACGTGCCGCATCTCGCGCCGGTGGGCGAGGTTGCGGTCCACCTTCCGCAGTTGCCTGAGGCCCGCCCGGGCCTGGCCCCCGCTCATCCGCATGAAGAAGTCGGGGGGCATCTGGGGGACGAACTCGCACGTGGCGCTGGACCCCACGACCGCGCCCTTCCGCGTGAGCCAACGGAACAGGGCGGTCGCGAACGCCGTCGTCTTCGGGAAGATCGTCGTCCGGTACACCAGCCGCTGGAGTGCGAGCATGAGGGCGGCCCCGGTCGGCGGCGGGACGCACTCGGCCTCGCACAGGGCGGCGATGTCCTCGGCCAGGGTGCCATCGTCGGTGGTCACCATCCCGCCGATGCCGGTCGTGAACGGCTTGTTCCACTGGAACGACCAGTAGGCGGCCCGGCCGAAGGTGCCGCACCGCCGACCCTTGTACGTCGAGCCGAGGGCGAGGCAGCAGTCTTCCACGACGGGCAGGCCGTGCGTCTCGGCGATGGCCAGGATGCCGTCCATCTCGCACGGGTACCCGTAGGTGTGCTGGGCCACGATGACCTTCGTCCGCGGGGTGACGGCCTGCTCCAGGAGGCGGACGTCCATGTTGTAGGTGACCGGTTCGATGTCGACGAAGACGCTCTTCGCGCCCAGGTACGCCACCGGGTTGACGTCCATGACGCAGGTGTAGCCGGGCAGGATGACCTCGTCGCCTTCGCCGACGCCGATGGCCTTGAGGATGGCGTACATGGCCACGCGTCCCTTCCAGAAGGCAAACGCGCGGCCGCCGCCCAGCCAGTCGGCGAAGGCGGATTCGAAACGGGTGACGCTGTCGGGCATGGTCGTAACCTTGGGGCGAGGCCGCCCCATCATACAGTGCCATCGTCGGGGTTTTCCAGCGCGAGATTGCAGCCAGAACGGGGGACGGGGAGGGGCGCGGAGTCACGTCACCGTCAGGCGTCCCTCGTCTCGGTGATCCAGGGGCGAGGCGAGGGAACGTTTGACGCCCGCCCCGGGCGGCGATATGCTTCTTTCATGCGTGCCGGCGCCGTGCCGGAATCCGACTCCAGGAGTCCCCGGCGGGTGGCCGACTACTAGAGGGGGACGTTGCCGTGCGCCCGTCGCTTCGGCGCACGTGTCGGGCGAGACCGACGCGGCCGCCGGTCCATGCGGTGCCGGCGCGGCCGGGATGCTGGCAAGGGGACGGGCATGTTTCCCCCGGCTGGACCCTCGTGGACCGAGATGCTCAGCGGGCTGTGGGTGCCCGGCGTGTGGGTGCTGCTCGGGTCGCTGCTGCTTGCGCTGATCGCGACGCCTTTCTTCCGCTGGGTGGCCAAGAGCCGTCATATCTGGGACCAGCCGGACCAGGCCGTCAAGATTCACTCCCAACCCATTCCGTACCTGGGGGGATGTGCCATCTGGCTTGCCTGGACGGTGCCGATGGCGGCGTACGGCCTGATGGCCGACGAGGTGAACTGGCAGGCGCTGGGCGCGCTGCTGGCCGGCGGGACCGTCGCCTTCGTGACGGGCCTGGTGGACGACCTGAAGGAGATCGATCCGCGAACGAAACTGATCGGCCAGGCCGCCGCCGGCGCCATTCTCCTCCTGGGCGGGATACGGTGGTCCGCGTATCCGAACGTGCCCTGGTTCCCGCCGTTGGACCTGGCGGCGGATTCGCTCTTCGTCATGGGCGTCTGCGGGGCCGTACACTTCCTGGTGGTCATCGGCGCCACGAACGCCACTAACCTCCTGGACGGACTGGACGGCCTGTGTTCAGGCGTGACGGTGACGATCGCGGTCGGATACCTGTTGCTGGCCACGTCGCTGGCGGCGTGGGCGAATCCGGCATGGAATCCCGTGAATCCCATACGCTACGAGTACTCGTCGCTGATCATCATCGTGGCGTTCGCCCTGGTGGGCGCGGCGGTGGGGTTCCTGCCGTACAACTTCCCCCCGGCCCGGATCTTCATGGGCGATGCCGGTAGCATCTTCATCGGGTATGTCCTGGCGGCGATGATGATCATGTTCGCCAGCCGCCACGGCATGGTGAAATGGTTCGTGGGGGCGCTGTTCATCTTCGGCCTGCCGATCTTCGACACGGGTCTGGCGTTGATCCGCCGAGTAGTAAACCGCCGCCCGATCATGATGCCGGACCGCAGCCACCTGTACAACCAGATGGTCGACCGGCTGGGCCTGTCGGTGCGGGCCACGTTCGGCGTGCTCCTGCTCGTCAGCGCGTTCCTGGCGGCGGCCGGCCTGCTCATGTTGTACATTCGCGGCCGCTACGCCACCGTCGTGTACGTGGTGCTGGGCCTGGTGTTCCTGCTGGTGGCCTTGCTGTTGGGGCTGTTCCGGATGACGGCGGACGAGAAGGCGGCCGCCGACCGGTATCTGGCTCGTCGCGGCGGCCGATAGACCTTGCTTGCCGAGGGGCCTTGGTCTGCTATAATGAGTGTGGAATGAGACACACGCGAACGTTGCGTCGAGCGGTGGTGCGGTATGCCCTGCGGGGGCTGGCGGGGGCCTTCTGTCTGGCGCTGGCGGCAGCCGGCCTCCAGGGCCAGGGCGCCCTCAGAAGTGTGGGCCGGGGGCCGAGCACAGATTATCTCCGCAACCTCCCGTCGTTTGACATCGAGCGCACACTGGGCAGGCGCTCGCGCTTTACGAGTGCCCGCGACCTGGCCCGCAGCGTCCCTCCGCAGCGCACCAGTTACCTTGCCACGCGGGGCATCATCACGCGTCTCCGCCGGAGCACGTGGCAGCCCGCGACGATCCGCGACCTGGCCCCGGGCCAGAAGCCGACCGCCCTGGAGGTCGTACGGAGCATCGGCTCGCTCGATTTCCGGAAGCGGGGCCGGTTCGCCCGCCTGAAGGAGACGGTCCTTGCCCTGGCCGAACGGGCCCGCCAGAAAGAGGAACTCAGCCTCGGCCAGGTCAGTTTCGGCTTCCGCCAGTTCATGTATCCGCTGCCGCTGGTGGACCAGCCGGATGTGGGGTACGGGTTCTTCTCCCGCACGGACCTGGTGGGTGGCGGGGCGGTCGACCCGGCCGTCTTCCTCGACCCGTTTACCGAGGACGTGCAGAAGAGCCTCGGCGAGGACGCCTTTCTCGACATGATGGAATCGCTGCTCGGCAACCGTCCCCCGCCGGGCGGGCCCGACTTCCAGGGGCTGTATGACACGCAAATGGCCGCCCTCGGCAACTACCTCTTCAACAACGGCCGCTACCGATGGGCCGGCGAGGCCTGGAAGGTCCTGACCGAGCGCGATCCCACCAACGCCACGGCTGCCCGCGGTCACGGCCTCGCGCTTATGGCCCAGCGCCGGCTGCGGCCGGCCGCCCAGGAACTCCGCCGCTCGCTCCGCGTCACGAAGGGGTGGCCGGACGCATTCAAGGTCGTCGGCTCGAACCTCCAGGACGTCTTCCCGAATCCTCAGACCCTGGCGGATGTGCGGGAGGAGATCAACGCGCAACTCGAGAAGAAGGCCGACGCCGACCTCGCGTTCCTGCTGGCGTTCCTGGACGTCTTCCAGGGCCGGTGGGACGAGGCGAAGGAGCGCCTCGCCGGGCTTGCACCACAGGACGAGGTGGCCAAGGGGCTCCTGGGAGTTCTCGAGCGCGGCGCCGTTGACGAGAGCGTCCACAAGCCGCTCGCGGCCGACGTCCGCCGGCTGGCCGGCGAGGTCACGGGCCTGGAGGAACCGGCCCTCACCGCCGCGGAACGGGCCGAACTTGCCCAGGCCCTCCGGCAGGGACCGGATTCCTACAAGGACCACATGCGCATCGGGGACTTCCGCTTCTTCATGGGCCAGTTCACCCGCGCCGGCGAGGCGTACCGCCACGCGCATAAGACCAGCCCCGAAGACCCGTATGCCCTGTTCGCCCTCGTCCACGCCTCGTTCGCGAACGGTGAGTTCCGTCAGGCCGGCCGATACCTCGACAAGGCCCTGGCCATCGAGCCGGACTGGGCCCTGTTCGAGTTCCGCCTCCAGGAGTTTTACGGGGATTACGACGAGTACGAGCGGCATCTGAAAAACCTGGAGCGGCAGGTGGAACTCAGGCCGGATTCGGTCCGGCTGAAGTTCCTGCTGGCGTACGTGTACTATTTCAGCGGCCGTTTCGCCGACGCCACGGACCTCTTGGCCCAGGTGCTGCGGTTGGAGCCGGGGTTCGAGAAGGCCGACTACTTCCTCCGCCTGGCCCGGCTCCAGGGCTGAGCCGATTCCAGCCGCTTTCTCTCGCGGGCCCGGCGGGCTCCCCCTCCGGCAATTCGGCCTCGCCCGGAGCGCCCGGCCGGTGGGCCGTTCCACCTCCATTCGGCCCCGCGGTTGTCCTTTTCCAGAGGTGCTTGCAGGTTCTCTCTGTTTGGAGACAATGGACACCTGGAGCCGGGGGTCCCCGGCTGAAAACCCGGCCGAGGGAACGTCCGTGCAATGGAGAACGTCATGCGCTTTGCCCTGGCGATGATCGTGTGCGTTGCGTTCATTCAGTGTGGCGTGCCGGTTGCTGCTGCGGCGGCCCCCGCCTTCACGGACGTCCCCCGGGCCGCGCACGTGCCGGATGGCGTCCGCATCACGTTCGCGGTCGCGGCGCCGACCGACGTCGAGGTCGCCGTCCTCGGCCCCGACGGCACGGTCCGCCGCCACCTGGCCGCGGGACGGCTGGGGCCGGACGCGCCGCCGCCGCTTCAGGCCGATTCGCTGCGCCAGTCTCTCCTCTGGGACGGCACCGACGATGCCGGCCGGCCCGTCGCCAATCCGGCGGCCTGCCGCGTGCGGGTGGGCCTCGGTCTCCGCGGCCGGCTCCATCGAATCATCGGCTGGAACCCGCAGCACGTCGAGACGGTGCGCGGCATCACGTGCGGGCCCGACGGCACGCTCTACGTGCTCTACGGCGGCGGGCTGTACGCACACCGGACGACGACGCTCATCGCGGCGTTCGACCGCGCGGCGCGATATCGCCGACAGATCTTCCCCGGCCCGGCGAACCTGCCCGAGGCGAAGCGGGCCGGCTGGCCCCACGTGCGGACGGACGACGGCCGAGAGGTGCCCGCCATCGGCCACCTGCTGACCCGCGCCGTCTACCCCGGCGCGGTCTTCAGCAACCGCGTCGAGATGGCCGTCACGCGCGACGGCCGTCTCCTCTGCCTCTGCGGCACGGCCGCGGGCACGAACGTGACGCACGCCGACGTCCGCGGCGGCCGGCGGCGGCTCGTTCTGGGCACCGACGGCACGGTCCCGGCCGACTTCGTGGGCCCGGTCGTGGCGCCGGCGGAGATCGGCGGCACGGGCCGCATGGCCCTCTCGCCAGACGAGCGGACGGTCTACGTGGCCGGGTTCTTCGATCCCGACCGGGGCCGGGAGGAAGGCCGCGGCCACTGCCACGTCGTCTGGCGGATGCCGCTCGACGGCTCGGCCGACCGCGAGGTCTTCCTCGGCAAGATGTACGCCGCGGGCGCGGGAGCCGACGGACTGAACGACCCCCAGGGCCTTGCCACCGACGCCGGCGGCAACCTGTACGTGGCGGACTACGGAAACGACCGCGTGGCGGTCTTCTCGCCGGCGGGCGCGCTGCTCGACGAGATCCCCGTCGCCCGTCCCGACACCGTCCGCGTCAGCCGCCGGACGGGCGCGGTGTACGTGATGACCATCGAGGCCCATCCCAAGGACATCCACCACCCGCACTACTACGTGGCGGCGCACAACTGGCGGCCGGAGGCGGTGCTGAAGTTCGCCTCGCGCACGGCCCGCAAGCCCGTCTGGCGGTTCGACGTGCCCCGCAAGCCGGGCACGTACGGCGGCGGGGCGTACCTGGCGCTCGATGAGGCGGCCGATCCGCCCGTGCTGTGGGTGGCCGGCATCCGCTACCACCACGCCGGATGGGCGAAACTCCTCGACCGCGGCGACCGTGCGGAGGACCTCGGCGACGTCTTCGCCGCCCGCCTCAAGGACGGCCCGCCCCCGCTCGGCTTCATCGGCGACGTGACCGTGGCCGGCGGAAAGGTGGTCACCCGGCACCCGGCGTTCGGCATGCACACGAACGCCTCGCTCGCCTACGACGCCGAGACCGGCGAGCCGGCCGGCACGTACGAGCCGATGCGGGCCGACGGCTCCCGACCCGAGAACATGTGGAACCTCCTCTACGGCGAGATGACCGCGGGCAAGGACGGCAACGTGTACGTGCTGACGGCCAAGTCGCTGCGGCGGTACGCCCCCGACGGCCGGGCTCTGCCGTTCGAGGCGACCGGCACGCACGTGCTGACCGGCTTCCCATACGGCCACACGCGCGGGGCGGGGCTCTTCGTGAACCGTCGCGGCCGGATGTGGGTGCCGGCGGGCGAGGCCAACCGCGACATCGCCGACGTCCGTGTCCGTGTGGTGAGTCCCGCGGGGCGGGTGGAGAAGGAGAGCGTCCTCCGCGTGCAGGACGCGCGCGTGGGCGGCATCGCGGTCGATGCGGCGGGGCATCTGTACGTCGGCGCCCAGGTGGCACGCCGGGGCGAGCGTCTGCCGGAGTGGGTCCGCGGCCACCTGCCGCCGGACGGGCCGGAGCATCACCCGAGCCTCGACTACAAGCAGTGCGGCGCCCTCATCCGGTTCCCGCCGGCAGGCGGCGCCGTGCTGCGCGACCCGGACGGCGAGTACGAGGCCCACCTCGCCTGGAAGCAGGAGGGGCCCGTGCGGCTCGAGGACGCCGCCTGGCTCCGCCGCATCGGCCTGCACCCGGTCAAGCACGAGATGGGCTGCTACTGCGAGACCACGCGGTTCGACGTCGATGCCTTCGGCCGACTTCTCGTGCCGGACGTCTTCCGATTCTGCGTCATCGTGTTGGATGCGGCGGGCAACGAGGTCACCCGCTTCGGCACGTACGGGAACATGGACAGCCGGGGTCCCGGTTCGCCGGTACCGGCGCCGGCGCTGGCGTTCGGGTGGCCGCTCTCGGTCGAATGCGCCCGAGGCCGGGCGTACGTGGCCGACCTGGTGAACCGGCGGGTGGTGGCCGTGGACCTCGCCCCGGCGGTCCGCGAGACGTGCGCCATCGATTGAGCCATCAGCCTTGCATGGGTGAGTGCGCCGGGCCCGTTGCAGGCGTCTCCGATTTCGGGAGAACCTCGTAGATGGGCCCGAACGGCTCCCGGCGGGTGTGTTCTTCCATCCACTTCGGCATGTAACCCGGCTGGTCGGAGACCACGAAGACGCGCCGCCCCGTGGCCGCCAGGTCTCCGAGCAGGCTCCGGTCCGCGCCCCAATAGTGCGCGGCCTCGTGTGCCGAGAGATACGCCGGAAGCGTGCCGGGGGTCACCAGGAGGACGTCCGGCCGACGGCCTTCCACCTCCTGGACGTACACCAGCGGCGGGGCGGTCGTCGAGTCGGCGAACAGCGCCGCCCGCTGGGGCAGACACTCGAACACCTCTTCGACGAACCGCCGGGGCCCCGTCTGCCTGTGCTGCCACGGCAGGAGGTAGTAGCGGTAAACCTCGCGGTACGGCACCTCGTGCATCCGCCGGCCCGCGCGGAGCGGGAACTCGCGCGCCTTGGCCACTTTCATCATCAGGACGTAGGTCGGCGCGACAGCCACTGCAAGAACCACCAGGGCGAGGATCGCCGACGGCCGGCGCGTCCATCGTGCGGCGCCGACGCCCACGCCCAGGTACACGGCCGTCAGCATATAGACGGGCGTGAAGAAGTAGTTCTGGTTCGGCACCCGGTAGCGGACGGCGAACAGCACGTACAGGACCAAGGTGGCGAGCAGCAGCGCGGCCGTGGGCGATCCCGGCCAGAGGCGCCGGCTCCGCCAGAGGCCATAGAAGGCCAGAAGCACCAGAGGCGTCGGGAAGTTCAGGACGAACATCAGGGCGCTTCGCCACGCCAGGCGTCCCAGCCCTTCCAGGTTGAACACCGCGCCCGCCCATCGGCCGACCAGGGCCGACTCCAGCGTCGCCGCCACATCCTGCGTCGCGGCGTACTCCAGATAGGCCGCAAGCCAGAACAGCGCCCCACCAAGGAGCCAGGCCGCCAGCCCCGCCGGCACGATCCAGGTCGGCAGCCTCCGGCGCACGACCTCCCACACCACGCACACGCCCAGCACCACCAGCACGAGTTGCGACATCAGGTGGATGGAGAGGCCCACCCCGCCCGCCAGAAAGGCGAGAACGAGCCAGCGGGGCCTGCCCGTCTGAAGGTGCACGACCGTCAGGACCAGCACGGCCGAGACGGCCGCCAGCGACCAGCCGTACGTCTGCGGTTGGACGGCCTGGTGCCAGACGGTGTGGCTTAGCATACACGCCAGCGCCCCGACGGTGGCCGCGCCCCCATTCCGCACGAGCAGCCAGACGAGCAACCACACGTTCGCGACTGCCAGGGCCGTGCCGAGGGCGCTCGTGACGGTCGCGGCTTTCGCGAAGTCCCAGATACCCAACTGCCCCAGGCCGTGCGCCAGGACGAAGAAGAACGGATGGACCCGCACGGTGTCGCCCGGCTGCCGGAGCGTCAGGCGGGCGGTGCGGACCTGGTAGTCGCCGGGGTCCTGCCACACGAGGCCCGGCGCCGTCGTCGCGGCGTACAGGGCGAGGGCGGCGGCGAAGGCAAGGCACCAGCCCACCGCTGCGGTCCGGCCGCCCCCCGACCTGCGCTTGCCGGCCGCGGCACGTGGGTCAGGGGAGGAGGTTGTTGGCCGTCCGGTCATGGTGCGCGACTCCGCGTCCCGCGGTCCTCCGTCGTGGAATGGTTGCCACAGGCTCGGCGCATGCACTCCGGTGTGCTTCGGGCGGCCGGCTGACGGTCCTTCCTGTTATCGACCAGGGGCCGGGGCAATTCAAGCCAAACGTCTGTTGTGCCGGCCCCCGACGACGGCCACAGTTGACCACAGGCAACGGTTGCGGCCGCGCGCGGAAGGGCGCGAACTTTTTCGGCCGCAGGTTGTTTCGCCGTCTCCGGCCCGGCTATCGTGGAATGGATGTGCAACAGGCGCGCCGCGGCGGCGACAGCCGTCGCCGTGCGTCGAACCCAAATGGGAAGGAGTCCGCGATGCGATTTCGAACCGATCTGCCCGGCTGGATTCTCCTCGGCCTTGCGGCCGTTGTTGTCGGCTGCATGGCGGCCCAGGCCGGCAAACCCATGATGGAGATGCAGCGGCCGACGGCCCTGGACGGCGGCGCGGCGCAGACGTACTTCCCCGTCGTCCCGGACAAACCGTTCGAGGAAGTGAAGGCGCACGACGAAGAGATGCAGCCGAAGATGCAGCAGCGGCAGAAGACCCTGCTCGAGCGCCGCTACGACCTCTCGGACGACCCGTCCGACGTATGGATGAGCGGCCATCGGAAGCGGGTCCAGCAGGGCGTCCGGGTCAAACTGCCCGACGGCATGACGTGGCAGAAACTGGCCGACATGGACCCGGCCGAGATCAAGAAGCAGGGCCTCTTTCCCCGCGGCTTCCTGCCCTTGCCCCACGCCCACCACGTGACGGGCGGCCAGGTGTTTCCGGATACGCAGATCGACGAGATGAACCGGCTCGAGAGCCGCAACCTCGAACGGTTCGACATCAAGTTCGACTTGCCGGAGCACCTGACGCCGGAGTTCCCGCCGCCCATCTTCCTGACGACGCACCCGGAACTGGGCGACGTGTCGCAGGGCAAGGTCCTCTCGATCAGGAACTACTACGACATCATGCACGGCCTGCTGACGCCCGTCCAGATGGAGGGCCTCAGGCTGCTGCTGACGCCGTTCCCGCAGCAGCAGTTCAACCAGACGGAGGACCGCAAGGTGGCCGAGCCCAGCCTCGGCGTCACGTGCCTCGACTGCCACGTCAACGGGCACACGAACGCCACGTTCCACCTGAACCCGGACACGCGTCCGCAGTCGCACCGTTTCCGGCTGGACACGGTGAGCCTGCGGGGCATGTTCAACCAGCAGATTCACGGGTCGAAACGGTCGCTGCGCTCGATCGAGGACTTCACGGAGTTCGAGCAGCGCAGCGCCTACTTCGACGGCGACCACGTCACCGCCGCCAAGAAGGGCGTGAACCTGCCGGACCGGGCCAGCCAGGTGGTGATGATGGCCCAGATGCAGAACCTGTTCGACTTCCCGCCCGCGCCGAAACTGAACCGCCTCGGCACGCTCGACCCCAAGAAGGCCACGCCGCAGGAGATGCTCGGGCAGAAGGTCTTCTTCGGCAAGGGCAAGTGCGGCGACTGCCATCCCGCGCCCTTCTACCTGGACGACAAGATGCACGACATGAAGGTCGAACGGTTCTACGAGACCGGCAAGGTGTACAACGACGCCGTCGCCACGGCCGAGGGGGCCATCAAGACGTTCACCGTCCGCGGCATCAAGGACTCGCCGCCGTTCATGCACGACGGCCGGTGCCTGACGCTGGAGGACACGGTCGAGTTCTTCAACCTGGTGTTCGAGTTGAAGTTGACGAAGGAGGAGAAGGAGGCGCTGACGGCCTTCATGCGGTGCCTATAGGAGGCAGGCACCGCAGCCACGTGCGGCGCGGGGATCGGGAAGATCCCTGCGCCGCTTGCTTGTCCGTGGTCTGTAAACCGGCTAGACTGGCACGCTGCATGGTAAGAACCCTCCAGCCCGGGAGCAGCCGATGAGCAGTGCGATTCCCGTCGCCGACGGTATCCACTGGGTCGGCGCCAACGACTACGAGACGAACCTCTTCGAGGCCATCTGGCCGCTGCCGCGCGGCATCTCGTACAATGCCTACCTCGTGGCCGACGAGAAGGTGGCGCTCGTCGATGCCGTCAAGGAGGCGTTCCTGGGAGAGATGCTCCAGAAGGTTCGCGATGCCGTCGGCCCCGACCGGCCCATGGACTACCTCGTCATCAACCACATGGAGCCGGACCACTCCGGGGCCGTCCGCGCCCTGCGGGGCCTGTACCCGGACATGCAGATCGTCGGCAACAGGAAGACGGCGGAGTTCCTGAAGAAGTTCTTCGGCGTCGAGAAGAACGTGAGGACCGTCGAAGACGGTGAGACGCTCTCCCTCGGCTCGCGCGACCTCGCGTTTCACGTCACCCCCATGGTGCACTGGCCGGAAACGATGATGACGTATGACTCCGGTGCCAGGGTCCTGTTCTCCGGCGACGCATTCGGCGGGTTCGGGGCCCTGGCGGCCGGCATCTTCGACGACGAGGTGGACATCCCGTATTACGAAGACGAGATTCTGCGCTACTTCTCGAACATCATCGGCAAGTACTGCCGGCCGGTGCAGAAGGCGATCGAGAAACTCGGCGACCTGTCGGTCGAGATCGTCGCCTCTACCCACGGCCCCGTCTGGCGGAACGAACCTCAGCGCATCATCGACACGTACGCCCGATGGTCGCGGCAGGAGACGCAGCCCGGCGTCGTGGTGGCGTTTGCGTCGATGTACGGCAGCACGCAGCAGATGGCCGAGGCCGTCGCCCACAGCCTGGCCGAGGCGGGCGTTGAGAAGGTCCGCGTCCACGACCTCTCGCGGACGCACGTCTCGTACGTCATCCGCGACGTGTGGCGCTTCAAGGGGCTCGTCGTGGGCGGGCCGACGTACAACACGCGGCTGTTTCCGCTGGTCGAGGATCTCGTCGGTCACCTGGAGAACGACCGCCTGCGCGGGCGCCTGCTCGGCATCTTCGGGACGTACGCCTGGAGCGGGGGGGCGGTGGACCGGCTGCGGTCGTTCGCCGAGGACGGGGGCGACTTCCGTCTCATCGAGCCCGTTGTCGAGGCCGAGTGCCGCGCCACGCCCGGCCAACTCGACCAGTGCGCCGAGATGGGGAGGAACATGGCCGCGGCGCTCAAAGACCGCGCCTGACGTGTGGCCCGGTTGGCGCGTTCAACCGCGAGGCGCGCTCCTCCCGGCCGGGCAAGCCGGCGAGGCCCGGGACGAACGCAGGGCCTTCACCTCGCGGGTTCGGAAATGCAAGCGCTGCTCAGCGTCGCGGGCACCGGTTGCGGCCCAGCAGCCACAGCCCGCCGAGAAGGACGACCGTCAGCGTGCCCGGTTCGGGCACGACGCCGATGGCTTCCAGTTCCCGGATGGTGGTGAATTCGTACGTGCCCCCCGCGGTACCCCGGATGCGGATGGCGTCGCCCACGACCGGGTCGAACGTCAGTTCGATCTCCTGGAAGAACGTGAGGTCATCGAGCGCTTCGCTGAGGCTGAGTCCCGTGACCTCCTCGAAGACGCCGTCGTTGCCCACCTCGACCGTCAGGTCCAGGAAGTACCCGCCGCGGGGCTCCGTGACGGCCGGGTCGGAATTGATGCCGTCCCACAAGATGTCGCCTTCGTAGAAGATGAGCGAATCGAACCGGACGTCGCGGTCGAAGTTCAACTGGTAGACGTCGCCCCCTGCCGGCTGGGGATTGTCGCCGTCGTGGGTCCAGTAGGGCAGGTGGCCATTGAGCGTCTGGTCCCTGATGCCGTCGATGATGGCGTCGAGGTTCCTGCGGTCGCTGTCCGGCTGGTGATTCTCGACGCTGGCGGAGGTCGTCACCGTCCCTCCGAGCGCGAGGATCTCGCCGACGAGCCCCGTCGGGCCGGTGGGTTCCGGCGACTCGGGCGGCGGCGTAACGAGGTCGTCCGGCAGGTGGTAGGTGCGGGCGGCGCCGGCGCCCGTGATGCTTCCGCCCGCCGCCAGGATCTGCTGCTCCGCCGCGCTCTGCAGGAGCGACGCGATGGCGCCGACCGTCGTGTCGGCGACGCCGTCGAGCCGGGCCGAGTAGGCGTCCGTGGCCCCGTCCCTCAGGTCCGCCGGCAGGCCGCTGTACCCCTGCATCAGGCCGATGATGCCGGCCGCGGTCGCGGGGTTGCAGTCGGCGTCGAAGCCGCCGTTGACGCCGATGTCCACCGTCTGCTTGAAGTCGCCCTCTCCGTACAGCAGCGCCATGACCGTCAGGCCCGTGTTGATCGTGGATTCGATCCAGAACCGGTACCGGCCGTTATCGTCGATCCTGTACTTGTCGTACAGCGCGGCCTGCGTGGACCGCCAGTCGAGCGTGCCGTCGGCCTTGTCCGTCTCGTACCAGCCGATGGTGTCCTGGACAACCTGCCAGGTGCGCGAGTTCGAGGCCTGGGGGACCACCTCGGCACCCTTCGCCACCAGGGCCTCGACGTCCGTCTCGAGCGGGGCCGCTGCATACAGCGCCGCGTAGAACTGGGCGGCATGAACCGGGTACCCCGTGTTGGTGACCTCGGCGAACCTTCGCGTCAAATCGGACGCCGCCTGCCGCATGCCCGGTGTCAGCGCGCCGATGCTCTCGGTCGTGATCTGCGAATCGATCGCGTACCAGTGCATGTTGTACCGGTGGCTGCCCGTATCGGGCGGCGCGTAGCCGCGGTCCATCAGGAGGCGGGCCTGCTTGTTCGCAATGTAGAACGAGCCGCTGGGGATGTGCGTGGTCCAGGCGCTCTGAAGGTCCCCCGGACCCGGGTCGGGCGTTGCGTCCAGGAGGCTTGCATACATGTACTCAAAACAGGTATCGTCGTCGCCGTCCCACGTGGCGGTGGTCAGGATGTCGTCCCAGTCGATGGTGTGATAGAGGCCGCCGCGATCGTCATCCTCGCCCTCGACGGGCCGCCCGGCGTAGTTGCCCAGGATCTGGCCCAGCCACATGCCGCGGACGCGGTCCAGGTAGTCGTCGGCGGTGATGGTCTGCTCCGCCCGCGCCGTCTGACAGCACAGGAGGATGACAGCGAGGACAAATAAAGCCTGGGGCGAGCGCATAATTCCCCCTTTCGCCTGGACGGGTCCTCGGGAGAGTATAACCTGTAATCGACGGGAGTCAAACGGCGACCGTGCGACGGGTTGGCAGACGGCCGCGGGCAGTATTTCCGCCTGACCGCTACCGCCCGCCCCAGCCACCGTAGCCCGTTTCCAGGGCCCAGCGGTACCAGTCCAGGGTTTGCGCCAGCCCTTCGCGGAAGCCGACCTGCGGCTCGTAGCCCAGGAGGTTCCGGGCGGCCGTAATGTCGGCCAGCGAGTGCTTCACGTCGCCGGGGCGGGGCGGCTCGTAGATCGGCTCGAAGTCCGTCCCGAGCAGGTCGTTGAAGATGCCGACCATCGTGTTCAGGTCGGTCCGCTCGCCGCAGCCGATGTTGACGACCTCACCGTGCACGGCCTCCGCCTCGGCGGCGAGCAGGTTGGCGTGGATGACGTTGGCGACGAAGGTGAAGTCGCGGGATTGCGTGCCGTCGCCGAAGATGACCGGCGGCTGCCCGCGCAGCATCCGCGAGGCGAACGCCGCAATCACCCCCGCGTACTGGTTGGTCGGGTCCTGTCTCGCACCAAACACGTTGAAATATCTGAGGCTGACCGTTCCCAGTCCGAATGCCCGGTAGAACGTGGCGGCGTAGAGTTCGCCGGCCGCCTTCGCCGCGGCATACGGGCTGAGGGGTTCGACGGCCATGGACTCGCGCTTGGGCAGTGCCTCGCCCGCCCCGTACGCGCTGCTGGAGGCGGCGAACACGATACGCCGCACGCCGGCCTCCCGCGCCGCCATCAGCAGGTTGTGCGTGCCCATGGTGTTGGCGTCGAAACTCTCCTGGGGCTGTTCCATGCTGCGCGGCACGCTGGGCAGGGCCCCCTGGTGGAGGACGACCTCGGCCCCGTCACAGGCCCGCCGGCAGTCGTCGGGGTTACGCAGGTCGCCTTCGAGGAGGTCGATGTCTGCGGCCACCTCCTCCAGGTTGACGCGGAACCCGGTGGAGAAGTTGTCGAGCACGCGCACGGAACGGCCGCGCTCCAGGACCGCCCGCACGAGGTTCGAGCCGATGAACCCGCCGCCGCCCGTCACCAGCCAGAGATCCGCCACGTGTGTCTCCTCCTCGAACGCCGCGTGTCCGGCAAGTGTATCGGCGAAGCCGCTGGTGTCAATTGAACGCTTCGCGCGGACGGTCGGGGTGCGGACCGCAACCGACCGCGGGGGAACCCTGCGTAGGTCAGGCGGCCGGCCGCTTGGGTTTCGGGCGGCTGCACCCCCCTTTTCGGCCTTGAATCCGCGACGTCCGGTCCCGTCCGGCACGAATTCGTGTGACCTTAGCGCACCGGTCGCACCGCCTCAACGAACCCCGCCTACCATGATAGGCGGAAGCGGACAGGCAGGACCGTTTGCGATAGGGGAGGGGGACCGATGCTGCCCAGGGCCGCACCGTTGGACGAAGGGGACCGTCCTGCCACGGATGCCTCTGCTCAGAGCACGACGCACGACGCCGGCCTCGACGTGTACGTTCGGGAGGTCGAGCGCCAGCCGCCGTTGACCGTGGAGGAAGAGGAGGGCCTTATCCGGCGCCTCCGCGGCGGCGACCGGCAGGCCCGCGAGACGCTCGTATGCCGGAGCCTGCGGCTGGTGCCGGCGGTCGGTCGCCAGTTCGCCGGTCGGGGCCCCAGCCCGCTCCAACTCATCGAACACGGCAACGTGGGCCTGCTCGGCGCGGTGGAGGCGTACGAGCGGAGCGACCAGCCCCTTCCGTTCTACGTCTATGCCGTCGAGCAGATCGAGCGGGCCATGAGCGCCCTGGTCCGGTCCGCCGCCGCGGTTCAGTGACGGCGCCGGCGGAACCGGTTGTGCCTCACTTCCCCATGTGTTTGCGCGGGGGGCTCCGCACCCGGCGCGTATCCGCTCCAGGCCGTGACGCGCGGCGGTCGTTACGGGGAATCGCCGCGCCGGGCGTCTACCGGGCCGTCAGTCCGCCGGTGGGGTGGCGGGGCTGTGGGCGCTTGGCGTTGCGTCCGCCTCCAGGTCGCCCAGGGCGAATTGGATACCCGCCAGGAAGTGCTGCAGCATCCGCCCGTCCCGG
This sequence comes from Phycisphaerae bacterium, assembly GCA_046483505.1. Taxonomy (GTDB): domain Bacteria; phylum Planctomycetota; class Phycisphaerae; order FEN-1346; family FEN-1346; genus BS750m-G62. The sequence goes on from JAWODB010000224.1 coordinate 18,156, forward strand.
AACACGTGCGGATTGTGCCCGAGCGAACAGTAGAACACGCGCCCTTTGCCGTGCCGCCGAATCCAACTGACCGGGTAATCGTTGTCCGGCCGGACGCACCGCCCGCGCGGCCGGCCACCTTGCGTCATATCCGTACGGTCCGTGTCCACGCTGAGGAGCACGTGTACCCGCCGGCGCGAATACGGCTCGTGGAACCGGAAGATCTCGTCGGCGATGGTAAACCCGCCCCGGTCGAACATCGCGGTCAGCGGGCTGTCCGGGTCGTCCAGTTTCACCGTAACCTTCTCGTCGGCGTCGCGGTGGGCCGCGCCGCGGGCGCCGAGGATTTCGCCGAATGCGGGCCAGTCCGTCGAGGTGACCGTAACGGCGTGGTTGGCCACCAGCCCCCCGCCGCCGGAGATGTAGGCCGCGAATCCCTGCCGCAGCGCGGGCGTGTGGAAGATGGGGCCGAGTGTGTTGTTCAGGAACACCGCGTCGAACCGGGCGAGGCGCTCGGGCGCGAGCATCGACCGGTCGTGGCAGACGGTGGTCTCGTAGGCGCCGGTCCGCTCGCCCATGAGGCGGACCGCCAGGTTCGCGTGCGGAATGGACCGGTGCCCCGGCCGGCCGACGTTCAGGTCCACAACGAGCAGCCGGCGGGCCTTGGCGGGTCTGGCGGGCGCGGTGGCGGGGATCGCCTGCTCGGTCGCCTGGCGCTGCTCGTCGGTTACGCCGTCCGGCGGCTTCTGCCCGCGTGCAGCGCCCGGCAGGAGCAGCGCGATCCACAGGATCATCCGAAGCCATGGCTGCGGTGTCCGTCGCATCGTTCTTCCCTCGCCCGGCCCCGTTTGTGTTACAGCGCCCACGGCGACCGCATGGGGCGGAAGAGCCAGCGGTTCGCCTCGGCGTCGCCCGGGAAGGTCTTGCGAACCGGGTCCCACTCCAGGGCCCGGCCGGTCCAGTGGGCGATGCAGCCGAGGTGGGCCACGATCGTCGACCCGCACCCGCTGACGACGTCGCTGGCGGGCCGGCCGCGCGTCCGGATGCACTCCAGCCAGTTCTCGTGATGCGGGAGCACGCTGCGGCTCCTCGCCTCCGCCTCCGTCGCCCGGCCGAGAATCGACGCCGGATGGGCCGCCAGGTACCCCCGCCGGCCGACGTGAATCCACCCCTCCTCGCCCACGAACAGGGCGCCGAAGTTCTGGATGCGCGTCGTCGGGTCCCAGCCGGACGGGATCTCGTGTTTGCCCGGCTCCAGGTGCCACGTGACCTGGCACCGCACCCCGCCGGGGTACGTGTACGTAAGCGACGGGACGTTGCCCGTTTCGGGCGGCTCGATGCGGACCGGCCCGCTGCCGTCCATCCCCAGGCCCCACTGGACCACGTCGAAGGCGTGGACGGCGTTGCTCGTCAGGTTCCCGCCGCCGAAGTCCCGGGTGAAGTCCCACGGCACGACGCGCGGCGGCTGCCCGTAAATGTGGTACCGGCTGTTGAACGGACGCCACGGCGCCGGGCCCAGCCACTGGTCCCAGTCCAGGCCTTCCGGCACCGGTTCCGGGGGAAGGACGGCGTGCTCGCTCGTCCCGGGGAAGCCGACGTACACGACCCGCACGCGCCCGAGCGCCCCTGCCTGCACCAGCGCGCACGCCTTGCGGAACTGGGCCGAGGAACGCTGCTGGAGGCCCGTCTGGAAGACCCGGCCGGTGCGATGAACCTCCTTGACCATCGCGAGGGCCTCGGCGATGGTCAGGCAGGCCGGCTTCTCGCAGTAGATGTCCTTGCCCGCCCGGGCGGCCATGACCGTGGCCAGGGCGTGCCAGCGGTCGCCCGTGGCGATGACGACCGCGTCGACATCGTCGCGGGCCAGGAGACGGCGCAGGTCCGTGTACGCGTCGCACCCGCGATACGTGCCGCCGGCGCGATGCTCGGCGTAGGCGGCCTCGACGGTGGCCTTGGCGTCCTCGCGGCGCCACCGATCGACCTCGCAGACGGCGAGGACCTGGGCCTCGCGGTAGGAGAGGCAGCACCGTAGATGCCCCCGGCCCATCATGCCGATGCCGATGTGACCCAGCGTGACACGCTCGCTCGGCGCGAGGGTGCCGTCGGCGCCGCGGGCCGAGGCGGGCAAGATGTACGGCGCCGCGGCCAGCGCCGCCGCACCGGTAGCCGTCCGGCCGAGAAACGCCCGCCGCGTCAGAGGGTGGTTCGTTTGGTTCATGGTCGGTGTCCTGCATGCGCGGGGACCGCGTCGCGCCGGCCCCGACGGCATCCTTACCCTACACCGAGGCGGCGCGAAATCCAACAGGGAACCGGCAAAGGCAGGCACTTGGGATCAGAGATTCGGCATTAGGCAACGGCAGAAACCGCAACAACCACGGCGAGATTCTTCGCGGCAGAAAGCCGCGCGCCGCGCCGCGCGCCCTTTTAGCCGCGACGCGCAGCGGAGCGGGGGCCGTGGGAATGCGGAACGGACGAAGCGAGGGCGCAATCCCCCCGACCCGGCAGGCGCCGGCTGCGCCCTCGCCGAGGGCTCAGCAGCCCCGCGCCGACGGGCCACGGAAAGGTATGGGGGATGGCCCGTGGCGCGGGGCGATGGCCTCCTCGCGGTTCCCCTTACTGGTCAGGGCTGGAACGATGGCGGCCTCCGGCTGCTTGTCAGTCAGTATGTCACGAACATTAAGGTGCACTGCCAGCCAAGCAGCCAGCCGGCCCCGGCCATCCCGGCGCATGGGCCTCGCTCGGACCCCGGTCCACCCTCAGTATCGGTCCTGGCCCGCGCAGGCGCATGGGATTTACGAGGGGGTGTGACAGCCTTATGGCACAGGGCTGCAGGCGGGGTGATAACCGTCAGGGCCAGAACTCGGGGCGAGACATAGCGGCCACAATCAGCAGGCTCACGGCGGACGATGCGAGATTCAAGGCCGAAAGAATCACGCCCGCCACCGCAAACGCCAGCCCCTGCTGACGGGGCCGGGAACGCCGTATGTCCCGGATGGCCAGGATGCCCAGGATGAGGCCCGCCAACGGAACGGGGCCGTTCAGGTGAATCCATAGCCAGGCGAGGGCCAGGAAACCGACGAGAAGAAGCACCAGAGGGATCCCTTGCCACGCGGGGTCCAGACCGCTCTGACCCGTAATGTGTTCGAGTGCGTTTATGGCAGGCCCGATCGCGGCCAGCACTACGTGACAGAGCGCGGACGACGTCCAGCAGATTACGCCAAAGGCAAATGCCACCATGGCTGCCGGCTTGCAGGGGTGTTGAGAGCTACGGGACGTTTGGCCGCGCCCGTCAGGGACTTTATGCGAAGGCGTACGTGAAGAACTCATAGATGCCATTAGGTGAACCTGTTCCACGGGAGTCAAGCGTTTTGTCGGCCTCGCCTTTCCCTTGCCCCGCCTTCCCTTTTCCCTTGTGACCCCCCGGCGCCGGTGATACGATGCGCCGTTGCCGCATCGTCCGGTCGGTGTGCGCCCGGAGGGAAGCCGCGTCTCATGGCCGAGACCCAGCCCCAATCCGTCCCCCAGGTCCTGCGCGAGCGCGGCGAGCGGGTCGAGGCGGCCCTGGACCGTCACCTCACCGCCCCGGACGAACTCAGCCGCGACCTCTACGAGGCCATGCGGTACGCCGTCCTGGGCGGGGGCAAGCGGCTCCGGCCGGTCCTCGTCCTGCTGGCGGCGGAGGCATGCGGCGCCCCGGACGAGGCCGCCATGCCCGCCGCGTGCGCCGTCGAGATGGTCCACACGTACTCGCTCATCCACGACGACCTGCCGGCCATGGACGACGACGCCCTCCGCCGCGGCCGGCCGTCGTGTCACAAGCAGTTCGACGAGGCCACGGCCATCCTGGCGGGCGACGCTCTGCTGACGGAGGCGTTCGGCGTCCTGGCCCGCGAGGTGGCCGACGGGGAGCGGGCCCGCCGCCTGGCGGCCGAACTCGCCGCCGCCGCCGGCGCCGTCGGCATGGTCGGCGGGCAGATGGCCGATCTGGAGGCCGAGCGCACCGGTCGCGGCGACGAGCACCTGCTCGACGTCATCCATCGCCGCAAGACGGCTGCCCTCATCGCGGCGAGTGTCGTCATGGGCGCCTTGGCGGCGGGGGCGAGTGAGCACCTCGTCCGCAGCCTCCGGGCGTGCGGCGAGCACTTGGGTCTGGCGTTCCAGATTGCCGACGACGTCCTCGACGCCTCCGCCACGACCGAGGACCTCGGCAAGACGGCCGGCAAGGACGCGGCCGCGGGGAAACTGACCTTCGTGACGCTCTACGGCCTGGAGGCCGCCCGCCGGCGCGCACGGGCCGAGGCCGAAGGGGCGGTTGACGCGCTGTCACCCTTCGGCCACGAGGCCGATGCGCTGAGGGACCTGGCGCGGTTCGTCGTCGACCGGACGTTTTGAACGCGGCACATTTAGCCGCCGGCCTTGGCCGGCGCGTTTGAACGGCAACGGCAACGGCGGCCTCACGCAAAGTCGCAAAGCCGCAAAGCCGCAAAGCCGCAAAGCCGCAAAGCCGCAAAGACGGCAACGGCGGGAACAGCGGGAAAAGGCAAACGACAACGGCACGAACGACAACGACCACGGCGAGATCCTTCGCTCCGCTCTGGATGACGTCGTAAAGCCACAGCGCCGGCCGTGGCACGTGGCACCTGGCGCGATGTACAGTTCGCCGCCGGACTTGTCCCAGTACAGACCCGTATGGGGCCGGCGCGTCACGCCAGGCACCAATGACCAGTGACAAATGACAAATGAACAAGGACCAATGACGTCGTGTCCGAATCCTTACTCGACCAGATCGACTCGCCCCGCAACCTGCGGGGCCTCTCGGGCCAGGACCTGGAGCGCCTGGCGTCGGAGATTCGTGCCCTCATCACCCGCACCGTGGCGGCGCGCGGCGGGCACCTCGCCAGCAACCTCGGCGTGGTGGACCTGACGCTCGCGCTCCACCGCACGTACGACTTCGCCCGCGACCACCTCGTCTGGGACGTGGGGCACCAGTGCTACGCCCACAAGATCCTGACCGGCCGGCGGGAGGCATTCGAGGGGCTTCGGACGGCGTCCGGCGCGAGCGGGTTCCCGAACCCGGCCGAGAGCCCGTACGATGCGTTCCGCACCGGCCATGCGGGGGCGAGCGTCTCGACGGCCCTCGGCCTGGCCCTGGCGGAGCAGGCCGCCGGCACGGGCGTCCGGACCGTGGCGGTCATCGGCGACGGGGCCCTGGCCTCCGGCATCGCCCTGGAAGCCATGAACCACGCCGGCGACGCCGCCGCCGACCTGCTCGTTGTCCTGAACGATAACGAGATGGCCATCTCGCCCACCGTCGGGGCCCTGGCCCGTCACCTGACGCGCCTCCGGGCCACGCCGGCCTACGGCAACCTGAAGCGCGACGTGCACGATGTCCTCGACCACGTGCCGATGGGCGACCTCCTCTCCCGCTCCATCCACACGTTCAAGGACGTGCTGAAGGAGGCCGTCGTCCCGGAGCACATGTTCGAGCGGCTGGGCTTCCGCTGCTACGGCCCGGTGGACGGGCACGACATCGCCGACCTGCTGGAGGTGCTGGAGGAACTCCAGGGTCTCCCCGGTCCCGTGCTGCTGCACGTGGTGACGCAGAAGGGGCGGGGGTTCCAGCCGGCAGCCGAGAAGCCCGAGGCCTGGCACTCCGCCTCGCCGTTCACGGAGCGCAACGGCCAGGTGATGACCGATAGGGAGCCGGCCGGGCCCGAGACCTGGACGCGGGCGGCTGTCGACGCACTCCTCGCCCTGGCGGAGGCGGACGAGCGGTTGGTGGCGATCACGGCCGCCATGCCGGAAGGCTCCGGCCTCGTGCGTTTCGCCCACCGATACCCGGACCGTTTCTTCGACGTGGGCATCTGCGAGCAGCACGCGGTGGGGTTGGCGGCGGGCCTGGCGCGCGGCGGCCGGCGGCCGGTGGTCGGTATCTACTCCACGTTCCTTCAGCGGGCGTACGACCAACTGTTTCACGAGATCGCCATCCAGCACCTGCCCGTCGTGTTCCTCGTGGACCGGGCCGGCCTCGTCGGCGCCGACGGGCCCACCCATCACGGCCTGTACGACGTGGCGTACCTGCGGCACCTGCCGGGGTTCACGGTGGCGGCCCCGGCGGACCGGGGCGAACTGGCCGGCATGCTCCGCCTCGCGACGGAGGCCGAGGGCCCCTGGGCCGTCCGCTACCCGCGCGACCGCGTCCCGGCCGCGGCGCTCGCGGACGAGGCCGTCCGGCCGGGCCGGGGGGCCGTCGTCCGCGAGGGCGCCGGCGGGGCCGTCCTGGCCCTCGGGGCGACGGTCGGCTCGGCCGTCGAGGCCGCCGGACGCCTGGCCGAGGACGGCGTGGAGGTGGCGGTTGCGAGCGCCCGGTTCGTCCGTCCGCTCGATACGGACCTCCTGGCGAATCTGCTGGCCGAGCAGCCGTGGGTGCTGACCGTCGAGGACGCCGCCGCGGCCGGCGGGTTCGGGGCGGCCGTCCTGGAGGCCGCCGAGGCGATGGGGTTGGACGCCTCGAAGATCCGCCGGGCGGCCGTCGAGGACGAGATCGTGGAGCACGACACGCGGGCCGCCCAACTGGCCGGCCAGGGCCTCGACGCCGACGGGTTGACCGAACGGATGCGGGCGCTCATGGAGAAGGCGTAGGGCGGTCTCCCTCTCCCTTGACGGGAGAGGGATGGGGTGAGGGTGAAGAGGCTGCAAGCCTCAAGCCCCAAGCGACAAGCCACGGCGACAGCGTGTGGCGTTGTTGCCTTTGCTTGCGGCCTGCGGCTTGTCGCCTGTGGCTTCCTCCCCCTCATCCTGCCCTCTCCCGCTGGGGGAGAGGGAAAAGCGCCCGACCCGCCGCGCCGAGCCGCGCGGATGCTGCGGAGGAGCCGTCCATGACACGTGTCCTGATCCTCGTCAACCCCGAGAAGCCGCAGGCCCGCGAGGTGGCCGGCTCCCTCTGCCCGTGGGTCCGGGAGCGGGTCGAGGTCCAGACGATGGACCTCTCGGACGGGCCCATCGAGACCGAGGCGGGCCTGGTCGTGGTCCTCGGCGGCGACGGGTCGCTCCTGAAGGCGGCCCGGATGCTCGGTGGCCGCGAGGTGCCCGTCGTCGGCATCAACATGGGCAAACTCGGGTACATGGCCGAGTTCTCCGCCGAGGCGTTCTGCGAGCAGTTCGATGCGATCGCCGCCGGCGAGGCGCCCGTTTCCCGCCGGCTGATGCTCCGCGTCCGCTGCGAGACGGCCGACGGCGAGAGCGAGGACCTCGTCCTGAACGACGTCCTCGTGGCCGGCGGCGACGCCCACCGCATGACCGGCGTCCGGGGCACCATCGACGGCGAGGCGATCACCACCTACTTCGGCGACGGCGTGCTGGTCTCCACGCCCACCGGCTCGACGGCGTACTGCATGGCGGCCGGCGGGCCGCTGCTCGCCCCGGGCCTGGAGGCCATGGTCCTCGTGCCCGTGTGCCCGCACTCCCTGACGCATCGGCCGATCGTGCTGCGGCCGGAGTGCGAGGTCGTCCTGGAACCGACCGACCTCCAGCCGGAAGCCGTGTGCGTCGTGGACGGGCAGGACAAGGTCCGCATGCAGCCCGGCGACCGCGTCACCATCCGGCGGGCCGGGTCGGCGTTCCTTCTGGTCGAACGCACCCACCGCCAGCCGTTCGAGACCCTCAGCCGGAAACTGCATTGGGGGCATTTGCCGCACTACAGAACAGACAGTAACGAAGTGACGGAGTAACGAAGTCACGAAGGCGGAGGCAGAGCGACCGGCTTGGTGTAGGTGCCGGCGCCGAAAGAGGTTGGAAGGCAAGGGCCGGCCAAGACGGAGAACGGCAACGGCCCTGCCCGCGTTACTTCGTTACTGCGTTATTTCGTCACTTGCTGCGGCGTTGACTTCAGGCCCTCGGGAATCGTAAGATTCTGCGTGCTCGCAAGGGAGTCCAGGCGCATGGCGTTCCACATCCGCATTCTCACCGAGTACTGCAAAGGCTGCGAGTTGTGCGTGGCGGTGTGTCCCAAGGGGGCGCTGGAGATGAGCGAGGAACTGACGGACCTCGGCGTCCGCCCCGCCCGCCTGAAAGAGGGCGTCGAGTGCTCCGGGTGCACGCTGTGTTACCAGGTGTGCCCGGACGCGGCGATCGAGGTGCTGGAGATCGTCGAGACGTAGGCCGTGCCCGTGCGCTTCCCGTACGCGCTCCCCTTCGGGTCGCGGCTAAAAGAGTTGTGTTGCCTGATGCCGATTGCCGGCTGCCTGCCGTTGCGTTTTGACATTGCCCCCGCGCAGGGCCCCCCGTAAGATGAACCGCCGCCGTATGGCGCCCATCGCCGCAACTTAAGGGAGGAGCGACGCGTGACGGTCGAGACCCCCCCCCAGGCGCAGCGCGGGCAGAAGGTCCTCATCACGGGCAACGTGGCCGCCGGCGAAGGGGCGGTGCGCGGCGGGTGCCGGTTCTATTTCGGCTACCCCATCACGCCGCAGAACGACCTGCCGGAGTACATGTCGTGGCGGGTGCCGGAGGTCGGCGGCACGTTCATCCAGGCCGAGAGCGAACTGGCCGCCATCAGCCTCATTCACGGGGCCGCCGCCGCCGGCGCCAAGGCGATGACCTCCTCGTCCAGTCCCGGCGTCAGCCTGAAGCAGGAGGGCATCAGTTACCTGGCCGGCAGCGAACTGCCCGCCCTCATCGTCAACGTGCAGCGCGGCGGGCCGGGGCTGGGCGACGTCCGCTGCGCCCAGGGCGACTATTTCCAGGCGACCCGCGGCGGGGGGCACGGTGACTACCGGCTCATCGTGCTGGCGCCGCACACCGTCCAGGAAACGGTCGACATGGCGTACGAGGCGTTCGACCTGGCCGAGGCGTGGCGGTGCCCCGTCCTGCTCCTGTCGGACCAGCAACTCGGGCAGATGATGGAGCCGGTCGTCCTGCCGCCCATGAAGGAGGGGCCCGCCGTCCGGGATCACCCGTGGGCCCTGACCGGTGCGGCCGGCGGCCGCGAGAAACGCATCGTCAAGAGTTTCTACTGGCGGCCGGGGGAACTGGAGGAGTTCAACCGCCGCCTCCGCGCCAAGTACGAGACGATGGAAGCCGACCTGCCGCGCTGGGAAGAGGACCAGGCCGAGGACGCCGAGATCGTCCTGGTGGCCTACGGCACGTGCGCGCGGATCGCGCGCGACGCCGTGCGGGCGGCACGGGCGGACGGCATCCGGGCGGGGCTGGTGCGGCCGATCACCCTGTGGCCGTTCCCGGCCGCGCCGCTCCGCGCGGCCGCGGGGCGCGGCGCACGGTTCCTGGTGGTCGAGATGAGTTGGGGCCAGTTGATCGAGGACGTGAAACTGGCGACGTACGGCACCCCCCGTCCCGTGGACCTGCACTGGCGCGCCGGCGGCGGGGTGCCGGGGGTGGAGGAGGTGGCGGACCACGTGCGGGAACTGGCCGGCCAGTAGCCGAGCGTGCCGCCTTGGCAGCGGGACTCGGTGGTTGTATCCAGTAACGAAGTAACGTAGTGACGCAGTGACGAAGGCGATGTCCCAGCCACTGTGAAGGGGGGAACGATGGACGATGGCGAAAAGAAGAATGACATCCGGACCTACCGCGATCTGCTCGTCTGGCAGAAGGCTATGGACGTGGCGGAGCGGGTTTACCAGGCGACCGGCGCGTTCGAGGATGGCGAGCGGTACGGGTTGGTGGCCCAGATGCGCCGGGCGGCGGTGTCCGTGGCGTCGAACGTGGCGGAAGGGTTCGGTCGCGGACACAGGGCCGAGTTCCGTCGCTACCTGGAGATTGCCCGAGGGAGCCTGTTCGAACTGCAGACGCAGGCTGAACTCGCCCGCCGCCTGGGTTGGCTCAAAGGAACCGTCTTGACCGAGATGCGCGAAGGTACGCAGGAGGTGGACCGTCTTCGGTCCGGGCTGATGCGGTCGGTGAAGCGCCGGCCGGACTAGACCGGCGAGGGCGGCCGGAATCCGCCTTTGTTACTTCGTTACTGCGTTACTTCGTTACTGACCGTGCGAAGGAGTACCCATGTCTCAGGAAGCCACTCTCAAACTCGGCCGCCCCGAATCCCTCCTCCCCGCCCGCACCCACTACTGCCCGGGCTGCGGGCACGGGGTGGTGCATCGGCTGCTGGCCGAGATCATCGACGAGTGGGACCTGCGCGGCGAGATCATCGGCATGGCCCCCGTCGGCTGCGCCGTCCTGGCATACCAGTACCTCGACATCGATATGTGCGAGGCCGCCCACGGCCGGACGCCCGAGGTCGCCGCCGGCATCAAGCGGGCCCGGCCCGACAAACTTGTCTTCTCGTACCAGGGCGACGGCGACCTGGCGGCCATCGGCACGAACGAGATCGTGCACGTGGCGAACCGCGGCGAGCCCATCAGCGTCATCTTCATCAACAACGCGGTCTACGGGATGACGGGCGGCCAGATGGCTCCGACGACCGTGCCCGGCCAGAAGACCACCACCAGCCCCAAGGGCCGCAGCGTCACGGGCGAGGGGTACCCGATTCGCGTCTCGGAACTGCTGGCCACGCTCGAGCAGCCCGCCTACATCGAGCGGTGTGTCATCGGCACGCCGAAGGACATCAAGCGGACCAAGACGGCCATCAAGAAGAGTTTCCGCGTGCAGCGGGACCTGAAGGGGTTCAGCCTGGTCGAAATCCTCTCGCCGTGCCCCACCTACTGGCGCGTCAAGCCCACCAAGGCCGCCGAGTACATCGAGACGTGGATGACGGAGATCTTCCCGCCGGGGGTGATCAAGGATACGACCAAGTAACGCAGGCGTAGGCCGCGGCGTGCCGCGGCAGTGACGGAGTCACTGCGTCACTGAGTGACGGAGTAACGGAGTAACGGAGGCGAAGGGCGGCGGGGTTTGTCGTTCTGAGGAGCGGCGAAGCCGCGACGAAGAATCTCGCCGTGCTGAAAGGCACGCGGCCCGCAAGCGGGCCGGCGAACACCGGCGTTTTCCCGTTGAGGCACCGTCCCCGACGCCCGTTACCGGGTTTTCAGGGCGCCGGCGTCGCGCCTGCGTTACTTCGATACTGCGTTGCTGCGTCACTGCCGCGGCCTACGCTTCTGTTCCTTTGTTGCCGGGCAGGAGGTCACGGGTGGCCGGTGGCGAACGCCCCGGTGGCTTCGGTGGTTTCGTTGCCCTCCGGCCGGGCTTCGATGACGAGTTTGCCGACCGACCTCGGTCCGTTCCGGCGCGTCGATTCGGCGATCGTGACCTTGCTCCACGGGCCGCCGTTGCCGCGATGCGGATGCTGTTCGGTCAGCCGCTTCCCGCCGTACTCCACGTCGAATTGGAAGAGTTGCAGTTCCAGGCGATCAGGCCACACGCTGCCGCGCAGGTAGTTGAGGTCGGTCTGCGTGCCCCACAGGGCCCCGTGAACGATCTGCCAGATGCCGTCGTGTTTGGTACAAGTGATGCGGTGATGCTCGCCGCAGAAATAGGCGTCCACGCCGCGGGCGACCATGGTCTTCCAGAAGGCGCTGCCGGTACCGCCCTCAAGCATGTTGGCACTCGAGTTCTTGCTTCGCACGGGCCCGACGACGGGCACGTGGCCCTGGACGATGATGAACTGTTTGTCGCGATGTTTCCTCAGTTCGTTCTCCAGCCAGGCCAGTTGCTTGCCGGAAACGGTCATGCTCATGCGGTTGCCGGCGTCCTCGAACGTATCGACGGTGATCACCGCGAGGTTCTCTCTGGTCACGGTGTACGCCCGTCCCTTCTTGTGGGCGGGACCGTTGCGGGGCATGTCGAGGATCGTCGTGAACTGTTCCGCGAAGACGGGCGCCAGGTTCATTTTGCGGAGCCCCTGGTCGTCGCCGTACTCGTGATCGCCCGGAGCGATGTAAAGGGTGATACCCTTAACGTCGAATCGCTTCTTGAACCCGCCCCAGTACGTCCGGGTCTCGCGTCGGACTTCCTCCGGGTTCGTCCACCAACGGGCGTCCATGATGTCGCCGGCGTTGAGCGAGAAGGCGGGACCCTCCTTCTTCATGCCGTCGAGGAACCAGCCGACGGCGTCTTCCCACCCCGGCTGTGGGTACCGGATGTTCCAGTTGAACAGGTCCGGGAAACTCGTGAAATGGAAACGCGCATCGTTCGTGGAGGTGGGGAACGCGAACGTCCCGGCGGTTGCCTTCCCGTTACCCTCCTGGCCGGACAGGGACGGCTTGGGGGTCAGGACGATGGTTGCGGCAACGAGCGCGGTCACGAGCAGGGGCGTGCGAATCGGCCGACGCATGGCGCGGCTCCTTCTTTCGGGTTCAGGCGCGTGGGGGTTACCGGCTCCAACAGGCACCTTAACGGCGGACCGGCCGACACGCAACCTCTTGCCGTGCAGCCCCCCCGGGAGCCCTGCTGCGTACAAAGGACGCGGCGGGGACGGAGACCCGCCGCGCCGAAAGGCACGCGGCCCGCGAGCGGGCCGGCGAACACCGGCGTCGTCCTGTTGAGGCACGGAGCCCGACGCCCGTTCCCGGGTGTGCAGGGCGCTATCGGTCGCGCCTTCGTTACTGCGTTACTTCGTCACTTCGTTACTGCCGCGGCAGGCCGCGGCCTACGCGCCTTTCGCGGCCGCGAAGCGCTTGTTCACCGACTCCCAGTCGATGATACCCATCCAGGCGTCGACGTAGTCACCGCGCTTGTTCTGGTAGTTCAGGTAATAGGCGTGTTCCCACACGTCGCAGACCATGAGGGGCACGCAGCCCCAGACCGTCAGGTCCTGGTGCCGCTCGGCCTGGAGGATGATGAGCCGCCGGCCCACCGGTTCCCACGCCAGGACGCCCCATCCGCTCGCCTCCACGGCCTTGGTGGCGGCGGCGAACTGGGCCGCCATCTGGTCGTGGTCGCCGAACGAGGCCTCGACGGCGGCGGCGAGGTCGGCCGACGGTTCGCCCCGCCCCTTCGGCCACATGCTCGTCCAGTACAGCGTGTGCAGGGCGTGGCCGGAACCGTGAAACGCCAACGCCCGCTCCCAGTGCTTGATGAGTTTGAAGTCGCCGGCCGCCCGCGCCTCTTCGAGGGCCTTGACGGCGGCGTTCGCCCCCTTCACGTACCCCGCGTGGTGCTTGTCGTGATGCAGCGCGAGGGTCTCGTCGTCGATGACCGGGGCCAGCGAGTCGTACGGCAGGTTGGGGAGGGTGTACTTGACGGGGCCGGCGGCGGTGGCAGTGCCTTCAGGTTCCATTTCGTCGTCTCCTTCTTTCTCGGGTTCCTCTTGGGTGCCACAGCCGGTGGCGGCCATGGCGAGGCTGAGTCCGCCCAGTCCGATGCTCCGCAGGGCGTCGCGGCGCGACAGGTGAACCATCGCATACTCCTTTCGGGATTGCCCTTGCCCGATGACTGGGTCCGCTTTAGCCTATCGTACGGGCGGCCGAGCGGCCGATGCAATGGGCCGGTCAGATTCTCCCCGGCAAAGGGCCGGCCCCTTTCCGGAGGTTGGCGCTTCGAAGCGGCCCCGCGCGACGACGCAGACCAGGAGACTCCCGTGGACGAACGCATGATCTTCTCCGGATTCGGCGGCCAGGGGCTCATGACTCTCGGCAAGTTCACCGCCGAACTGCTCATGGACCGCTACGAGGTCACATTCTTTCCGTCCTACGGCACGGAGGTGCGCGGCGGGACGGCGTACTGCCACGTCTGCGTCAGCGACCGGCCCATCGCCAGCCCGGTGGTCGAGCACGCCACGTGCCTTGTCGTGATGAACCAGATGTCGTACGACCGGTTCGCCGGCATCGTCCAGCCGGACGGCCTGGTCCTCTCGAACCGGAGCATGATCGGGCCGAGCGGCGAGCACGGCGAGGCCCGGCTGGTGGAAATCGACGCCTCGGGCCTGGCGAACCAGATGGGCAACGTCCGCGTCGCGAACATGGTCCTCCTCGGGGCGCTGAACCGCCTCAAGGGCCTGGCCGACGAAAAGGAGATCGTCGCCCTCCTGGAGAAGAAACTCGGCACCGATCCCGACAAGCGCGAGGTCCTGAACCTGAACAAGCAGGCCCTGAAGGTCGGCGCCGAGCAGGCCGACCGGGCTGCGGGCTGAGGCCGCGACGCGGCAAGCCGCCCGTTTAGCCGCGGCGCGAAGCGGAGCGCGGCGGGAACGGCAAAACCCCCGCCGTCGGCCTGTGCCATCGCGTATAATCATAGGAGGGAGTGTACAGGGAGCCTGCCATGCGTCACCTGCCCATCGCGTGCGTGTTGCTGGCGGTTGTCGCCGGAGTCGCCGTTGTGGCCGGCGCGGCCGACGGGTCCGCCCGGTCCCGGGCGGCCGAGGAGGCGGTCTACAAGGCGTGGCTGAAGCGGATCCGGCTCATCGAGATCCGGCACCTGCGCTCCGGCCTCGGCTCGCAGTTCGCCGAGGGGCGGAAGCGGGTCCTCGCCATCGACGACGAGGCCGCCGTCGGGCCCATGGTCGCCGTCCTCTACGGTCCGAAGCCGCGGTATCGCGGCCTGTTGATCGAGGCCCTCACGGCCATGGCGACCGACGGCTCGAAGCCGGCACAGGCCTACCTCCAGGAGATCGCCGTCGGCGACGGCAGTGCCGCGCACCGTCGGCGGGCGATTGAGGGCCTGAAGCGGTACAGCGGCGAGCCGCCCACCGACCGTCTCATGGGTCACCTGGCGCTGGACGACGTGCCGGTCATCCGCGACCGGGCCGCCACCGCCCTGGCGGCCCTGGGGCACAAGCGGGCCGTCTGGCTGCTCGTGGAGCGGCTCGTGACAGAGGACATCCGCCTGGTGGGCGGCGAGGCGTGGAGCGGGAGCATGCAACTGGACGTCCGCGGCCAGATGCTGGGCGTGCCCACGTTCCGGCGGGTGGCGGTGCAGGCGGCCGTGCCGGGCGGCGTGGCCACCACCTTCATCGAACTGCCCGAGGTCGAGGTCGTCGACTTCGCCACTACCATCGCCATGACCGAACACCACAAGCCCGTGCCGCGCTACGAGCGGGTCAAGACGAGGCACCCGCAGGTGCTGGCCGCCCTGAAGTCCCTGACGGGCAAGGATTTCGGTTACAATCAGGCGGCGTGGCAGCGGTGGCTCGAGTCGCGCGAGGCCGACGGCGTCGTGCCGGCCTGGCAGCCCGTGCGGATCGGGAAATGACGGTCCCTCACACCACCTTCACGACCACCAGCGTCAGGTCGTCGGCCTGCGGCGCGAGGCCCGTGAACCGCCGGATGTCCCACCGGATTTCCTCGACGGCCCGTTCGGCCCCGTGGTGGGCGTGCCGGCGGATGGAATCGAGCACCCGCTCCCGCCCGAAGCGTTCGCCGTCGTAGTTGGTGGCGTCGCAGGCCCCGTCGGAGAAGGCGACGAGCATGTCGCCCGGCAGCAGGTCGACGGCCTCCTGCTCGTATTCGACCTGGTCGCTGACGCCGAGGAGCGGCCCGCCGGCCTCCAGCGTCCGTATCGCCCCGCCGCGGACGAGCAATGCCGGCTCGTGCCCGGCGCTGGAGTAGGTGAACCGTCTCGCCTCCGAATCCAGCACGCCGTAGAGCAGGGTGGCAAACTCGGAGGGTTCCGTGTCGTGGGTCAGCCCCCGGTTGACGCGGTCCATCACGTGGGGCAGGGCGTAGACGTGTTCGGCCTGGGCGCGGAGGGCGGCCCGGACGCTGGCCATCAGAATGGCCGCCGGCACGCCCTTGCCGGCCACGTCGCCGAGGGCCACGCCCCAGTTGCCGCCCGGCAGTTCGATCCAGTCGTGGAAGTCGCCGCCCACCGCTTGGGAGGGGGTCGTCACACCCCAGCAGTCGTAGCCGGGGATGGTGGGCGCGCGGGCGGGCAGGAGACGGTTCTGGACGCGCGCCGCCAGCGCCAGTTCGCGCTGCTGCAGCCGCGACTGCGCCACCTGGTCCACGAGTTGAGCGTTGTGGACCGTCAGCGCCGCCTGGTTCGCCACGCTCCGGAACAGCCGGACCTCCTCCTCGGTGAAGGTGTGCGGCTCGGCGGTGTAGACGTGGAGGGTGCCGAGCGCCTCGCCCTTGGCCACCAGGCCCATCGAGAGGCTCGAGACGAGCCCTTCCCGCCGGGCGTGTTCGCTGTACCGGACGTTGGGGTCCTCGCGCATGTCGCGGATCATGACCATCTCGCCGTCCAGGGCCGCCCGGTCGTTCGGGTTCTCCGCCACCAGCACGGGCCCCTTCTCCAGGTACGACGGCGAGAGGCCGTACGTCGCCTTCAGCACCAGTTCGTCGCCGTCCGGGTTCAGCAGCCGCAGGCTGCACGCCTTGACGTTCATGACCTCGGCCATGGTGCGGACGATGTTGTCGAGGACGGCGTCGGGTTCGAGCGTGGAGGAGAGGAGGCGGCTGGTTTCCGAGAGGAGCGTCAGTTCCTCGACCCGCTCGCGCAGGACGGCCTGCTGCCAGCAGAGGTGCGTCAGGGTGCCCGCGAGGAGTTGGAGGAACCGGACGGCGGACTGCATCCGCTCCTCCGGCAGGGGCTCCAGGTCGGCCGCCGCCTCCGCCAGTTCGTCCTCGTCCAGGTGATAGCGGGTGGCCAGGTCATGGACCTGCTCGCGGGGGATCGGCTTCTCCGGCACGTCGCCCAGGACCACCGTGCCGAGCACGCGGCCCTGGAGCCGCACCGCCGCCGCGTACTGTGTCAGGTCGGCATGGCAGACGTACCGGACGGGGTCGGACCGTCCTTCGGCGGCGGCGGCCGAGGCGGCCGCGTAGTTCGACAGCCGGCACGCCTCGTTGTCGTGCAGGGTGCCGCCGATGAGTTCGCAGAAGCGGCTCGACCCGCTCGGCCGCGTGACCAGCCGGCCCTGCTCGTCGCGGATGCTGGAGGCCATGCCCGTCAGGTCGGCGAAGGCGTCCTGGATCTCCTGGAGGGTGGCCACGTCGATCAGGTCCACCAGCCGCGGACTCCAGCCCTGCGACCGGACGCCGGTGTGGTCGCCCTGCGCGGACGCGGCCCCAACGGGGGCGGGCGAGGCGTCGGATTGCGTCGGTTCGGTCATGAAGCCTGCCTACCGTGGGTAGCGCGGCAGGTCTCCGTACCCGCCGCGCAGCCGTTCGAGCCGGCCGCGGCAGCGGCCGGACATCCCCCTCGGCCTTGGCCTGTGCCACGTCGGATGAGAATGTCCCTCTGCTTCCGCAGCGGGCTCGTTCCCTACGACACCTCGAGCATCCGCTCGATGGCCCGGCGGGCGTCGGCGGCCACGTCGTCCGGCACGTGGACCTCGTGCGCCATGTCCTCGAGCGACCACACGATCTTCTCAAGCGTGTTGAGTTTCATGTTCGGGCAGTCCGCCAGGCTCGAAATCTGGATGATCTCCTTCTCCGGGTTCGCCTTCCGGATGGTGTGGCACACGCCGAACTCCGTCCCGATGATGAAGGTCTGCTTCGGCGACTCCGTCACGTGCCGGATGATCTGGCTCGTCGAGCCGATGAAGTCGGCCATATGGCGCACGTCTCGCGTGCACTCCGGGTGGACCAGGACCTCGGCGTCCGGGTACTGCTGCCGGCGGGCCTGGACGTGCTCGGCCAGGATGCGGTGATGCGTGGGGCAGAACCCCGGCCACAGGATGATGTTCTCCCGGCCCGTCTGCTTGGCGACGTAATCGGCCAGGCTCTGGTCCGGGACGAACAGGATCGGCCGCTCCGGCGGAATCGACTCGACCACCCGCACGGCGTTGGCGCTGGTGCAGCAGATCTCGGCCATGGCCTTGACGCGGGCCGAGGAGTTCACGTACGCCACGACGGCGGCGTCCGGATGTTGCCGCTTCGCCTCGGCGAGTTCCCTGGGGGCGGTCATGTCGGCCATCGGGCACCCCGCGTTCGGGTCCGGCATCAGGACCGGACGGTCGGGGTTCAGGAGTTTCGCCGTCTCGGCCATGAAGTGGACGCCGCACAGGACGATCACCTCGGCGTCGGTCTGTGCGGCCTCGCGGGCCATGGCCAGCGAGTCGCCGACGATGTCGGCCACGTCCTGGACCTCCGGCCGCTGGTAGTTGTGCGCCAGGATCACGGCGCGCCGCTCCCGCCGCAGCGCGTCGATGCGCTCCGTCAGCGTCGCCGACACCTGTTGCTCCGGTGCAACCATCACCTGCTCCTGCATGCATGCTGAGGCCGGGCGATTACGCCTCGATGCGCCGCCCCGCTAAGAATCGGTAATTATACGTCTCCCGCCGCGGCGCCTCAACGTGAAAGCGGCATCGAAAGCGGCATCGGAGGATGTCAACGGATGTCCGGACCGGACGGCGTGGCGTGCAGGCCCAGCCGGCGGCGCGCTTCGGTCACGATCCGCACGGGCCCCATCAGGCCGGACGGTACGAGGCCCTTCGGCAAGGCCCCGTCGGGCAGGCACGTCCGCGTCAGCCGCTGGTCACGGGATTTGCCGCGGTCGCCGATGAGCCGATTCGCCCACACGTTCGCCACCGCCATGCGGAGCCGGTTCGCCCCGGGCCGCGCGATGCCCGTCACGTCGAGGCGATACGGCGGCCTCCAGACGATGCCCAGCCGCCGGCCGTTCAGGTGGACCTCGGCGGTCACGCCGACGCCGCCCAGGTCGAGCAGGAGCCGGCGGTCGTCGGCGAAGAGGTCGGCGGGCAGGTCCACCGTCCGCTCGTACGTGGCGATGCCCGAGAAGTGCCGCACGCCCGCGTCCGGGTGCTCCGTCCAGGAGATGAGTTTCGGGAGGTCGACGGCGGGCGGGGCCCCGCGGCCTTCGGGAAACGTCACGTGCCACGGCCCGCCGACCGCATGGACGGGCGGGTCGGCCGGCAGTGTGAAGCGGGCCTCGTGCCGCGCGGCCGTCCGGACGGTGTACGTTCCTGCCCGCCGCAGCCGCGCCTCCATCACGCCGGCCTCATCAGAACGGATCTCGATGGAGGGCTCCGTCGGCGCCGACGCCTCGGTGTTCGTCTCACCGCCTGCAGCGCCTTCGGCGACCGGAAACAGCGGCCGCCCGTCGCGGGCCAGGGCCACGACGTGGTCCGCCGCCTGCCCCGGCCGGAAGACGACGAACGCCGCGCCCCACGGCGGCAGGTCGAGGCGGACGCGCGTCCCATCCGCCACTGTGTCATAGACGGCGGCGGGGCGGCGCTCGCCCGTCGCGGGGTCCCATACCTCCGGCCGCTTGCCCGTCACGCGGAAGACGGCGTCGACGGTCTCGGGCCGGTTCCGAAGGTTGGCGACGAAGTACAGGTCCGTCTCGCCCGCGCGGCGGTGGATCCAGTCGAACTCCGCCCCCTCGCGGCGGGCGGTGAACGCCACGTCCGGGCCCAGGCCGCGGTCGCGGAGGATCTCCGCCAGCGGCCGGCCCTGGACCACCATGCCGCGGCCGCAGGTGCGCTCCGTCACCTGTCGGCCGTCCACGTCGCCCCAGAGGCGGTCGGCCAGGCGCCGGACGGCGGCGTCGCGCTCCCGGTAGGCGTTGGTGTCCGCCGAACCCAGGCCCGGCGACCGCGTCGGGCGCCGGCCGACGATCGTCGCCCCCTCGCGGACCAGTTGCTCCAGGCGCTCCAGGACCTTCAGCGGCATGTCGTCGCGGTCGGGCAGGACGAGCAGGGCGTAGTCCGGGCCGTCGGCGACAGTGATCCGGCCGCCGCGCACCGTCATGCGATTCAGCAGCACGTCGGTGTTGCAGTAATCGTAATCGTAGCCCGGGCCGAGCGATTCGGTCCGCGGGTCGAACCCCTTGTTGGCGATGAGCCGCGGGGCCTCGTGCCCGTAGTAGAAGCACACGTCGCCGACGAACCGCCCCGCCTGGAGCAGCGCGGAGCAGCGGGCCAGGTAGGCGATAAACGGTTCGGCCATCGGCCACCAGGCCCGCGTCATGCCCATGTGCGTGCCGGCGTGGTACGTCCATCCGGGCCGGCCGGCCTCGGGCGGCTGGTGTGGCGAGGTGTGGAAGACGAACCGGTTCATCCCAGCGCACAGGGCCCGGTCGGCGTACGGCTTGAGGTCGAACGGCCCGCGCTCCCAGTGGTCGAACCCCGTGAACGATTCCATCTCGACGATCCGCCGGTTGTAGATGTGGGCCGCACAGGCGATCTCCTTGATGACGTTGGCCGGGTCGTTTTCCTCGGGCGGCCTTCGGACCCAGAACTCGCCTCGCGGCACGTCGAGCACGCCGAGGGCCCGGAGCGACTCGGCCGGGAAGTCGTGGGCCGGCAGGAACGGTTTGCCGGGCCCGCCCGCCTCGGCGTGCAACTCCAGGCCCGCGGCGCGGCAGACCTCGGCGGCCGTCGCGTAATGGTTCTCGATCAAGAGGTCGCTCACCGTCAGCCGCCGGTCGTGGTCGAACCGCTCGGAGACCGCCTCGTCGGCCAGCGTCCACCCGAACAGGACGGGCAGGAACGGGATGGGGTCGTACCCCCGGCGTCGGCGGAACTCCTCGGCGAACGAGGGCGTCCACTCCGTCAGGCCGCGGATCTCGTAACTCGGCAGGTACAGGTACGAAAGGGCCGACGCCTCCAGGTCGTCCACCTCGGCGCGCAGCCGACCGAGGATGTGGCGGAAATGGGCCTCGGTGGCCCGGGCGTCGAGGTGATCGATCATGTACCCGTCGGAGTTCGGGCTCGGCAGCCGCAGCCGCTCGCGGTTGTTCGTGCAGACGATGCGCAGCACCGTCCACTCCCCCGCGGGCGCCTGCCACCGCAGACGGCCGCCTGAGTCCGTGCGGTCCGAGAGGTCCACCACGGCCGAGAGGTCGCGGATGACCTTGTCCTTGGCCGTCGGCACGGCCAGGACGGCCGTTTCCTGCGACCACGTCTCGCCCGCCGGCCACGGGTCCAGACCGCCCCTGCGGCCGGCGAATTTCGGCTGGGGCACCTTCGGGTCGGGGAGGCGTGTGTCGAACGCCGCCGGCCCGCGGACCTCGGTCGTGGAGGCGTACAACGACTTGCTCGCCATCTCGGGCGTGACCCACGGGCCGCCAGCGTTCCAACTGCTCGAGGTGATCAGGCCCATCGCCAGGCCCAGCCGCCCGGCCTCGCGGACGGCGTGGCCGACGGCCGCCGCCGACTCCGGGCCCATGAACGGCGGTCCGGCCGGGACGGGCGGCCGGCGGCCGGTCGTGCCGACGTCGAAGACCTCGAACCCGCTCAGGCCCTTGGCCCGGGCGTCCTCCAGTTCGCGGGTCATCTGCTTGCGGTCGAACTGCCCGTTGACCCAGACCCAGTACGCCCCCGGCCGGGCGGAGAGGGGCGGGGCGTCGAACGCGGCGGCAAGGTCCGGCGGCGCCGCCGCTGCCGACCGTCCGGCCCGCGTGCAGCCGGGTCCGCCCAGGATCAGCCCCCCGGCCGCCAGGCCCGTGCTCACGAGGAACCGCCGACGGGAGAGGGTGCCGACCGTACGCGCGTCCATATGTCGCCTCCCATCCGGGCCTGCCCAGCCAACGGCGGGACGCCGCGCGGCGCCCTCACCGGCCCTCCGGCCGTCCGGGGCGAGTATACGGCCGCCGGCCGCATGGCACAACGCGGAAAGGGCGGGGCTTTGACACGCCGCCTCCTGCCGGGGATAATGGCGGTGACACGACTGCATCCGAGGGGGTAATCGCATGACCCGCACGACCGCCGTGCTCCTGGCCGCCCTTCTGCTTGGAGCGACCGCTCCGGGCGCGCCCGCCGCCGAAGCCGAGTCGCCCGACGCCGCCGAGGCCCGCGAGACGTTCCGGTCCCTCTTCTCCAAGGACGTGGCCAGGGCCCGGGCGACGCCCGCCTCCGACGACGACCTGGCCGTGGCGAAGCGGCTGCTGGCGGTCGCCCGGGACGCGACGGCCTCGCCCGAGTTCCTGGCCATCCTGTGCGACGAGGCATACGCCTTGGCCGCCCGGCACGAGAGCGGCAAGGAGACGGCCGTCGCCGCGATGGAACTCGTGGCCAGGCACGTCCCCGACCGGGCCGAGGAGGCCCGGGCGCGCCTCCGCCGCCTCCGCGGCGAAGCCGCCGAGACACCGTCCGAGGATACGAAGGACCCGGACGACACGAAGGAGACGGCCGAGGCGCCGGCGAGTCCCAAGGCCGAACTCGATGCGCTCCTTGCAGAGATCGACAAGAAGAAGGAGGCCGGGGCACTCGTCGAGGCCGCCGCCCTGTACCGCGAGGCGCAGGCCCTCGCGCGCCGCATCAACGACCGCCGGCTGTGGGATATCCGGCAGGCGGCCGACGCCCTCGGCCGCCGCATCGGCCTCGAGCGCCGGGCCCGCGACGTGCGGGCGATGCTCGAGCGGGACCCCGACAACGTCTCGGCCCGCGAGGGACTCGTCCGCCTCTACCTCGTGAACCTGAACGACCCGAAGCGCGCCGCCGAGGTGCTGGAGGGCGTGGAGGATTCTGGACTCAAGAAATACGTCCCCGCGGCCGCCAGGCCGGTGGACGAGGCGCCGGAACTGGCGTGCCTGGAGTTGGGCGAGTGGTACGCGCGGCTCGCCGAGCGGGCCCCGGACTACGCCAAGGCGACCATGTACGCCCGCGCGAAGACGTACCTCGCCCGCTTCATGCGTCTGCACGAGACGAAGGATCTGCACCACGTCCGGGCGAAGATGGCGATGGAAAAGGTGACGGAGGCGCTTGCCACTCTTGTCCCCGCTGCGGCACAGGCGACACCGTCCGAGCAGACCACCAAGACCGCCGGCGGCGTCAAGGACGGCGTCATCAAACCAGGCCAATGGGTGGACCTGTTGCCCCACATTTCGCTTGACCGCGATCGGGTGAGCGGCGATTGGGAGACAACCGACTCGGCGCTTACCAAGACCCGGCCCGAAAAAGCAAGCAAACTCATGCTCCCCGTCATCCTGAGCGGGAGTTACGAACTGGCCTTCACCTTCATTCGCAAGTCCGGCAGCGGCTCCGTCGACGTCATCCTGCCGGTCGGCGACCGAGGCGTGCTCTACAGTCTTGGGGGATGGAAAAACACGCTTCACTGCTTCCAGGAAATCGATGGCAAAGGCGGCGACGCCAACCCCACGACCATCCGGAACATGCCCTTGGATCAGGGAAGGCCTTACAATGCGAGCGTCCGCGTTGAACGAACCGGCGACCGCGTGTCGCTGCGCGGATACCTCGACGGCCGGCTGTTGACACAGTGGTCCGGGCCGGTCTCCGGGGTCAGTCTGCGGCCGGAGTGGACCATCCCTGATTCCTCCCGCCTTGGCCTGATGGTCAACCTGCTGGAGGCCACGTTCCGCAACCTTCGCCTGAAGATGCTCTCCGGCGAGGCGCGGCTGCTGAGGCCGCCAAGCGGTACCGCCGCCGGCGAGACGCCGTCCGGCCCGTTCCACAAGACGGGCGTCATCGGCAACGAGGAGGGCGGCGACGAGTTCGAGGACCGGCCCGACGGCCCCGGCCTCCTCGTCGGCTTCCGATACACGACCGGCATGTACGGGCCGAACAAGATCGTCAAGGCCGTCCAGCCCATCTTCCGTACGCCGGCGGGCGAGGTGAACGGCAAGTGGCGCGGCGGGCCGAGCGGCACCCGGGAACGCATCGTGGCCCGCGAGGGCTATGCCGTGGGCGCCCTGGAGGGGCAGGCCGGCGCCCGGGTCGACAGCCTCCGATTCACGTTCATGCGGGTGCGGGGCGGCCGCCTCGACGCCGGCGACACGTACCGGTCCGAGTGGTTCGGCGGCAAGCACGCGAAGGCCAAACGGATCGGCGGCAGCGGGCGGCTGGTCGTGGGCATCCACGGCCGGTGCGGGTACGACCTGGATGCCGTCGGCCTGATCGAGGCCGTGCCGTCGGGCCGCTGAGCCGCACGCCTCCTAACACTACAACGCTAAGTGGGCGGTTTGCGCGGTGGGTCCCCGTACCCACCGCGCTCGAAACGCCCATTTCAGGGCAGCGCGGCGGGTACGGAGACCCGCCGCGCACGAGTTAGCGTTGTCGTGCTAACCCCCTCTCCCTTGACGGGAGAGGGAGGGGGTGAGGATGGGCCTTTATGCATGTCCGCTGACGCTGCCCTGTTCCGGCGGGCGGGAGTGGGGATCAGAAACGGTTCTGAGCCGCCCGCCGCCCACGGGCGGGAGGCGGCACGCGACACCCTTTCCCGGACGCCGGGGCCCGTGCGGCGTATAAGGCACCGCGGGGAGGATGTACGGACGATTGGTTTTCGGGAACAGCGATGACCCGACCGATGCTCAGGCAACTCCTTGTCACGCTGCTCGCGGCGGCGGTGCTGGCGGCCCCGGCGGCGGGGACGCTCGGGGCCGGCCCGCTCCGGCCACAGCAGCGGCGGGAGATGTCGGCCCTGGCGAAGCAGGCCCTCGCCGACGATCCGCAGGCCTCCTGGGAAGCGATCCAGGCGCTGCGCGACATGGGCGAGCCGGCGAGCGGCCGGTTGGCGGGTGTCCTTCGCCAACTGCTCGAGCGGGGGCGGAAGGTCATCGGACGGGCGTCGCGGATGGTCAGCGACCCGGCCCGCGCCGCCGAACTCCAGAACAAACTGGGCGAAACCCGCGCGAAGGCCCTTGCCAACATCAAGGTGCTGGAGAAGGGCAAGCCCATCGCACTCGCTCACGAGTACTACGACCAACTCGAGCAGAAGGTCACTCTGCTTGCGAAGGTGTTCGAGGTGCGGCAGGCGGTGCGGCGGGTGATGATCGAGCGCGGCCGCATCCTCCCCATCTGGCGCGGCCTCGACGCGAAGGACCTGCGGTTCAACGAGGCCAACGAGGCCGACCTCGCGAAGACGGCCGAGGGCATCCTCGGCATGCCGGTGGAGGAGGTGACCGCCATCGGTGAGTTCGGCGAGGGTCCGGCCCCGGAGGCGGGTTCGACGGGCTGGCATTACTGGCATCACGCCGCCTGCCGCGCCATTGAGGCGTACAACGCCGGCCTCAAGTCGCTGATGAGTGCGGCCGAGTACGACAACGTCCGGGCGGTCAACCATTATCGGGAACTCCTGGGCATCCTGCCGCTGGAGGCCGACGCCCGCCTGCTCCAGAGCGCCCGCCGGCACTCGAAGGAAATGGTGGACCTCGGCTACTTCTCCCACGAGTCGCCGAAGGCCGAGCACAAGACGTTCGGCCAGCGGGCGAAACGGGCGGGCTACCACGCCGCCTGCGCCGAGAACATCGCCGACGGTTACCCGGGCGGCGAGAAGGCCTTCTGGGGATGGTTCGAGAGTCCCGGTCACCACAAGAACATGGCGGCCGAGGGGAGCACGGCGCTGGGCGTCGGCCGGTGGGGCCGGAAGTGGACGCAGAACTTCGGGGGGGGCAAGCGGCTCATGCTGCTGGAGGAGGACGCCCGCCGGCAGGTGGCCGTCAAGGGCGACGCCCTCCCGCCGCAGGGGTAGGAGCCGGACGCCACTCTTCGTCCGCCCCGCGCGGGGCGAGACGCACGTCGTCCCGGCCATCACGCCGTGTCCTGACCAGGAGGGTTCTACCGTGACAAGGGCTTTCCTCGGGCTCTGCATCATTTGCGCCGCCGCGGGCCGGGCCGTCGCCGGACCCGCTCCTCCGAATGACGACAATGAGGGTTCTTCCTGCCCTGCACAGTAGGTTCTAGAAGACCGGACCTTTGCGGGGTGGAACTCGTAGTGACCGTCCGAAGACGATGAAGGAGAAACGCGTCATGCTGCGAACCGTGATGCCCCTCGCCGCACCCCTGGCCGGGTGCCTGGTGTGTCTGGCGGTCTTCCAGAACGCCGGCGCGGCCGAACCGGCGCCGCCGAACCGCGAACCGTTGCAGGATCAACCGTACGTTCGCCTGCCCCTCGGCAGCGTCCGGGCGAAGCGTTGGCTCCGGCACCAGTTGGAACTCCAGCGCGACGGCCTGACCGGCCACGCCGAGGCACTCTACCGCGACATCGGCGAGAGCGACTGGATTTCCGAGACGAATCGCGGCGGCCAGTTCGCCTGGGAACGCGGCCCGTACTACGCCAAGGGGCTGATGGCCCTCGCGTACGTCCTGGACGACGCGGGCCTCAAGAAGAAGGCCCAGCGGTGGGTCGACCCGGTCCTGGCGAGCCAGCGGGCCGACGGCGACTTCGGCCCCAAGGGTCGCAACTGGTGGGCCAACATGATCGTCCTCCATTATCTGCGCGATTACTGCGAGGCCACGGGCGATGCGCGGGTGCCGCCGTTCTTCGAGAAGTACTTCCGCTTTCAACTCGAGACGCTGCCCTCGCACCCCCTCATGAAGGATTCGAAGTGGGCCAAGGCGCGCGGCGGCGACAACCTGGAGATCGTCCTCTGGCTCTACAACCGCACCGGCGAGGCGTGGCTGATGGACCTGGCGCGCCTGCTCGTCGAGCAGACCAACGAGTGGCACCGGTACTACGCCGAGGGGAAGGGCGACAACGCGTACCCCCAGCACATCGTGAACTGCATGCAGGGCCTGAAGACGCCCCCGCTTGCGTACCTGGTGACGGGCGACGCGGCGCACCAGCGCGGCTTCGCGCGGTTCATGGACCCCGACGGGTGGATCCGGCAGAAGTGCGGCCGCATCGACGGGATGGTCAACGGCTCCGAGCCCCTCACCGACCGCAGTTCCACCGGGGGAACGGAACTGTGCGCCATCGTCGAACGGATTCTCTCCAATACCGTGGCCCTGAAGGTCCTGGGCGACGCCGCCATCGGCGACCGCCTCGAACGGGTGGCGTACAACGCCCTGCCGGCGGCGCTGTCGCCGGACATCAGGGGCCTGCGCTATTACATCCTGCCCAACCAGCCGAAGTGCACGAACGAGAACCTCGGCTTCCGGCACAACGGAAAGGGGAAGCACGCGATCTGCCCGAGCCCGCACTCCGGCTACGGCTGCTGCCGGAGCAATTTCCACCACGGCTGGCCGAAGTTCGTGCATAACATGTGGATGGCCACCGCCGACGGCGGCCTCGCCCTTGCCGCCTACGGGCCGAACACCGTCACCGCCAAGGTCGGCCGCGACGGGCGCGCGGTTACGATCGACCAGGCGACGGATTACCCGTTCCGGGAGGACGTGACCCTGACGGTGACCGCGGACAAGCCTGTCGCGTTCCCGCTCGAAGTGCGCATTCCCGGCTGGTGCAGGCGCCCGGAGGTGCGGGTGAACGGTAAACCGGTGGGCGAACCGAAGGCGGGCACGTTCCACCGCATCGAGCGGTCGTGGACGGCCGGCGACGTGGTCGCGATCCGTCTGCCGATGGCGCCGACGGTCTCCCGCTGGATCAACGAGTCCGTCGCCGTCACGCGCGGCCCGCTCGTCTTCTCGCTCCTCATGCAGGAGCAGTGGAAGAGCAGCCGGGAGTTTCTGGACGGCACGTTCCACACGTGGGAGATCCGGCCGACCGGCCCCTGGAATTACGCCCTGGTGCTCAGCGATCTCGCGAATCCGACGATCGAGACGACCGTTGCCGAGTCGGTACCCGCTCAACCCTTCAAGGCGGCGGATGCGCCGGTGCGGCTGACGGTCCGGGCGGCGCGGACCGACGCGGGCGGGTGGGGGACGTATCGCCAGGATTTCCCCGCCCGCGCCGTCGAGCCGCCCCCGAGTCCGGTCAAGACGTCGCCGACGGCCCAGACCATCACCCTCGTGCCGTATGGGTCAACGGAGATCCGGGTTACTCATTTCCCCCTGGCCTCGCATTGAGTGGCGAGTGCCCGATGGGAAGAACCCGTCGGCGCACGTGCTGCGAGCCTAAGTCGATCGACGCCGTCGTCCTGTCCCACATCCACTACGACCATACGGCCGGGCTCGGCGGCTTCCTCGAAGCCAATCCCCGCGTGTCCGTGTATCTGCCGAAGGTGTTTCCGGAGGGGTTCAAGCGCGAGGTCCGCGGGGCCGGCGCCACGGTCGTGGAGACCGACCAGCCCCGCCAGATCTGCAAGGGCGCATGGACCACGGGCGTCCTGGACGGCGGCATCCCGGAGCAGGGACTGTAC
>JAWODB010000020.1:0-32013 GCA_046483505.1 Phycisphaerae bacterium
CCTTCTGGCTGGGCCAGGTCGACGCCGACACCAAACTCGCCCGCGCCCGCCGCCGGGCCCTCAAGGCGTACAACGACGGGGCGACGCTGGCCGTCCTCCAGGAACTCTTCGAGCGGTTCTACGTGCT
This sequence comes from Phycisphaerae bacterium, assembly GCA_046483505.1. Lineage (GTDB taxonomy): Bacteria > Planctomycetota > Phycisphaerae > FEN-1346 > FEN-1346 > BS750m-G62. The sequence goes on from JAWODB010000020.1 coordinate 128, forward strand.
GCGGATGCAGGTCTTTCACGGGGCGGCCACGAGCGGCAGCCGCCTGAACCGGCAGACGCTGGAACAGGCCGTCGGGCTCCTGGAGGACCTCGTGCCGCGCATGCTCGACATCATGGTCGCCGCTGGGGTGGAAGTGGGCTGGGGCGAGGTGTGTTTTCCGCCGGTAGATATGGATTGAGCCTTGAGGACTCGGCTCTTGCTCGTTTCTTGGAGCCGCGGATAAACGGTGATTCCAGGCAACTGGCCTATCTGAAGTATACGGGGAAATGAAATGACAATCGGCGAGCTGGTTCAAGACGCTGTGCAAGGAACCCTTGTGCTGCCGGCCATCCAAAGGAACTTCATCTGGCCTGAACGCAAGGTCACTCTCCTGCTGGATTCGGTCATGCGTGGCTATCCGGTAGGCTTAATCTTGTTGTGGGAGACGTACAGTGACATTCAGTACCGGGAGTTCGGCGATATTCCTGAACGAGGGCAGGTGTTCCATTTTCGGAGAAACAGTCAACACAGGCCACTCGCGGTCGTGCTGGACGGCCACCAGCGATTGATGTCGTTTCTACATGCGCTGAGAGGGCGGCCGCAAGACAAACGTCAGTTGCATTTCGACTTGCTGAGCGGCGCGGTGCAGGACGGATCAGGAGACGCGCGGTACAGGTTCAGATTCATGACGCCGGAGAGAGCCAGGCTCGAGAACGGTCCGAGTGTATATTATGTAGCCACAAAGCGGCTTTATGCGATGGGCGAGCAGGAAACCTCCGCGCTCCTGGAGTTGGCAACTGCAGAGTGCGGTCTCAACAAGAAGGGGGCGGACACGCTACTGCAGAACTCAAAGGCCTTCCGGGACGCGATGAGCCGCGATGATAATGTGGTTCAGGTGTCCACCATCGACAAGGATGTGCCGCCCCGTAGCTCCGCGAGAAAGACCGAGTCGGACGTCCTGGAAGCCTTCATACGCATAAACCGACAAGGTACACCGCTCAGTCACAGCGACCTCATCTTCAGTACGCTGAAGCTTCGCTGGAAGAAATCAGCCGAAGCCCTGCCGAGTTTCGTCCAACGCATAAACAGAGGGAACTCATTTAACCTGGATACGGATTTCGTGATCCGCTGTCTTCTTGCTGTTTCTGGCCTCAAGACGGAGTTTGATACGGAAACGCTGCGGCACCAAGCCAACGTCAAGAAGGTCAAGCAGAACTTCCCCGACTGTTGCGAAGCGATTCGGTCTGCAATCAGCTTCGCCAAGAACAAATGCTGGTGTTCCAGCGCCAAGTTAATCAGAACAACGGACAACCTCGTTCCCTTCGTCTACTACTTCTTCCGCACCCAGAGGCGCAGAATGCCTGATGCGGCGGTCAAGGATGCGCGAAAGGCGCTCTATCTGCTTTCATTCACCGGTGTGCTTTGCCGCTACGCTCATTCTCGCCTCGGGAAGCTCATCAGAGAGGCATTAGACCCACGCATAGAGGAAGGCGCAACTGGGTTTCCGCTCAAGGACATTGTTGACTTGGTCAGATACTGGAACTACGGCGTTAAGTATGACGAGGCGTTGCTTCAAGGCAATCCGTCACTGGCTCTGCACTTGGTCAGACAGCCTGACGCCGAAAGTGCAAAGCACCCCATGAGGGCACCGCAACTGGAGCGCATATTCCCAAGATCTGCCTTGCGCGGGAAACATGACAGATGGCTCATTGACCATTTTGCAAACTTCTGGGTGCCGGTGAGTCGGAAGCAGAACACTACAGAGAAGCACCCTAAGAAGTATCTTGACGATGTGAGCGAGCAGGAGTTAAGAGAAGCCTTAATAGACAGGAAGTTACTTGACTATCGACGGTATACAACGTTCATCGAGCAACGAGCAGGCAAAATATTGAAGGAAGTTGACAGGAAGGTGGGCTTCACCGAGGCGGGCTTTGCCTGAATCTCTCAGGGCAGTGAACGGAGGAACACGCATGCCCCGCGGCCAACCGCTCATCCGCCAGTGGAACCTCCTGAAAACCCTCCAGGCCCACCGTTTCGGCATAGCCGCCGACGAACTGGCCGAGCGGCTCCGCATCAGCAAGCGCCAGGTCCAGCGCGACCTCAAGGTCCTCCGCCAGGTCGGCTTCCCCGTCGAGCACGAGGACCGCGACTTCGGCAAACGCTTCTGGAAACTCGCCCCGCACTTCCTCGAGCACGAGGGCCTCGTCCTCTCGCTCACCGAGACGGTCAGCCTGTACCTCGCCCGCCAGATGCTGAGCCCGCTCGCCGGCACGCCGTTCGGCGACGGGGTGCTCGACGCCAAGACGAAGGAACTGGCCACGCTGGCCATCTCCATCGCCGTCCGGTGCGATTACTGCATCGCTCTGCACGTGACCAACTGCCTGAAGGCCGGCGCCACGCGCGAGGAAATCATGGACATCTGCGGCGTGGCGCTCGCAATGGGCGGGGGCCCGTCGTACACGTACGCGGCGTTCGTGCTGGAATGCCTGGACGCGAGCGAGGCGTCGGAGTAACGGCCGTGGCGGGGCGGCTGCGCGCTTCTCCCATCGGGAATTGGCACATTCCGCCTTGATTCGCCGACGGCGGAAGCGATAGAATTGAATCAAGGGAAACAGGGCCGACCCGGCCGCGTGCCGGGCGGTCGACGGACACGAGGGGGCAGCGGGACAGCCGGAACCGAGCACTCCCGAGCCGCACGCCTCCCTCTGAAGAAAAAGAAAATGGTATCGCCTAAAGACCGGCCCCCCGGCTCGCCGATAGCCAGAACGAGGGGTGCTGCCCGAGCGCGCAGCCACATTGCGCCAACCCGTAACATTTATTTTGCGAAACCTTGAGGCCGAAGTGGTAATCTAAGTTGCAGGCAGGGAGACTGACCACCTGCTCCGCGGGTCGGTCCATCCGGCCGAGACACTGCCAACGCCCGTACCCACCGGCCCCTGGGGCGTAGGGGAACGCGAGGAACCTCGCATCATGCAGCACTCAAACGAGAGGGATCGTGTTATGAGAGCATTGCGCCGGACCCTATCCGCCCTGGCGCTCTGCGCGATCGTGTGCGCACCGACCCTCGTGCACGGCGCCCGCATTACCACCAAGGCGCAACAGACCTTCGTCGGGAGCATCGTCGAAGAGACGCCCACGCAGATCACGATTGCGACGGCGAGCGGCAAGATCACGGTGCCGATCACCTCGATCGTGAACATCGTGCGCGACACCAAGCCGGACGAGAAGAAGATCGTGCCGGAGAAGGTCAAGCCGACCAAGGCTCAGGAGGCGTTCCAGAACGCGAAGTCGGCCATCGGCGCCGGCAACTGGGTGAAGGGCGGATCGCTCCTGGCCGGCCTGCTCGAACTGCCCGCCAGCATCTTCCGGCACGAGCAGCGGCTGGCGGCGACGGCGGCGCTGGCGACGTGCCACCTGCAGATCTCCGATACCGACGGCGCCGCCCAGGTCTTTCGCCGCCGCGCCAACCTGGTGGCGTCCGAGAGCGACAAGAAACGCCTGCTGGCCACCGCCGAGGCGCTCGAAGCCGCCCAGACCGCCATGGGCGTCAGCCAGGAGTGGCAGTTCGTCCAGACCTACGACGACGCCACCGCCGCCGGCACCAAGTGGAAGGCCGAGCAGTTGCTCGAGACGGCCAAGGGCGTCGGCGAGGACGCCGAAGGCCTCAACAAGTGGACCACCATGAAACGGGTGGGCGACAAGATCATGGGCTACCTCGACGAGGCCGACCTGTTCGTGCCGGGCTTCGCCGAGCAGCACCGGGAGGCCGCCCTCTCGACCGTGGCCGACAACGTCGTCCAGGCCGCCGAGAAGGCCGTCGCCATCTGCACCGAGGAACGCAAATTCAACATCACACCGTATTACGAGACGAGCGCCTCGAGCGTCAAACACGCCCTGGTCTACAACGAGTACGTCACCCGGTACCTGAGCCGGCGCGAAGCCGCCGAGGACGCCCTGAAGAACCTCAGCCGCCTGGCCCAGGAGCACACGGTGCCGGACCTCGTGAAGAAACGGCAGGAGAAGATCAACGCCCTGCTCACCCAACTGGACGAACTGCGGTACCACCTGAAGATTCACGGTATGCGTCGGCAACTGCGCATCACGCTCCGCCGCATCGGCAGCCAGTTCTGATCCCCCTTCCAACGTTGCGATACACGGTCCCCGGCGGCGCCTGGCCGCCCGCGACCGCTTGGCGCTGCGTCGGCCCGTGACCTGCACCCGGCAAGGCCGCAGGCATTCCGGGGACCCCGGAACTTTCAGCATTTTGCGCCTTGGCGGGACACACCTCGCCCCGGTGAAATACAGGGGGAAGGACGAGGCTTAGCACTACAACGCTAACTCGTGCGCGGCGGGTCTCCGTACCCGCCGCGCAGCCCTGGAAAGGGCGTTTCGAGCGCGGTGGGTGCGGGGACCCACCGCGCAAATGGCCAACTTAGCGTTGTAGTGTTAGCGGCTTCTGGGCATTTCGTGGGACCGTGCGGGGAACACGACCCATGGGCACGGCGGATAAGAGGGACCGGACCGCGCATCCGGCGTTTTCGCTGGCCGAACTCCTCGTGGTCATCGCCATGGTGGCCATCCTGGCCGCCCTCCTCATCCCCAACCTGTGGCGCGCCTGGGACTCCGTGGCCCAGCATCAGTGCGCGCGGAACCTGGCGTACCTTTACCAGGCGCTGTCGATGCGGCGGGCCCAGGCGGCCGAAGGCCCCATCCGCGACGTCAAGCCCCGGGCCTGGCCCAGCCAGTTGCTCGGCTACCTGGATTATGACCCGTCGTGCCTCGTCTGCCCCGGCTCGACGGCGGAGGCATCGCTCGTTGAGGACGAGCCGCCTCCCGACCCCGCCGACCTCGCCGAAGACGACCACGCCTGGAACCAGGAGTACACGCCGGAGCCCGAAGCCCCCGAGCACTACAGCGAACTCGGCGAACTCATCGAACTGGCGCTGGGCGGCAACCGGTACGTCCCCCTGGAGGAAGGGCCATGGGTCGTCAAGATGTCCGACAGCCAAGTCCGGGCCGCCCAGGCCAAAGGGTATCTCCTGGGCGACGGCAAACGTAACCTCCGCGACGCCGTCGACACCTCCTACAAGCCGGACTCCAACCCCAACGTCTACTGGCTGTGCTCCGAGGATGTCCGCCCGAGCGGCGGCGACCGAGACTTCAACGACACCATGATCCGCGTCCACGACAACGGCGACGGCTCGTACGACCTGACGCTCTCCGGCCACACGGGCGGCGCCCATACGCTGGTCACGCGGCCGGAGCACGAACTGGTCTACGCCCTGCCGCGAGGCTCGTTCTACCACGACGTCCAGATTACGGTCGGCACCCAGGAGGTGGAGAAGAATCCGGACGGCATCTGGCAGCCCGAAGCCAATCCGTACGCCGGCATCGGCCCGGACGGCGAGCCCGACCGTATCGTCATCGTCACCAACTACGGCATGCCCGGCGAGAGCGAGTTCCTGACCTACCGGCCCGGGGCCATTGCCCTGATGGACTACGGCCGGTACGTCGCCCACGCCGACGACTGCTGGACGGATCCCGACGTGGACCCGAACGGCGACGGCGTGCCGATGTTCGCCCGCCACTCCGGATGCATGAACGTCCTGCTGACCGACGGGTCCGTCCGCCTGATGCGGCCGGCCGAGATCAACCCCGCCTATCCGAGCGTGTACCGCCGGTACTGGCTGCCATGATGGGGCGCCGGAAAGCCCGACTATGCAGGCCCGGCACGACCGCCGTGCTCGCCGCGCTGGCGGCCGTATGGTTGCCGGCAAGATGCAGCAGCGAGCCGGACGCCCCCCCGGCGCCGGGACCGTCCGAGACGAGCAAGGCCGCCGGCGGCACGGCGGATGCCCCTGCCCCTGAAGCCCTCCGGGAACGCATCCGCATCCTGGCCCGCGGAGGGACACGGTCGCGCCCGGAGATCGAGCCGTTCCTGGAACACCCGCACCCCGCCGCCCGCGAGGAGGCGGCCCTCGCCTACCCGCGCGTGGCCGAGGGGACGGCCGCCCCCGCCCTGGCCCGCCTGGCCACCGCGGATCCGGTACGGGACGTCCGCGCCGCCGCCGTCACCGCCATCGGACACATGCGGGCGATGGACGAGATGGACGCCATCCTCCGTGCCCTGGAGGACCCGGACGGGCTGGTCCGGCGCCGTGCGGCGGAGGCGGCCTCGCGCATCACCGGCCAGCGGTACGACGTGAACGTATCGCCCGAGGCGTGGCGCCGGACGGTGGAGGAAATCCGCGCCCTCTGGCAGAACCACGGGGCCACGCTGCGCACCTACCACGAGCGGCACACGCCCTCCGGCCGGCGGTAGCGCGACACGGCCGCCGCCGGATTGGCCGGAACCTGCACGCCCCCAACGGGTCTTAATTCCTGGGGGCGAAGCGCCTTGCATCCGTCCCACCCGTTCTGTATACATACAAGAGGTGCCGGGACCGCCCTCGGCAACGCCGGCCGGACCCGCCGCTTGCTATCCGCCAAAGGAGCCTGTCATGCCCACGGCATCGAACCGCCCCGTTTGCGAGCACAGCCGGTTGATGCGGCTGCGGCGGACGGCCCGGCCGACGGCCGCGGTCGTCCTTGTCCTCCTTTTTCTCGCCGCCGCCGCCGGGGCCGACACCGTGACCACGAAATCCGGCGAGACGTTCACGGGCACCATCGTGGAGCAGACGGCCGAACAGGTGGTCCTGAAGACGATCAGCGGCAAGATGACCATCCCGATGAGCACCGTCAAGACGATCGAGCGCGACGAGGCCGCGGGCGGCACGCCGGAGGAAACGGGGGAGGAGAAGCCGCCGCCCAAGATCGTGCCGGCCAAGGTCGTGCCCACCGATGCCGACGAGGCGTTCAAACAGGCCCGCAGTGCCCTGGTGGCGGGCAAGTGGGTGGAGGCGGGCGGCCTGCTGGAGGGCCTGCTCCGTCTCGACCTGAAGCACTTCCCGCTCGAGAAGCGCCTGGCCGCCACCGGCGCCCTCATCACCTGCTACCTGCAGATTCGCGACGCGCGGGGCGCGGCGACGGCCATCGGCCGGCGCGCCGCCCTGGCCAAGGCCGAGAACGACCGCCTCCGCCTGGTGGCCGCCGCGGACATGCTCCGCGAACGCGGCACGACCAAGATCGGCGGCAAACGCCTCGGCCGCTTCGAGGAGGTCATCGAGGCCGCCATGCCCTGGCAGGCCGAGCAGTGCCTCGCCACGGCCGTCAAGATCGCCGGCGAGGCATCGGCCCTCAACAACCGGGCGAAGTTGAACGAGGCGGCCGAGAAGGCGCTCGCCCAACTCGCCAAGGCGAACATCTACGTGCCGGGATTCAGCAACGCCCACCGCGAAGAGGTCCTGGCGGAGATCGTCAAGAACGTCCTGCACGGCGCCCGCGAGGCCGTCGACTACTGCAAGAAGGTGCGGCCGGAACTGACGAAGCGGCGGCTGTCGAGCATCGTCTCGAAACCCGCCGCCCTGGCGTGGAACAAGGTGGCCCGAGTCTACCTGGGCCGGCGGCAGGCGGGCGAGGACGCCCTGAACCTGCTTCCGAACTTTACCGCACGGCATAAGGTCCCGGACCTGTACGCCAGGCACGAGAGCGAGGCGAAGAAACTGCTCGCCCAACTGGACGAGTACCAGTACTACCCCAAAGGGACGCGGTTCGGCCTCTACTCGCCGTACTACGGCACGACACAGCGCGTCCACATTCGACTCAGGACGTTCGGGGCGCCCGGCTGAGGCGGCGGTGCCGGGCCGCGCCGGCCGGCGGCGGGAACGGACGGCGGCACGTCACAGCGACCCGTCGTCGTCCTTGATGCCGAGTTGGGCCTTCAGGGCCTTGATGCGGGCCTTCAGGTCCATGGCCGAGGCCCGTTCCTCCACGGAGAGCGACTGGTAGATGCCCTCGAGCACCTTCAGGGCCTTGACGGGTTTCTCGACCTCGACGTAGAGGTCGGCGATGCGCTCGCGGTTGGCGCGGGCCTGGTCCTTGAGCTGGACGAGTAGGATCTCGATCTTGCCCTTGGTCTCGTCGGTGAAGTAATCGCCCTCGTCGGCCTTAAACTCCCGGATGCCGGCGAACAGACGAGCGTACTTGGCGTCGACCTTCAGCAGGTTCTTGATACCCTTGTGGCGGGCCAGGCGGATGCCCCGTTTGGCCTTGACCTCGTCGCCCTTGCCGTCGACCCCGGCCTTCTGCTCGCCCTGCTCCAGGAGTGTGGCGGCGCGCTCCTGCTCCTGCTTGACGTCCTTGAAGGCCTGGGCGTATTTCTCGGCTTCCCTCGTAACCCGTTCGCGGTGGCGCTCTCGAAGGCGGTCCGTTTCCTCGCCGTCCCACCCGCTTCCCCCCCAGCCGCTGCCATAGCCCGACCCCCACGCCCAGGCCTGCGCGGACAGGCCGACTGCGAGGATGCCGCCGAGCAGGACCGGGCAAATCCGCGACGTGTGCACGCGCGAAGCCATGGCCTTCCTCCCCATTCGCCGGCTATGCCTGGATATGATAAGCCATCCACCGAGTCTTCTAGTTTACCGCAAGGTAGGCGTCAAGTCAAATGCTCCCCGGCCGTCGATACGGAACGGGTGCGGCGAGGTTTCCCGGCAAGCGCCCCGGATGAGGAGTGGCATGGCCACCGACCTTCGCGTGGCCGTGTTTGCCCGCCAAAGGCGGGCCACGCGCCAGGGAGTCCCGGCGCACCCTACGCCGTGCGCGGCACAAGAGACGTTGCGCGGCGGGTCTCCGCACCCGCCGCGCACAACGGGCCGACCGCGCTGGGTACAGAGACCCGCCGCGCTCAATCGGATTTCACCGCCGGGGCGCTCATTGAGCCCCCTCGGCGACGGCGGAGGCGATGGCCAGGTCCTCGGTGTGCGTAATCGAGACGTGCCAGGCCGTGATACCCAGGGCCGCCGCCTTCTCGGCCGTCGTGCCGTGGAGGACGACCTGCGGCCGGCCGGCCGCGTCGTTGGTGATTTCGATGCCGCGGAACTCCACGCCGTCCCGCCACCCCGTGCCGAGGGCCTTCATGACGGCCTCCTTGGCGGCGAAGCGGCCGGCCAGGGTCTCCTCGAACCCCTTCTTGCGTCGGCGGGCGTAGGCCACCTCCGCCCCGGTGTACGTCCGCCCGAGAAAATGGTCGCCGTGGTCGGCGATCATCCGCCGAATCCGCCCCACGCCGCAGAGGTCGATGCCGTGGCCGATGAGCATGGGGGCAGGATACGCGGGCCGACGGTGGGGGCCAAGGGAAAAGCGTTGCGACACCGCCCCGGAGTGCTTATAGCCTTCATTATCGGACTACTCCAGTACCTGAGTACCGGAGTACCTGAGTACCTGAGGGCTGGTCGAATGGCTACCCGAAGCACGGAGCCTGGGCCACAGACGAAAGGGCACCGGATGGAACCCGGCAACCGCAAGGGCATCCGCACGTACCGCGATCTAGTGGCCTGGCAGAAATCGATGGACTTGGCCGAGGCCGTGTATCAAGCGACCCAGCAGTTTCCCAACGACGAGCGGTTCGGGCTGACGGCTCAACTGCGACGGTGTGCCGTCAGCATCCCCTCGAACATCGCGGAAGGTTTCGGCCGATCCCGCAAGACCGAATTCAAACGGTTCCTCGAAATCGCCAAAGGCAGCCTGTTCGAGTTCCAGACGCAGGCCGAACTGGCCCGGCGGCTGCGGTTTCTCCAAGGGGAAACGCTATTTGGCCTCCGGTCGCTGGCACAGGAGGTGGACGCTTTGGTCACGGCCCTCCTCCGCTCCCAACGCCGGTGATCGTCCCGAGGCAACAGCCCCCTCTGCCCTCGCCTCAGGTACTCCGGTACTCCGGTACTCAGGTACTCGGGCACCCAGGCACGTCGCGGCCGCCTCACGTCGTTACCTCGTTACTCGCCGTTAGCATAGACACTCCGCCGCTCGCCTGCTATAGTACCGCCTCGCCACGACGCCCCGGAGAGACGGAAGCCGATGGAGATCCTTGCCGACCTGACCCCCGCCCAGCAGGAGGCGGTCACGCACATGGACGGTCCGCTGCTCGTCCTCGCCGGGGCGGGGAGCGGCAAGACCCGCGTCATCACCCGCCGCATTGCGTACCTGATGAGCCGCGACGTGCCCGCCCGGCACATTCTGGCCATCACCTTTACGAACAAGGCGGCGGGCGAGATGCGCGAGCGGACCGAGACCCTGCTGCCGGGCGTCCGCCCGCCCCTGGTGGCCACGTTCCACAGTTTCTGCGCCCGGATACTGCGCCAGTACGCCGACCTGGTGGACCTGGACCCGCGGTTTACCATCTACGATGCCGACGACCAGCAGGCCGCCGTCAAACGGGCCCTCGCGCAGTTGAACCTCGACCCGACGCACTTCGACCCGCGCGCCTGCGCCGAAGCAATCAGCCGGGCGAAGAACCAGTTGCAGCGGGTCCGCAACTTCCGGCCGCCGGGCGGCTCCGACTTCCGGGCACGCTACCTTCGCGAGATCTACGAGGCCTACGAAGCCGTCCTGAACGAGTCCAGCGCCCTGGATTTCGACGACCTGCTCCTGGAGACGGCCCTGGGTCTCAGGCAGTCGGCCGACTTCCGCGAGCATCTGCGCGACCGGTTCCGCTACATCCTCATTGACGAGTACCAGGACACGAACCACGCCCAGTACGTCATCGCGCGCGACCTGGCCGGCCCCCGGCGCAACCTCTGCGCCACCGGCGACCCGGACCAGTCCATCTACGGGTGGCGGGGCGCGCGGCTGGAAAACATCCTCGATTTCGAGAAGGACTTCCCGGACGCCCGCGTCGTCCGCCTCGAGCAGAACTGGCGAAGCACGCAGACCATCCTCGCCGCCGCCGACGCCGTCATCCGCCACAACGCCAACCGCAAGGCCAAGGCGCTGTACACGGACAACCCGGAGGGCGAGAAGATCCGCGTCGTCCGGACCGACGACGAGGAGGCCGAGGCCGACGCCCTCGTCCGCGGCATCCGCCGGATGACCCGCGACAAGGGCCTGGCCCTCGGCGAGGTGGCGGTCTTCGTCCGCACCGTGGCCCAGACGCGGGCCATCGAGGACGCCTTCCGCCGCGCCTCGCCGCCCATCCCCTACAAGATCGTGCGCGGCACGAGTTTCTACGAGCGGAAGGAAGTGCGCGACGTCCTGGCGTACCTGGAGGTCCTGCACAACCCGCACGACGAGGTGCACCTGCGGCGGATCATCAACACGCCGCCGCGAGGCATCGGCGAGAAGACCCTCCAGCGCCTCGCCGACTGGGCCCGGGCCGAAGGCCTCTCCCTCTGGGACGCCCTGCCCCACGCCGCCGACGTCCCGGACCTGGACACCCGCGGCCGGGCGGCGCTGGCGCGATTCCGCCGGATGATGGACACCCTGGCCGAGGAGCCCCGCGACGCCGTCGGGCCCCTCATCGATTCCGTCATCGCCGAGACCGGCTACGCCGACAGCCTCGAGGAGAAGGACGAGCGCGAGCGGAAAGAGAACCTCGACGAACTCGTCACCGTGGGCGCGGCGTTCGACCGCACGGCGGCCGAGCACTCAGGCGACCCGGAGACCCCCGCCGGCCTGGAGGGGTTCCTCCAGACCGTCCGCCTGATGAGCGACCAGGACGGCTACGACGAACGGGCCGACCGCGTGCCCGTCATGACGCTGCACGCGGCCAAGGGGCTGGAGTTCCCCGCGGTCTTCATCGCGGGGTGCGAGGACGGCCTCCTGCCGCACGTCCGCAACCGCGACGACCCCGACCGCGTGGAGGAAGCGCGGCGGCTCTTCTTCGTCGGCATGACCCGGGCCGAGCGGTACCTGACGCTGACGCTGGCGCGGTACCGGCGGATTCGCGGCGGGTCTCAGTCGCGCACCGCCAGCCCGTTCCTGCGGGAGATGGCGCGCGAGACGCTCCTGCCCGTCGACGAGACGACCGGCACGGCGCCCACCGCCTTCCGCCGCGAGGGCGGCGGTAGCGGGTACCGCCAGCCGGGCGCCGACCGCGTCGTCCGGCCCGAGCGCGACGCGAAGACCGGCCTGGCCGTCGGCCAGGTCGTCCGGCATCCGACGTACGGCCTGGGGCGCGTGGCGCGGTTCGCCACCTCCGGCGGCCGGCGGATGGTCCGCATCCGCTTCAACACGGTCGGCGAGAAACTCATGGACCCGGCGCACGCGCGCCTGGAAACCATCGCGGAAGCATGAATGGGCCCCTCTCCCTTGACGGGAGAGGGGTTGGGGTGAGGGTGAAGCGAGTTTCTATTCCCCCTCACTCTACCCTCTCCCACTAGGGAAGAGGGAAAGGAAAAACCGTTGAGCCGGCGACCGCAGGTCGCCGCGAATGAATGAGGCCGAACCGACGCGCGAACGACCGCCGACGTGCCGTCGGCGGCTCAACAAGTGAAATGCCTTCGAGCGCGGTGGGTCTCCGTACCCACCGCGCCCGGAACGCTGATCGTGGCCTTGCGCGGCAGGCCGGGAGACCCGCCGCGCGGGACGGTAACGGGGAGAGGCACAATGGCCGACATCCGATTCGAATACGCCGGGGCCCTCGCTCGGACCATCGGCGAGGAAGGCCTGGCCGACGTCCAGTGGGACGGCCTGAAGGAGGAGACGTCCGCCATCGCCGGGCGCATCGCCGGCGACCTCGCCGCCACGCCGTACCGTCTCCTGCCGGAGGAAGAAGACCGCTCGCAGGTCGCCGCCGTCGAGGCCCTCGCCGAGGAGTGGGCCGGCCGCTACGACGACGTCGTGGTCCTGGGCATCGGGGGCAGCGCGCTCGGGACGATCGCCCTGCGGACCGCCCTCCTCCCGCCGTACTGGAACCTGCTCTCAAAGAAGCAGCGCGGCGGCCGGCCGCGGCTGTGGGTCATGGACAACGTCGACCCGGACGAGTTCAGCGCCATGCTCCAGACGGTGCACCTGGAGCGGACGCTCTTCAACGTCATCTCGAAGAGCGGCGGCACGGCCGAGACGATCTCGCAGTTCCGCCTCGTGCACGACCGGATCGTCTCGAATCTGGACGAGGACGCCCTGCCGGAGCATCTGGTCATCACGACGGGCGCCGAGGGCGGGCTGCTGCGGCCGGTCGTCAAGCCGCTGGGCGTCAGGAGTTTCGTCGTGCCGGAAGGCGTGGGCGGCCGCTTCAGCGTCCTCTCGCCCGTCGGCCTCTTTCCGGCGGCGATGGTCGGCATCGACGTGCGCGGCCTGCTCGAGGGTGCCCGCGCGATGGACGTGGCCTGCCGGTCGCCCGACTTCGAGACGAACCTCGCCGCGCAAGGGGCGGCCGTCCAGATCGGTCACTACCGCAACAAGAAGCCCGTCAGTGTGATGATGCCGTACTCGGCGGCGCTGCGCGACGTGGCCGACTGGTTCCGCCAACTCTGGGCCGAGAGCCTCGGCAAGGTCCGCAAGAGCGACGGCGAGCCCGTCGGGCCCACGCCCGTCAAAGCGCTCGGCGTCACGGACCAGCACAGCCAGGTCCAACTGTACCGCGAGGGGCCCGCCGACAAGGTCTTCACCATCCTGTCGGTGGACGGCTTCGGCGAGCGGTTGGACCTCCCCGCCGGGCCGGACAGCCTGGAGGGGTTCGGCTACCTGGCCGGCAAGACGATGGCCGACCTCCTGAAGCAGGAGGAACGGGCCACCGTCTGGGCGCTGGCGGACGCGTCCGGCCGGCCGAGCGTCCGCATCACCCTGGATGCAGTCACGCCCGAGGCCGTGGGCGCCCTGCTCCAGATGCTGATGGTCCAGACCTCCATCGCCGGTGAAATGCTCGGCATCGACACGTACAACCAGCCGGGCGTCGAGGCCGGCAAGGAGGCCACGCGGGCCCTCATGGGCAAGACCGGCCCCCTCGGGCATCCCGAGACGAAGGGCCTGCCGGGCGGCATCGAGACGTACGAGGACCTCCGCGAGCGGATCGAGGCGTTCTTCTCCAAACTCAAGGGCCCGTCCCCCACGTGACTCTACAGGCGGCGTCGTGCGCAGGCTGTCCCCCCGGCCCGGCGGCGGCGCCGCCACTTGATTACTGAAGCGCGGTCGGTCTCCGCACCGACCGCGCCAAGTCGAGCCAGGGCGCGGCGGGTGCGGAGACCCGCCGCGCACACACCGTCCCCGTCCATGCTCGCCACCGACACGAGCCAATTCGACTTCGGCCAGGTCCGCTTCGTCCTGTTCACGGGGTGCATCCTTCTGGCGATGGGCGGCGGGTACGTGCTTCGGCGGCTGAGGTTGGTCCGGCCCACGTGGGTCAAGCCCGTCATGAGCGCCGCCATCATCGGGTGCGACGCGCCGATTGCGGGCCTGGCCATCTGGCATTTGGCCATCCTGGAGGGCGTCTGGAAGGTGCCCGTCGCGGGCGGCGTCGTGGCGGTGGCGGCGTGCCTGCTGGGCCTGGCGCTGGCGCGGTGGCGGCGGATGGGCCCGGCCGACGCCGCCGTCTTCGGCCTCCAGGGCGGCATGGGCAACGTCGGGTACACCCTGGGCGGGAGCCTGTGCTTCGCCCTATGGGGATTGCAGGGCCTCGCGCTGGAACAGATGTACTGCCTCATGTGGCCGTTCGTCGCCTTCCTGTTCTGCTTCCCCCTGGCCCGGCATTACGGGGAGCGGGCCCGCGGCGTTCCGCCGGACGGTCTCTCCGGCCCGGCGTACGCCCTCCGGGCGCTCCGCCGGAGCCTCACGGACCTGCGGAGCCTGCCGCTGTACACGGCCACGCTCGGCCTCGTACTGAACCTGCGGGGCGTCGTGCCGCCGGCGGCCACCGAGCGATGGCACGTCATCGACATCCTGATGGTGGTCGGCATCCTGATGCAGTTCGGCGGCGTGGGGATGACGGTCGAGGTTCGCCGGCTGCCCGTCTACTGGAAGAAGTCGACGGGGACGGCCGCCGTCAAGTTCCTGGCAGGGCCGCTGCTGATGCTGGGGACGGCGGCGGCGCTGGGCCTGACGGGCGTGCCGCTGGCCGTCTGCCTGCTGCTGGCTGCCATGCCATCGGCCCTGTACTCCGTCCTGATGGCGAACCTGTTCGGCCTGAACCGGGACCTCGCCAACGCGACGTTCATCCTGACGCACGCGATGTGCCTGGGGACGGTGGCGGTCGTCGCGGCGGTGCTGTACGCCTTGTCGGCGGGGTGAGAGAGAAAGCCGCAAGCCACAAGCCGCAAGCAAAGGCCGGCGGGGTGGGTGAGCCGGGCTTTTTGCGTGCGGCCGGCCGGCGCGCGGCCGATACACCCACGCGCCGGGTTCGTGCGCGTAGCCACAGGACGGAGGCGCGGCGGGTACGGAGACCCGCCGCGCAAAACCGTTGAGCCGGCGACCGCAGGTCGCCGCGAGTGATCGACACCGTATCGCCGACGAACGCCCTCCGACGTGCCGTCGGCGGCTCAACGAGACAGGGCGGGTGGCACACGTTCGGGCCGCCGCGAAAGCGTGCGGCTCCATGTCCGGCGCATGCCTTCGCAACAGCGCGAAAACATGCCACCCGTCCTTTCATTGACCCGCCCCCGACGCCCCTGTAAAATACACGGGTCTTTGACCCCCGTAGGAGAACCGTCCGATGGCCGAGGAGACGACCGGCAAATACAAGATCCTCGTGGTCGACGACGACGCGGACGTGGTCCAGACGATCTCGATGGGCCTCCAGGACCTGAACCAGACGATCCTGACCGCCGCCGACGGCGCCAAGGCGCTGGACATCGCCCAGGAGGAAGACCTGGACATCCTCGTCCTGGACCTCATGCTGCCCCGCCGCGGCGGATTCCAGGTGCTCCAGAAACTCAAGGGCAACCGCTCCATGCAGGGCAAACGGCCGCTCGTCTGCATGGTGACCGGCAACGAGGGGATGCGGCACCAGCAATTCGCCGAGCAGAACGGCGTGGACGCGTACCTGCGGAAACCGTTCGCCATTACGAACCTCGTGGAGATCGTCCAGGAGTTCATCCAGAAACTCGATGAGGGCATCGAGGACGCGAAGTAAGCGAAGGAGGTCCCGCGCGGCGGGGCTCCCGGCCCGCCGCACCTGAGCGCCCGTGCCACGGCCGGCCTTGTCCGGCCGTGCGCTCCGGCGGACGGCATCACGGCGGGACAAGACCCGCCGTGGCACACCCGTTTCCGAGGATACCGGGGCGCGTTCGTGCGCGGTGGACCGGGAGGCCCACCGCGCGGCATGCCTTCTGAGGAATCTGCTATGAACCACCCTCTGACACGCCGAACCTTCCTGCACGCCGGCGGTGCGGCAGCCGTCGGCGCCGTCGGCGCGGGCGCCCTCACCGGCTGCGGCGGGGGCGGCGCCGCGGCCACGTATGCCGCCCGCCCGCACCCGCAGGCCGAGGCGTGGCGGAACCGCATCGGCCTCGCCACCGGCGGCGCCGACCCCGGGCGGAACGTCACCACGGCCATCGAGAAACTCTGCGGCCCGGACGGCGTCAAGACGTTCGTCAAGCAAGGCGACACCGTCGCCATCAAACCGAACATCGGCTGGGCCCAGGTGCCCGATATGGGCGCCACGGTCGACCCGGCGGTCGTCGCCACGCTCGTCCGCCTCTGCGGGGAGGCGGGCGCCGCCACCGTCAAGGTCTTCGACAACTCCGTCGGCACGGACGCCAAGTGTTACCAGTTCAGCGGCATCGAGGCGGCCGCCCGCAAGGCCGGCGCCGACGTCTTTCTGTGCAAGCGGCACCGGTTCCGGACGGTCGCCTTCTCCGACCCGCGGTGCAAGCGGCTGACGGAGTGGCCGATCTACGAGGACGTGCTGACCGCCGACGTGCTCGTCAACGTGGCCGTCGCCAAGACGCACAATCTTTCGTATGTTACCCTGTGCATGAAAAACCTGATGGGCACGCAGGGCGGTGACCGCGGCAAGATGCACCAGGAGATCCATCAGAACCTGGCGGACCTGAACGTGACGATCACCCCCACGTTCAACATCCTCGACGCCACGCGCGTCATGGTCGAGGCCGGCCCCAGCGGCGGGCGGAAGGAGCACGTGAAGCGCGCGGACACGATCGTGTGCGGCACGTCGACGACGACGATCGACTGCTGGGCGGCGGACCCGGCCAACCTGCCCTGGCCGAAGGGGCACCATGATTTGAAGGCCGTCGAGATGATCGCCCGCGGGGCCGACGCGGGCCTCGGCACGGCCGAGCCGGGAGAGATTGAGGTCAGCGCTTGAGGCGAGGAGACTGTTCCTATGAAGCCCATACGGCTGTCGCGTCACGCCCTGAGCAAGCGTGAGAGCCGAGGGTTTTCCGAGGAGGAGGTCGAGGAAACCATTCGTAACGGGCCCTGGACACCGGCCAAGGCGGAGCGACAGGAGTGCTACTGGGATATCCCCTACAACGATTTCTGGAACGGAAAGCGTTACGCCGTCAAGCGCATTCGCGCCATATTCGTCGAAGAACCGGACGCCATCGCTGTCGTAACAGTTATCACCTACTATATACGGAGAAGCCACGATGAAACTCGCCTACGACCGTGAGGTGGATGCCATGACAATCACCTTTCGGGAAACAACCGTAACCACCGAAGAGGTGGATGAAGGCGTCTTCTTTGATTACGACAAAGAAGGGCGACTGGCAGGGATTGAAATCCTCGACGCCAGCAAACGATTGGGCGGCGAGGACGTGGTCGGCAAAGCCGCCGCCTTCGGCATCGTGATGATCCAGGGCGCCGAATCGTAATCAGGGTCACCGCCTGATGGCCAAACGCAAGAACCGCCGTCACCTCCTGCACCTGGCGCGGATCGTCTCGCAACTGGTGTTTCTCGGCCTGTTCGTCGGCCTGCTCGTGGCCACGGTCCTCGGCTCGCCGCTGATGGACCACCCGTCCCTTGCGCAGATCTTCCTCATCACGGACCCGCTTATCCTGGTGGGGATGACGCTGGCGGGGGCGTTCTCGGCGGTGCTGCTGGCGGCGCTCGCCGTGGTCGGCCTGTCACTCCTGTTTCCGCGGGCGTACTGCGGCTGGATCTGCCCGCTCGGCACCTCCATGGACGCCGTCGACCACGTCCTCTTCCGCAAGATGAAGCGGAACCGCGCGGCCGCGGCGCCTCTGAGAAAGATCAAGTACGGCCTGCTGGCGGCCGTGCTCGTGATGGCCGTCTTCGGACTCGGCGTCTTCGGGTGGCTCGATCCGATCTGCATCGCGACCCGCTCGTTCGCGGTCGTGGCCTACCCCATCGCCGACTGGGCCGCCAAGGCCGGCCTCGTGGCCGCCGAAGAGCGGGGCGTCGGGACGGCCGCCGACCTCTACGACTGGGCGTCGGAGGCGGGCCTCTTCATCCGCGACGCCAACTTCAAGGAGGGCAGCCCGGGCATCGCGTACCTGTGGCTGTTCACGTTCACGGGCGTCCTGCTCGGCATCTGGCTGAGCCAAGCGTATCAGAAACGCTTCTGGTGCCGGAACCTCTGCCCGCTGGGGGCCCTGATGGGCCTGGTGGGCTCGGTCAGCCCCTTCCGGCCGCGGGTCAGCGAGACGTGCATCTCCTGCGACGCCTGCCGGCAGGGGTGCAAGATGGGCGCCTTCGAGCCGGCGGCCGACGGCGACCGGTACCGCAACCTCGTCCAGGAGTGCATTTTCTGCTATTCGTGCGAGCGGGAGTTCTGCCCGGTCGACGCGATTCATATCGGCGCCGGAGCGCCGGGCCCCGTCCGCCCCGCCCCGGACGTCCTGCCGGGCCGGCGGGCCGCCCTGACGGCGGTGGCGGCGGGAGCGGTCATTGCGCCGGCGATGCTCCTGGACCGCCGCACCCGCGAGAAGAACGAGACGAATCCCAAGGTCCGGCCGCCGGGGTCCCTGCGGCCGGACACGGAGTTCCTCGCCGCCTGCGTCCGCTGCGGCGAGTGCATGCGGGTCTGCCCGACCAACGCCCTGCACCCCTCGGGCATCGAAAACGGCGTGGCCGGCCTGTGGACGCCCACCTTCGTCTTCAACATCGGGTACTGCGAGTACTACTGCGCCGTGAGCGCCGAGGACGTGGAGGCCGGCCGGACCGACGCGACGGCCAACCTCTGCGGGCAGGTGTGCCCGACGGGGGCCATCCAACCGCTCACGCACGCCGAGAAGATCGACCACAAGATCGGCACGGCCGTCTTCGACCACAGCCGCTGCCTGCCGTGGGCGCGGGGCGAGGAGTGCCTGACGTGCGAGGAGCAGTGCCCCCTGCCCGAGAAGGCCATCTCGCACCGGACCGAGGAGGTGGCGAACCTGGAGTGGCTCCATCTGCCCCAGACCGACCGCCACCGCTACGAGGAACTGGAAGCGAAGCGGGCGGCCGGCACCCTCTCGGACGCCGAACGGGAGGAACTCCAGGCCATGCCGCCCAAGTCACGTCGCCTCGCCCGGCCGTACGTGCTGCGCGACCGGTGCATCGGGTGCGGCACGTGCGAGAACGTGTGCCCGGTGGACGGAAAGAGCGGCATCCGCGTGGAGCGGCTCCAGACGCGGGCGATTCAGTGAGGCTCGCCGCCACCGGCAAGCATCCCCGGATGTCATTCCGAGCGAGGCCCTTCAAGGCCGAGTCGAGGAATCTCGTTGTTGGGCCCTCCTGTTGCGGCAACCCCGCGGCGAGATTCCTCCGCTCGCCATTGCTTCGCACGGGATCGGTCGGAATGGCATCGGGAGTTTCTCGCGGCGCCTCCGCGCGAAGAAACCCATTGCCTTGCCCTCGGGTTTTATGTAAAGTAACCTACTTGCAGCGGCCGCTGATATCGGGTAGACGCCGGCACGGGCCGGCGGTCAGGTATGGGAGTGGCCGCCTCCCATCACCCCCGTGTCGAAAGGAGTGTCGGATGAGCGAGAAGCAGGAGATTATCGAGCAGTATCGGGTGCACGAGAGCGACACCGGGTCGCCGGAAGTGCAGATCGCCCTCCTGACGGAGCGGATCAACCACCTGACGGAACACCTGAAGACCCACCGCAAGGACCATTCCTCCCGGCGGGGACTGCTGAAGATGGTCGGCCGCCGCGCCAGCCTCCTCAAGTACCTGGCCAACCAGGACCGCGGGCGGTACCAGGCGGTCATCGAGCGGCTGGGCATCCGCAAGTAATCCGCACACGGGTGCGGCTGACGTTGTTTTCGCCCGGCACGAGACCGGGCGGTTCCAACACCGTGACGGCAGTCTGTCTGGACGTGTCGGACGGCAAGGGGCGTGAACGAACAGGTTTGTCGGCAAAGGAAAGGACGTGGAGAACGCAATGAATGGCACACGAGTAGAACGCGAATTGGGTGGCCGGACCCTCAGCATCGAAACCGGCAAGATGGCCAAGCAGGCGCACGGCAGCGCGGTGGTCCGGTACGGCGACACGGTCGTCCTCGTGACTGCCACGCGGGCCGAGCCGCGGGAAGGCATCGACTTCTTCCCCCTCATGGTGGAATACCGCGAGATGACCTATGCCGCCGGCAAGATTCCCGGCGGGTTCTTCAAGCGGGAGGGCCGGCCGTCGGCCAAGGAAACCCTCACCTGCCGCATGGTCGACCGGCCCGTCCGGCCGCTCTTCCCGGAAGGCTACCGCGACGAGGTGCAGATCGTGGCCCTGGTCCTTTCGGCGGACCAGGAGAACGACCCGGACATCCTGTCGATGATCGGGGCGAGCGCGGCCCTGTGCCTGTCGCCGATCCCGTGGGACGGCCCGCTCGGCGCCTGCCGCATCGGCCTGGACGGCGACAACTTCGTCCTCATGCCCACGCACACGCAGCGCGAGGGCGGCACGCTGGACCTGGCCGTCTCCGGCCACGAAGACACCATCAACATGATCGAGGTCGAGGGCGACGAGGTCCCCGAGGACAAGGTCCTCGAGGGCCTGGAGCAGGCCCAGGACTTCATCCGTGAAGTCATCGAGATGCAGAACGAACTCGTCGAGAAGGCCGGCCAGCCGAAGCAGGCGTTCGCCGGCCCGAAGGACACCTCGGCCCTGGAGAAGCAGATCGAGGACGGGTACCTGGCGGACCTGGAATCGGCCAAGCACATCCCGGGCAAACTCGACCGCAAGGCCGCCTGCACCACGCTCAAGGACAAGGCCCGCGAGGCCATCCTCGGGCCCGAGGGCGAGACCGAGGAGTGGTCCGCCTCCGACTTCACGAGCGCCTGGACGAACGTCGAGGACCGCCTCATCCGGAGGATGCTCCTTGCCGGCGAGCGGACCGACGGCCGGAAGCCCGACCAGTTGCGGCCCATCTCGTGCGAGGTCGGCATCATGCCGCGCACGCACGGCTCCGCGCTGTTCACCCGCGGCGAAACGCAGGCCCTCGTCACGAGCACGCTCGGCACGGGTGAGGATCGGCAGATCATCGACGGCCTCATCGAGGAATACCGCAAGACGTTCATCCTGCACTACAACTTCCCGCCGTTCTCGGTGGGCGAGGTGAAGTTCATGCGGGGCCCGCGACGCCGCGACATCGGTCACGGCGCCCTCGCCGAGAAGTGTCTCAGGAACGTCGTCCCCACCGGCGACTTCCCGTACACCATCCGGACGGTCTCGGACATCATGGAGTCGAACGGCTCGAGCAGCATGGCCACCGTCTGCGGCGCCACGCTCAGCCTCATGGACGCCGGCGTACCGATCAAGAACCCGGTGGCGGGCGTCTCCGTCGGCCGCATCTCCGACCAGGAGAAGGGCCTCCTCCTGACCGACATCCAGGGCGAGGAAGACCACATCGGCGACATGGACTTCAAGGTGGCCGGCACCCAGAAGGGCATCACCGGCATCCAGTTGGACATGAAGGTTCGCGGCGTCGATCTCCAGGTGTGCCGCGAGGCCCTGGCCCAGGCCCGCGAGGCCCGCATGGAGATCCTCAAGGTCATGCTCGAAACGATTCCCTCGCCGCGCGAGGAAATCAGCCGCCACGCCCCGCGCCTCATCCAGATTCAGATCAACCCCGAGAAAATCGGCAAGGTTATCGGGCCGGGCGGCAAGATGATCCGCAGCATCGAGGAAGAGACCGGCGCCACGGTCGAGATCGAGGACGACGGCACCGTCACCATCGCCAGCGTCGACGCCGACAAGGCCGAGGCCGCCGTCCAGAAAGTGAAGGACGTGACCGCCGAGGCCGAGGTCGGCAAGATCTACACCGGCAAGGTCGTGTCGGTGAAGGACTTCGGCGCGTTCATCGAGATCCTGCCCGGCCAGGACGGCATGTGTCACATCTCCGAACTCGCCGACGACTACGTCAAGAACGTGACCGACGTCGTCAAGGTGGGCGACACGGTCCGCACCAAGGTCATCAACGTGGACGACCGCGGCCGGATCAAGTTGTCGCGGCGCGCCGCACTGCAGGAAGAAGAGGCGCAGGCCGAGTAAGAGGCTGTTTCCATACCCTCTCCCCTGGCGGGAGAGGGCAGGGTGAGGGGGATTGACGGGTCCTTCACCCTCACCCCGACCCTCTTCCGTCGAGGGAGAGGGAGGTTATGAAACAGCCTCTAAGCCGCACCGCGTGTCGCCGGCGGTTCATGTCAGGAACGTGACGCCCGGCGGGCCCCCCGACCTGCCGCGCTTGACCTGCCGCGGTGCGACCCGGTGGAGACATCGCGGGAGGAGGGCGCTCGTGGAACCAGGCCTCGCGCTGGCCCTCGGGTTCGCCGCCGGCGCCGGCGTGGCGTCGGCGGTGGCCGCCCTGCTCGCCCGCCGCGCCAAACGCCGGGCGCTGGACTCGGAACGCCGCGCACGCGACGCCGAGCACCTGGCCTACATCGGTACGCTGACCGGCGGTCTGGCGCACGAAATCCGGAACCCGCTGTCCACCCTGCAACTGAACGTCCAATTGCTGCGCGAGGACCTGGAGCGGCCCGGCCGGGCGCTGGAGCCCCGCCTCGCCCGCCGGCTGGACACCCTCCAGCACGAGGCCGACCGCCTCCACCAGATCCTCGACGATTTCCTCAAACTGGCCGGCAAGCACGAAGTGCGGCTGACCGTGCAGGCGCTGAACCCCATCGTGGAGGAGTTCGTGGACTTCTACGCCGACCGGCTTCAGACATCGAACATCCAGATGCGCACGAGCCTGGCCGACGGCCTGCCGCCCGTCGCCGTCGACGCCGACCGCCTGAAACAGGCCCTGGCGAACCTCGTTCTGAACGCCGAGGCCGCCATGGACGACGGCGGCGACCTCATGATCGCCACCGAGGGCGACCGCCGCGGCGTCCGGCTCCACGTGACCGACACGGGCTGCGGCATCGGGCAGGAGGATCTGGACAGGATCTTCCAGCCGTATTATTCTACACGTTCCGGCGGAACGGGGCTCGGCCTGCCCGCGGTCCGGCGCATCGTGACCGAACACAAGGGGACGCTGGACGTCCATAGCGAGGTGGGTCGCGGGACGCGGTTCACGATCCACCTGCCCGCCGCCGAGGAGGGAGAGGAAGACTGAGCAGCCCGCGAGGCGACCGTTGAGCCGGCGACCGAAGGTCGACGCGAACGACGGGAGGGCGCCGACGCGGCGACGACCGGCGACGTGCCGTCGCCGGCTCAACGGGCGCAGCGAGAGGATTCCCGCAAAACGAAAACCCATGCCCCACACCGACCAATCCGACGAGGCCGCACGCATCCTCATCGTCGAGGACGACCGCCCCCAGGCCGACGCCGTCCACGAGGCCCTCGAGCGCCAGGGCCATCACTGCGTCGTCGTCACCGAGCCCCGCCGGGCCCTCGACCTCCTCGACGACAACGGCTTCGACCTGATCCTGACGGACCTGGTCATGCACGAGGTGGACGGCATGCAGATTCTGCGCGAGGCCAAGCAGCGCGACCCCGCGACCGAGGTCATCGTCGTGACCGGCCACGGGTCCATCGAGACGGCCGTCCAGGCCATGCGCGAAGGCGCCCACGACTACGTCACCAAGCCGCTGAACCTGGGCGAACTGCGGGACCGGGTGGCGAAGGCCCTGGAGCACCGGCGGCTGGTGGCGCGGACGGAGCAACTCTCCGCCCAGTTGGAGGAGCGGTTCGGCTTCGAGGGCATCATCGGGCAGTCGCCCGCCATCCGCCGCGTCGTCGAGACCTGCCGACAGATCGCCCCCACCGACGCCACCGTCCTCATCGAGGGCGAGAGCGGCACCGGCAAGGAACTCGTCGCCAAGGCCATCCACAACAACTCGCCACGCAAGCCGCGGAACTTCGTGGCCCTGAACTGCGCGGCCCTGAGCGAAGGCATCCTCGAGAGCGAACTCTTCGGCCACGAGAAGGGCGCCTTCACCGGCGCCGTCTCCAGCCGCAAGGGACGCTTCGAGCACGCCGACGGCGGCACGCTGTTCCTCGACGAGGTCGGCGACATGCCGCACCCCATCCAGATCAAACTCCTGCGGGTCATCGAGAACGGCGAGATCGTCCGCGTCGGCTCCAACGAGCCGCGGACCGTCGACGTGCGGCTCATCAGCGCCTCGAACCGCGACCTGGCGGGCCTCGTGAAACAAGGTGCGTTCCGCGAGGACCTCTTCTTCCGCCTGAAGGTCGTGCGGATCGTCCTGCCGCCGCTCCGCGAGCGGCGCGAGGACATCCCCCTGCTGACCGAACACTACATCCGCCGCCTGGCCGAGGAGCACGGCAAGCCCGTCACCGCCATGACGCCGGAGGCCCAGGCCGTCCTCAGCGCCTACGGCTGGCCCGGCAACGTACGGGAACTCATCAACACGCTCGAAACCATGGTCGTCCTGGCCCGGGGCGAAACGCTCGACGTCGAGGACATCCCGGCGGAGATCCGGCCCGGCGAGGCCGTCCCCGAGGGCGGCGACCTGGCCTCCGGCATGAGCCTCCAGGACGCCGAACGCATGCTCATCGAGCGGACGCTCCGAGAGACCGAGGGCAACCGCCAGAAGACCGCCGAGATCCTCGGCATCGGCGAACGCACGCTCTATCGCAAGATCAAGCAATACGGACTCAGTTGATACGAGACCGTGTCCGCACCGCTAACGTGGCAGCCTGCTGCACCATTCTGCGTATGGATGCGGCTACGACGCCCGAACGCACGCCGAAACCCGCGGAGGAGGCCATCGCATGATCCGCCGCACCATTGCTGTTGCACTGCTGTTCGCCCTGGCTCCGGCCGGCGCCCGCGCCGCCGCGCCGGACGACGAGGCCCAGGCCGCTTTCAAAGAGGCGTTCGGCGACGATCTGGCGAAGGTCCAGGCCACCGTCGAAACGGCCGACGATGTGGCCCTGGCCGAGCGGATGCTCAAGAAGGCCCGCAGCGGGACGGCCGGCGACGCCCTCGAGGCCCTGCTCTGCGAGCGGGCATACGACCTGGCCGTCGGCGAGGAGGGCGGGTTCTCCGTCGCCGTCGACGCCATGGAGCGGCTGATGCGCCTCCACCCGGACCGCCGCGAGGCCGCCCGCGAGAAGATCCTGAACGCGCATCAGCAGCGTTACAACAACGCGCGGGGACGCGACCGCATCGAGGCCGGCGAGGCCCTCGTCCGCACCCTCGTCGACTATGCCGACGAGCGGGTCGCGATGCAGCAGTTCCCCGAGGCCGCCCGCCTCTACCGCCGGGCCCTGCCCCTGGCCAAGAACCTCCTCAGCATCAGCCACGACCACCTGAAGGCGAAACTCGACTACGCCCAGACGCGGCAAGGGTTCCTGGCGCAGGCCGAGCGGCTGAAGGCGCACCTGGAGGAACACCCGGACGACCAGGACGTCCGCGAGAAACTCGTCCGCATCTACGTGGTGGAATTCGACGACCCCGAGGCGGCCGCCAAGCAACTCAACCTGGCGCAGGACGACCCGCTCAACAAGTACATCCTGCTGGCCGGCATGACCACGGATAAACTGCCGGTCCGGGCGCTGGCGGCCCTCGGGCACCGGTACCGCCAACTCGCCGCCGAGGCCAGCCGCCAGGGCCGCATCCTCGCCATGCACCGCGCCCGCACGTACTACCAGGCATACCTGAAACGCGTCGGTGCCGACGCGGGCGGATCCGCCGGGACCGACCCCGGCACCGGCGACAAGGCCGACCCCGCCGAACTCACGGCCGTCCGCAAAGGGCTGGTCGAGACCAACGACGCCCTGGCCGAAGTCGCCGCCGCCTTCCCCATCATCACCGTCGTCACGCACGAGACGTTCGAGAAGGAGTGGGCCGACCGCTTCCCGCGGCGCGACGACGTGGGCGCGCACGGCTCCGCCGAGGCGTCCAGTTCCTGGGGCACCCGCCGGCCGCAGGACGTCTTCGGCGGCGACCGGACGGGCACGGCGTGGTCGCTGGATAATCCGCGAGGCTGGTTCTATGCCACGTGGAAGCCGCCCGCCCACGGCCGGTACGTCCTGATCTTCCCCCGCGGGGGGGAGCCCGGCACCAACCCCTGGGGACGGGCCGAACTCAACCTCAACGAAACCAAGTCCCAGCGGCTCGCCGACGTGGCCTCCGGCAAGGTTGTCATCGTCGACCTCGGCCTCAACGTGCCCGTGAAGAGCCTGCGGGTGATGATCCAGGGCAAGACGTACCCGGGGCTGGCGTGCATCGAGGTCCATCCCGAGAAGCCCGGCCAGATGGGTGGCGAACTCTGACGTGCCACGGCCGGCCTTGCCCGGCCGTGCGTCGCGCCGCGGCGAACGCCACAGGTTTGGCGCGGTGGGTCTCCGTACCCACCGCGCGAGAGCGCCGCTCACGCCTTCTTCGGCTCGCGAACGGGCAGGTTCGGCTCGCGGAACACGTGCCACGCCTCCCGCAGGGTCGAGAGGATGTGCCCGAGGCGCACGGTGCTCTCGCCGCCGGCCCGCGGCCGGTGGGTGACCGGCACCTCGTCGATGCGGTAGCCGAGGACGGCCGCCTTCGCCAGCACCTCGGCGTCGACGAAAAACATATCGGAATCAATCGTGATCTCGTCAAACACCTTCCGGCGGTAGAGTTTGAACGCGCAGTCGCAGTCGCGCACCCGCACGCCGAACACCAGGCCGATGAACTTCTTGAACCCCCACGAGAAGAACTTGCGGAGCCACGGGTCCTGCCGGTCGGCCCGGTAGCCGGTGACGATGTCCGCCTCGCCGATGCGCTCGAGCAGGCGGCCGATCTCGCCCGGCACGAACTGGCTGTCCGCATCCGTGTAGAAGACGAGCGGCAGGCGCGCCCTCGTGAACCCGGTCCGGAGCGCCGCCCCGTACCCCTGGTTCGGCCGATGGTGGATGGCGCGGACCGCGTCGTGCTCCTCGGCCAACTCGTCGGCGAGGCGCGGCGTGTCATCGGTCGAGCCGTCGTCGACGATGAGGATCTCGAACCGCTCGCACTGCTTTTCCAGGGCCGCGTGCAACTCTTCGACCGACTGGCGGAGCACGTCCTGCTCGTTGTAGGCGGGCAGGACGGCGCTGACGGCGTGGCCCGCGCCGCCCCTCGACGTCTTCCCGGAGGCCTTCTTGCTCATCGCTTCCCCATCGTCGATTCGTGCGCGGCGGGTCTCGCACCCGCCGCGCTTCGCCATCGGGTTGTCATTCTGAGGAGCGGCGAAGCCGCGACGAAGAATCTCGCCTTGGCCGTTGCGGTTTTGCCCCTCGCACGGCGAGATTCTTCGCTCGCTGCGCTCGCTCAGAATGACATCGTTGACCGAGGCAGGTGCGGAGACCCGCCGCGCTCACTCGTCCACTGTCCGCGGCGCCGCGCAGACCATCGGCCGGCGGTGACCCTCGACCGTCTCGGCCACGACGTGCCAGCCGCCCGCCAGACCGCTCCATCGGCGCCCGTCCCACGCGCGGCGGTCCGTGACGAGGAGCCACGGCCGGCCGGTCGCCGCCCGGCGATTCAGGAAGTCCACCGCCTCCGGATGGGCCCGCAGCCCCTCGGCCCGCTCATCCAGAATGAACGCCAGTTCGTGGCACTCGGCGACGGCCAGGAGGACGCGCGTCTCCGGCCCCCGCCGGACGGCCTCGGCCCGGACGACGTCGGCGAAGTCCGCCAGGCCGCGCACCCGCCCCAGCACCGGCACGACCACCTCGACGAACAGGACGAACGCCAGGAGCGTCGTGCAGACGGTCAGCGCCACCGCGCCCGCCGCCCGCCGCCGTACGACCATCGCGACGGACACCACCGCGCCGACCATGACCGGCCCGGCGAGGAGGACAGCCACCCAGACCCGGCCGGCCAGGAGGTCCGCCATGGCCGAGACGACCGCCCGGTCCGTTCGGTTGTGGAGCGCCTCGAGCACCGCCTCGCGCGCCGCCGGCCACAGGCCGAGGGCCAGCCACCCCCCGGCCATCGCGACCGCCGCCGCGGCCACGAGCACGAACGCCGCCACCACCCACTTCCGGAGGCGCGCGTCCGCGTGCTGCGCCTCGACGTAGTAGTCCAGGAAATACCCGATGAGCACTGCTGCCGCCGGGTACGCCCCCAGCATGTACTCGTCCTTGCGGAACGAG
This sequence comes from Phycisphaerae bacterium, assembly GCA_046483505.1. GTDB lineage: Bacteria > Planctomycetota > Phycisphaerae > FEN-1346 > FEN-1346 > BS750m-G62. The sequence goes on from JAWODB010000020.1 coordinate 28,391, forward strand.
ACGGCCGAGAAGAAGACAAGACTCCCCACGAACCAGACCAGCGGCAGGAGCAGCCGGCCCCGGTACGGCTTCGACGGCCGCCGCCACACCTGCACGAGCGCCCCCGGCAGGAAGACCACCCACGGGAACAGGTCGCGGGCCATCGCCGGCAGGTAGTACCACCACGCGGTCGTCTCCTCGAAGACGCTCGTGCCCGTGGCCCGGCCGAAGACGTGCACGCCCCAGTAGATGCGGCTGAAGGCGCCCCCGGTCGCCACGTGGGCCGCCACGTGCCACGGCGCCGCCACCAGCAGGAGGACGAGCGGGCCGGTCACGGGCTTCAGGCGCGCCAGCGGCCGCCGCCATCCCTCCGCGGGCATGCGTGCCAGGAGGTACAGCCCGGCCGCCAGCAGCGGCACCACCAGGGCGGTCGCCTTGACGAGTGTCCCCAGCCCCGCCAGGGCCCAGAAGAGGTACATCTGCCACGCGCCGGACGGGGCGAGCAAAACTCGTGCGCGGCGGGTCTCCGCACCCCCCGCGCTCGCCACATCGGCGTCGTTGCCCACCCCGTTGAGCCGGCGACGGTACGTCGCCGGTCGTTCGCGCGAGGAAGCCTCCTCGCCGTTCTCGTCGACCTCCGGCCGACGGCTCAACGGTCCCGCCGCCATCCCCGCCAGATGCGCGCGGAGGAAGAACAGGAGCGACCCCGCGATGCACGCCGTCAGCATCGGGTCGAGCACGGCCGCCCGGCCCCACCACAGCACCTTGGGCGTGCTCGCAAAGACGAGGGCCGAGACGAGCCCCGTCCGGTGCGAGACGACCGTCCGTCCCAGGAAGTACACGATGACCACCAGCAGGACGAAGCCGGCGGCGCTCGGCAGGCGCACCGTCAGCCGCGTCACATCGCCGCCAACGAGGCTCACGGCCGCCACCGCCCAGTAGTAGAGCGGCGGCTTCTGGTAGGCGATGCCCTCCGGCGCGTCCGGCGAGAACTGCGGGACGAGCCACGGGCTGGGTTTCCCCTCCGGCCACTCGTCGGAGCGGAGCATGTGCCGGGCGCACCGCGCCGCCCGCGCCTCGTGGGCCGTGAAGAGCGGCCGGTCCGTCGTCCGGTAGAACGCCAGCACACCGGCCACCAGGACGAGGAACGCGACGGTCGCCGCCGTCTGCCCCCGCGCCGCCGGCGAAGCCGCGGCTTCCTCGAGCGGGGGCCTATCGCTGTTTGATGGCTCGGTCACGCGCGCGTCCGGTAACGGTTCACGCCTCGAACGGCCAGCCGGCGGCCAGGAGCGCCTCGCACGCGCGCAGGTCCTCCGGCGTCGTGATCTTGATGTTCGCCGCATCACCCCGGACCATCCGGACGGGCTTGCCGAGCGCCTCGACGAGTTGGGCATCGTCGGTCACGCGGCCGACCATGTCGCCCCGCCGGGCGTAGGCCTGCGCGATGATCTCGCGGCGGAAGACCTGCGGCGTCTGGGCCATCCAGAGGGTGCGTCGCGGCACGGTCTCGGTCACCCGGCCGTCCTCGGCCACCATCTTGATGGTGTGATCGACGGGCCGGCCGACGACCGCGGCGCCGTGCTCGACGGCCACGCGGAGGGCCTCCTCGATGACGGCCGGCCGGATGAGCGGGCGGGCGCCGTCGTGAACGGCGACCAGTTCCGTCCCCTCGTCGGTCGCCTCCAGGGCCCGCTGGACGCTCTCGGGGCGGGTTTCGCCGCCGGCAACGAACGCGAGTGGCCGGCCGCCGTCCAGCGACTCGCCGAACTGCTCGCGGGCGGCGTCCAGCCCGCCCGCGGGAACGGCGACGACCACTTCGACCACGGCCTCGACGCGGGCGAACGCCTCCAGCGCGTGCGCCAGGACGGGCCGACCCGCCAGCGAGGCGAACACCTTCCCTCCCCCCGGGACGGTGTCAGCCCGGCCCTCGGCGAACCGCCGGCCGGCGCCGGCGGCGGCGAGAATCACGCTGGCTTTCGGAGTGGCCATGGGGTGTCCTGTTCAAGGCGACGGCGCGGCAAAATCGGAAACGCAAGGCGTTGTCATTCTGAGGAGGCCCGCCAAGGCCGACGAAGAATCTCGCCTTGGTCGTCGTCGTTTTGGCGCTGGCACGGCGAGATTCTTCGAACCCGAAAACAGCGGGGCCTCAGAATGACATCCTGAAACAACACGGGCCGTCACGACTTGCGCCGCGGGGGCGGGCCGATACGGCCGAAGATCATCCGCCCGGCGCTCTTCTGGAGCACGTTCGTCACGGTGATGGTCACGGTCTCGCCGATGCGGTCCCGGCCGTCCTCGACCACCACCATCGTGCCGTCCTCCAGGTAGCCGACGCCCTGCCCCTCCTCCTGGCCGGGCTTGAGGACGGCCACCTCGAGTTCCTCGCCGGGGATGGCCAACGGCTTCAGGGCGTTGGCCAGGTCGTTGACGTTGATGACCTCCACGTCCGTCAGCCGCGCCACTTTGTTCAGGTTGTAGTCGACGGTGACGATGCGGCCGCCCACCTGCGAGGCCAGGTTGACGAGCATCTGGTCGGGCCCTTCGCCGGGGCCGGCCTCCAGGCGGGTGTCCTCGATGCGGATGTCGACCGACGGGGTGGTCTGGAGGCGGTTCAGGATGTCGAGGCCGCGGCGTCCGCGGTCCCGCTTCATCTTGTCCTGGGAGTCCGCGATGCCCTGGAGTTCGCGCAGGATGAACCGCGGCACGATGAGCGGGGCATCCAGGAAGGCCGTCTCGGCGATGTCGGCCAGGCGGCCGTCGATGATCACGCTCGTATCGAGCAGCATCGGCCGGCCGCCCTTCTGCTGCTTGGCGAACTCGATGTACGGGATGATGAAGCGGAAATCGTCCTTCGTCTGGAGGATGAGCGACACCGCCAGGTACGACGCCACCGCCGCGATGCCCACCTTGAGCGCCTCGCGGACCTTCACGTCGACCCACTCGTACATGTCGACCACGGGGCCCAGCAGCATCGTCACCACCAGCCCCACCAGCAGGCCGAAGAACACCGCCGAGATGACGCTGATGTTCTTGTTCCGCAGCGCCACGTCCAGCATGACGACGACGATGGCGGCCCCTGCGAAACTCAGCATGCCGATGAGTTGGCTGCCGTCGCCGACGGCGTCGCCGAAGACGTATCCCGCCGCCACCATCGCCAGAAAGAAGAGCAGACGAATAATAAAGACGAGCATGACAGTTCCCTCCCGTCAAGGGACGATGAAACGGGCGATAATACGGCGACCATTATACCACGAGGCGGAAGGGGAACAAGATATGCGCCCGCCGGCACGGCCGTCCGGGAGAAGGTTCCAGGAGTCTTTTTCGCGAAAGCCTGCTGCGCCGGCCCGCAGCGCCGCCGTCGGGACGCAGGGCGAACAGGGCTCCTGGAACCTCCTCCCACGCCTCAGCGGCCCCGGCCGCGACCGTCACGACGCCCGTCCCGCGGCCCGCGACGCCCGTCCGGCGGCCGACGCCGGTCGTCGCGGTCCCTCTCCGGGTCGAACTCCGGCATATACGGCGCCCACTCGAACGGGAGGACGTACACGCCCTGCACCTGGCCCGTGTTGAATTCCGAGACGACCGTCGCCGCCAGGGCGAACCACGTGCCCTTACGGGGCACCTGGCGGCCGGGGAGCGGGCCGCGC
>JAWODB010000074.1:0-11272 GCA_046483505.1 Phycisphaerae bacterium
CCGCGGCCAGTTGAACGCGGACGAGTCGGGCGAGGCGGGCAAGCTGATCCGCCTGACGCGCGACCTTGCCTGGGGCGAGGAGCCGCCTTGGCTCATCGGTTCGGTCCGGCTCCCCGCCGAGTGGGTGCGGGCCACGGAGGTCAAGGCGCCGGCGCGTCTCCCCGAACCCGAGAAGGTGTGGGCCCTGGACCGACCTTCGCATTCCCCGAGTACACACGACGCACGCCCGCGCAGCCGGATCCGGAAGTCTTCGATTGGGACATGTGGCTCGGCCCCGCCCCGTGGTGGCCTTTTGGATCGCTCGTGGGATGGGACCGGGAGTATTGCAGCCCCAGCTGGCAGGGCTATCGCGACTTCGGCCTGGGATCGATCGGCAATTGGGGCTCGCACACGCTCGACATGGCCCAGTGGGCCCTGGGCAAGGACGCCGAGAGCCCCGTGGAGATTATCCCTCCCCGTGATGGCCGTGAGGCCCTGGCGTTGACGTACGCCGATGGGTTGACCATATACTGTCCGCGCACGCCGGGCGACGCGATGGACGCGCACGTCTGCGGCACGGAAGGGCAGATGATCCTCCATGGGGAACCGACTATCGAGGAGAAGTACGACAGGACGCCGTTGGGCTCGGGCGACGTGCGGCTCTACCGGGCCGACGATTATTATGCCAACTGGCTCGACTGTATCCGCACGCGCAACAGGACCCTCTGCAACGAGGAGGTGGCCTACCGCGGCGGCATGCTCTGCGTGTTGATTGCCATGGCCGACCTCCTGCAGCGACCCCTGACGTACGATCCGAAGCAGGGCGAATTCCCTGGGGACCACCAGGCCAATCGACTGCTGGACACGGCCAAGCGGCCCCCGTGGCAGGTGTGTTGAGAGGAGGCCCCTGAAGCGTGGGTCATCCCACAAGGGGGGCGGAACGCCTGACAGACTGGTGGCCGTCACAAGGAGAACCCGAATGGCAGGGAAGTGAGGAATCGGGTTCGTAGCAGCGGGTGCCGTCCCGTGCGCTTGGGCGCGGGTTGTGCAGGCCGGCAAGCCGGCTGAGCCCTCCCCGCCGCGCTTGCCGGCCGGGGCAGGGCGTTGTCAGTGCCCGTCGCTCGTTCATGCCCCTCTGGTATACCGGTTGCCCCCAGCCGCGGCAACCGCGCCAGGGCCGACGCGACTACGACGCGGACAGCGCGAATCGAAGGAATCGACCATGAAGACAGTAGGGGTCTCGACGCTTGTGCTGGCGACGATTGCAGCGGTCTGTCCGCTGCTTGTCGCGGACGAGGCGGGTTCGACCGTGAGGGCCCGGCCGTTCCCCCTGGAAAGGGTGAGGTTGCTGGACAGCCCGTTCAAGACGGCGATGGAGATCAACCGGGCGTATCTGCTTCGGCTCGATCCCGACCGCTTCCTCTGGCCATACCACGAGCGTGCGGGTCTGCCGCCCAAGGGCGAACGCTACGGCGGCTGGGCGAAGAAGGACTGCGTCGGTCAGATGTCGGGGCATTACCTCAGCGCCTGTTCACTGATGCATGCCAGCACGGGCGATCCCGAACTCAAGAAGCGAGTCGACTACATGGTCGCGGAGATCGCCAAGGTCCAGGCCGAACACGGCAACGGCTACGCCGGACCGGTCAGGCCCGAGGTTTGGGAGACGACGTTCTCCGGCCGGATCAAGGTCCACAAGTGGGGGCTCGGCGGAGGATATGTGCCCTGGTACGTCCTCCACAAGACCTACGCGGGACTGATCGATGCCTACACCTGCACGGGTAACACACAGGCGCTCGATGTGGCCCGCCAGTTCGTCGATTGGGCAAAGAAGGGCACCGACAAACTGACCGACGACCAGTTTCAGAAGATGCTTCGCTGCGAGCACGGCGGCATGAACGAGGCCATGGCGAACCTGTACGCCCTGACGGCCGACCCGAACCACCTCGCACTCGCCGGGCGTTTCGATCACAAGCAGATCTTCGGCCCGCTGGAGGCGGAGCGAGACGAACTGCATGGCAAGCATGCCAACACGCAACTCCCGAAGATCGTCGGCGCCGCACGCCTGTACGAACTAACCGGTGAAGAGCGCTACGCGACGATCGCCCGCTTCTTCTGGGACCGCGTCGTCGAGACGCGGTCGTACGCGCCGGGAGGCGTGGACTTCCACGAACACTTCCGCGCGCAAGGGGAAGAGGCTGGGGAAGAGGCCAAGTTCCTGAACTGGGACAGTTGCGAAACGTGCTGCGTGTACAACATGCTGAAACTGACCCGCCACCTCTTCGGATGGCGGCCGGATGCCAGGTACATGGACTACTACGAGCGGGCCCTGTACAACCACATTCTGGGATCGCAGGATCCCGCCAGCGGCGGGGTGACCTACTTCTACTCCCTCCGGCCCGGACATTTCAAGATCTACAGCACGCCGTTCGACTCCATGTGGTGCTGCGTCGGCACCGGCATGGAGAACCATTCCAAGTACGGCGAGACGATCTACTACCACGACGAGAACACGCTGTGGGTCAACCTGTTCATCCCGTCCGAACTCGACTGGAAGGAAAAGGGCGTCACCGTCCGGCAGGAGACGCGGTTCCCGCGGGAGCAGACGACGACCATCACGATTTCCACGAACATGCCCCGGGCATTCGCAGTCCGGATCCGCGTTCCGTATTGGGCGACCCCAGGCGCGGAGGTGTGGGTCAACGGCAGGAAGGAGACCGTCGACGCCCCGCCGCAGAGTTACGTGATCCTGTCGCGCACGTGGAAAGAGGGCGACACGATCGAGGTCCGCCTCCCCATGAGGGTGCGCCTGTACCGGGCCCGCGACGACCGCAACCTCGGCGTCGTCATGTTCGGCCCGCTCGTCCTGGCGGGCGAACTGGGGCGTGAAGGTGTGCCCGAGAACCTCGCTTGCGCCCATAACAAGCAGTACTCGGGCGCCCCCGTCCCTATGGTACCGGTGCTCGTGACCGATGCGGGGGATCCCGCCTCCTGGGTCAAGCGGACCGTGGGCGAGGACCTGCGATTCCGCACGCAGAACGTCGGCAAGCCGGCCGATGTTTCCCTCATTCCGCTTCACCGCATGCACCATCAGCGCTACACGGTGTACTGGCGACTTCTCACTCAAGATGAGTGGCTCAAGGAGAAGGCCGCCCGCGAAGCCGAGGAGCGCCGCCGCAAGGAACTCGACGCCCGGACCGTGGATGTCGTCACGCCCGAAGCCGGGCTCGAACGCGCCCACCATCAACAGGGCGAGAGGTCCCACGCGGGTGCGGCCTTCGGACGCCGATGGCGCGATGCCCGGGGCGGCGGGTGGTTCTCGTACGATATGAAGGTCCTGCCCGACCGGCCCGTCCACCTGATCGTCACCTACTGGGGAGGTGACTCGGGTAACCGGGTATTCGACATTCTCATCGACGGCCGGAAGATCGCCACGCAGACGCTCAAGGCGCCCAAGCCGGGCGAGTTCACGGACGTGACGTACGCCGTTCCCGCTGATCTGACGAAGGGCAGGCGCCGGGTGACGGTCAGGTTCCAGGCGGACCCGGGCGCCTGGGCCGGCGGGGTGTTCGGATGCCGGATCGTCCGGCCGAGCGGAGAGCCGTCCGCTGCCGAAGCACTCCTGCAAACGCTCGACCCGTTCTACAAGCAGCATGTCGTGGCGGACGGCCTGCTCGTCGCGGGTTCGGAGAAGGTGTCGCAGGTCGCGCTGCGGGAAGCGGCGTACCTTCTGCGGAAGATGCTGGCCGGCCGGCCCGACGTCCTGGAGAACCTCGTCGCACGGAAGATGTACGTGTGTGTCATGGCGTACAACGAAATGCAGACCGATCTGCCCGAGTGCCGGGGGATGTCGCCCTGGTGGGATAAGCGGGCCCGGGGATTAGGCGGCAAGCCGGTCAGTTGCGGCGAAGAGAATCTGCTTGGCTTCGACGGGGACCCCTATGCGGGCGAGAACATTCTCATCCACGAGTTCGGCCACGCCATCCACGGGGCGCTGGCCCGGCTCGACGAGCAGTTCAACACGAGGCTGCGGGCGTTGTATCAGAAGGCGAAGGAAACGGGCCGGTTTCGGGGCTACGGCATGGGCTCGTTCGGCGAGTTCTGGGCCGAGGGCGTGCAGTCGTGGTTCGAGTGCAACCGCCGCGGCGGGTTGGAAGCCCTCGGCGCCGAGGGAGCGCCTCTCTGCCACATCAACACGCGCCAGCAGTTGAAGAAGCACCTGCCTGCGTTTGCCGAACTGCTCGACGAGGCGTTTCGGCAGAACGCGTGGGCCTATGTGCCCGTCCGAAAACGGTTGGACCAGCCGCACCTTCGCGGCTACGAGCCGGCCGACGCGCCGACGTTCCGCTGGCCGCCCGAGGTCATCGAGGCGTACAACCGGATCGAGGCGGAACGGGCGGAGAAACGCAAGAAGCAATAGCCGGGCGCCGTCGCGGGACAGACCCCCGAGGAGGCATGAAAGGAAGAAACCGAGGCGACATCCGCGACAGGTCGATGAGATCGCTGGGGCCGAGTCGGCCCGTAGCGTGACGTGATCGGCGCCTGGCGTCCACCGATCCTGGAGAGGACGGAGGTTCCCTATGACGGGCGACGGACGAGGGTGGGACAGAGGGGCACGGCCCCCGGCAATGTCTGCCGTGGCGTGCCTGGCGGTTTGGGGCCTCGCGCTGTCGGCGTCTGGGGCCGAGGAGTCGAAGCCGGCCGGATCGATCCAGATTCCGGCCTGGGCCTTCGACCGCGGTAATGCCAAGGTCGGCCCGAACGCGGATCTGTACGCCGATTATCGCGACACGTATCCCAGGGACAACTTGGTGACCGGCGACGGCGGCCGGCGGCCGTGGGTGGTCGAATACGACGTCGACTTTCCCGTCAACGCCCCGTATACCCTTCACGTCCGTTACGCGTCGCCCGAGTCGCGGCCGCTGGAGGTGTGGCTCGACGACCGTCGCGCAGTCACGGGCTGCGGAAGCGTCACCGGTCAGTCGCCGCCCAATCCGTGGCGCGGGGGGAATGTCGGGACGGGGCCCGGATACCCGTTGAGCCGCCACGGCGCCCAGTGGGAAGAGATGGGCACCCTGTCGGTCACGAAGGGGACGCACACGCTGAAACTCACCCGGGACGGGGTGCCGCCGAACGTGATTGCGTTGCGGCTGGAGTCGCCGGTGGCGTTTCCGGAGGACTGGAAGCCGCCTCCGCCCGAGGGGCACCTCGGCCGGATCCCGCCCCTGTACCGCCGGGCCTTCCTCCCGCCGGGACGCGTGAAGGTGGCGACGCTGCGAGCGGCCCTCCGGGACATGATCGCCACCTTCGGCCCGCGCTATCCGAAGGGCCCAACGTACTTGAAACAACTGGCCGAACTGGAGACGAAACAGCGGGCGGCGGAAGGCGGCACCCCGGAGCAGAAGCAGAAGGTTGAGAACGCACTGAACGCCCTTCGGCGCCAAGCCCTGTTGAGCCATCCCCTGCTGACGTTCGACAAACTCCTGTTTGTCAAACGGAAGGCCTGGTCCTCCAGTCACATCTACAGCGAACACAAGGACGGCAGCCACGAACCGGGCGGCAACCTCTGCATCCTCTCGTCGGCGGCGCCGGACGGCATGGTGACCGACATCGTCCCGCAACTCAGCGACGGCGTGTTCGGCCAGTTCGACCTCTCGTTCGACGCGAAACGAATCGTGTTCGCCTACAAGACGGGCAAGGACGCGGGCTACCGTATCTACGAGGTCGGCGTCGACGGCACGGGGTTGCGGCAACTTACCTTTGACCGGGACGAGGCGGCGATGAGACGCCGCTACGAGGACTCGTGTTACGGGCGTTACGACGACGTCGACCCGTGTTATCTGCCCAGCGGCAAGATCGTATTCGCCTCCACGCGCTCGAAGCGGGCGGTCGCCTGTTTTCCCTGCTCGGTCACGACGCTGCACGTGATGGACGCCGACGGCAAGAACGTCCGCTGCCTGTCAAGCGGGCAGTTCACCGAACTCGATCCCTGTGTCATGGGCGACGGCCGGGTCCTCTACATGCGATGGGAGTACGTCGACAAGGGGTTCGGCAACGTCCAGAGCCTCTGGTCGATGCGCCCGGACGGCAGCTACTCGGATCACGTGTACAAGAACACCGTGGTCCTGCCGGCCGGGATGGTCGACGCCCGCAGCATCCCGGGCAGTCCGCGGATCGTGACGATCGGCGCGCCGCACTGCGGCCCCCCGGTCGGGCCGGTGATCCTGGTCGACCCGTGCGTGACCAAGCGCACCGCCGAGGCGATGACCAATCTCACGCCCGAGATCGGGTACCCCGGCATGTTTCAGACCACGCGGGGGAAGGGACTCTTCCGGCAACCGTATCCGCTGTCGGAGAAATGCTTCCTCGTTTCCCACGATCCCCAACTCAAAGAGGATGACGGCCCGACAGGCTACGGGATCTACGTGCTGGACGCATGGGGGAACCGGGCGGAACTCTATCGGGATCCGGACACGGCCTGTTTCCAGCCGATGCCGCTTCGGCCGCGCCGCCGGCCGGCGGCGATCCCGCCGGTGGCCCGGCAGAACGAAACGGAGAGCCGGAAGACGGCCACGCTGTTCGTGCAGGACGTGTACCGGGGGATGAGGGGGATCGAGCGCGGCCGCGTCAAGTATGTGCGCGTCATGGAGGTGCTCCCCACCACCTGGAAGGATGGTCGGCGGGCGTACAAGCAGAAGGACACGGCGGGCCTGCAGTCGGCGGCGGTCAGCTACAAGGCCGATGTGGGCAGGAAGAAGGTTCACGGCGTCGCGGAGGTCCACGACGACGGGTCGGCCTGCTTCACCGTGCCGGCCGGCAAGAACCTCTTCTTCCAGGTGCTGGATGAGGATTACATGGAATTGCAGCGGATGCGGACATTCATCAACTTGATGCCGGGCGAAAGCAGGTCCTGCGTCGGATGCCACGAGCCCCGCCGACAGGCGCCCGCCGTGAAGCCCGCCATGGCCATGCGCTATCCCGCGCAGTCCCTCTCGCCACAGCCGGGAGACAGCGGCCCCCGTATGGTCCATTACCCGCGGGACGTCCAGCCCATCTTGAACGAACGCTGCACCGGGTGCCACGGGGGCGAGAAGCCCGAGGGCGGCTTGGTCCTTTCCGGCCAGTTGACCGAGATGTGGAACCGCTCCTACGAGAACCTCATCGACCAGGCGCTGGTCAGTTACCTTGACGGCGGCGGGGGGTGTGCGAACGTTCCCGCCGAACCGCCCATGACGTTCGGATCGCACCAGAGCAAACTGGTCGAGCGCATCCGCCGGGACCCGTGCAAGGGGGATCTCACCCGCGAGGAGTTCATCCGGATCGTCACCTGGATCGACGCCAACGTCCCGTATTACGGCACCCACCGGGGCAAAAAGAACCTCAAGTGGCGGGAGGAGCCGGACTTTCGGCCGCTGCCGGTGGCTGGGAAGTAGACGGGCCGGCGGTCGTGGGTGCCGGACCATCTGGAGAATCCCGCATGAAGGCCGCGGTGCTGTCCCGGCGGCTGTCGCGGCGCGTGCGGGGGCGACTGCGAGTGAAAAAGTGTCACCACGGGTTCGGCAACGCCGAGAGTTACTTCCCGATCGGCGACGCCCCGGGCAGGCGGTGCGCAACACGAGACGGTAGGGGTGTATGATGATCGGTTTCGCTGCTGTGGGAGCCGCAGATCCGGCGGGTGGCGTCCGGCTGAGGCGGGCATGGCCCGATGCGGCCATGGCGAGGGCCCCGGCCGCCCTGCTGCTGGCGATCGTGCTGATGCCTGTCGCGCCCCTGCCGACGGCCGGCGCCTCCGCCGCACCGGAGCCGGGCGGAATGCCATCGACGCCGGCGCGGACGACGCCGGCGGCCTTCTACGGTGCGCCAGGCATGGCGCGAGACTCGGAGGTGCAAGTCCTCCGCGGACCTTGGTGACGGGAACCGTTAGCCGAACGGCAACGGCCGCCGCCGCGAGGCGGGGTCGGAAGGAAGCTGCAGGCAAACCTGCCGCCCGACGAACAGGAATCGCATACGAGGCGGCGTCGCGTGGGCGAGAGGGCCATGAGACTCGAAGCCCGATGTCACCCGGAGCGCGGCGGCGTAGATGCGGCGGGCGTGCGGTGACGGTCACACACCTTACCCCGGGAGACCTGCCGGTCTGCCATGAGCTACCGGCCCGGCGACGGGCCGGGAGGGGCCGGCAGGAGTCAGCCGAGGCCATAGTAGCGGTCGCTCGCGGCGCCGCGAAGGGCCGAACACAGGGAGCCACCCGCCGCGGACGGTACGATGCACGAGCGAGGCGCAGATCCAAGGGCTGGGATGCCTGGGCCACCCCGGAAGGCAGGCGACGGAATCGCCGAGGATACGGGCTTGGCGCGTCAAGCGTGCGCGGGACCGGTTCCTTCGGGTGCCCCTCACATGCACCAGGCCGTCCCGACCGCCGCCCTGCGCCGCATGGGTCTCGTGAGTCTCCTCGATGAGCACCGCCGCCTCATGTGCTCTCCGTGAACCGCCGTATACGTGCTCCGTCCGTACGGTGGTGTGGGAGGCGGGGGTGAGCAATCACCCCTGCCTACCCGATTGATGACGGCACGGCCCGTTCCTACACCTCTTTCAGGACGTGCAGTCGGCAGACCTTACGGCAGTGGTGGCCCATGATGGCGAGCGTAACGGCCAGCGAGAATAACTCCGGTCGCCGAAGGTAGGTCCATGCGAGGAGCTTCCAATACTGCCAGCGCTCGCGGCCGATGATGCCCAGCCTGATGCATGAGCGGAAGAACGCCCACAGGTGTTCGCCACGCACTTTCTCCACGACAGCGGGTTTCCCGTATTCGCGGAGGAACGTCTTGAGACGGCCGTAATAGTGTTTGGGGGCATAGATGTGTCTCAAGACTTGCTTGTAGCCTTCGCGCAGTCCCTCCAGGCCCATGCGCGGCACGATGTTCGTGGTGCCGTCGACGTTATCACCTGACGAGAGCTGCTCGGTGACGCGTCCCTCGCGGGAGAGCCGTTCGTGCAGGCCCGTGCCGGGAATCGCCTGGAGGAGGCCCACCATGGCCATGACGATGCCGCTCGACTGGATGAAATCAATCTGCCGCTGGAATATGGAGGGCGTGTCACTGTCAAACCCAAGGATGAAACCGCCCTGGACGTGGAGCCCCGCGCGCTGGAGCCGCTTGACGTCGGCCACGAGGTCTCGGCCCTCGTTTTGTTTCTTGTGGCACTCGGCCAAGGCGTCGGCGCTGGGCGTCTCGATGCCGACGAAGACCATCTGAAACCCCGCCTCGACCATCAGCCGCATCAACGCGTCGTCGTCGGCCAGGTTGATCGAGACTTGTGTTTGGAACGGGACGCCTTTGCCGCGCTGCCACTGGATCAGGGCCGGCAGGAGGTCGGTCTTCAGCCACTGCCGGTTGCCGATGAAGTTGTCGTCGACGAAGAAGACGCTGCTGCGCCAGCCCTGGCTATAGAGCGCGTCAAGTTCGGCCAGGACCTGCGCCGAACTTTTGGCCCGCAGGCGGCGGCCGAACAGCGAGGTGACGTTGCAGAAGTCGCACTGGAACGGGCAGCCGCGGGAGTACTGGAGGCCCATCCAACCGTACTGCCGGAGGTCGGCCAGTTCCCACAAGGGGACCGGCGTGTCCGCCATCGATGCGAATTCGGCGCTGGTGTAGACCGGCTTCGGGCATCCCCGCTCCAAGTCGGCAAGGAAGGGCGGCAGCGTTACCTCGGCCTCGTTGAGAACGAAATGATCAACCTCGGGGAACAGCCCGGGCTCGATAGTGAAGAGCGGCCCGCCGGCGACGATCCGCACGCCGGCCTTCCGGCACCGGGCAATGACCCCCTTGGCCGATTCCAGTTGGACGGCCATGGCGCTCACCATCGCCATGTCGGCCCAGGCAAGGTCGCCGTCGGTCAACTTCGTGACCTGCATGTCGACCAGTCGCTTGTGCCATTCCTTCGGAAGCATCGCCGCTACCGTCAAGAGGCCCAGTGGTGGGCTGCCGGCTTTCTTGCCCAGGAACTTCAGGGCGTGCTTGAAACTCCAAAACGTATCCGGACACTCGGGGTAGATCAGCAAAGCGTTCATGTTTTCTCCTGGCGCAGTTCTCGCCGGGGGAAGCCCTCGATGAGGCTGACGGGCGCGTCCGCGGCGGTCGGCTAGCCTTCCTGTTGGCGGCCCGGAAGGCCGTCAAGGTGGAAGCGGGCGGCAGCCATTTTGATATCCTCGGCCGTCTGTCGTGCCCGCAATTCCACCCGGTGGTCCGTTGCGTGGGCCCACTGCCGGGTGACTTCAACATAACCGGTCAGCCGGCGGCGGCATTCCCGCGCCGCATGGCGGCCCCACAACTTGATCGCCAGGCTGAAGAAGTCGGCCTTGACGAGCCGTCGCAGGGCAGGCCAGAGCGAGTAGAACCGGCAGAAGGCCCGGAGGGTCTCGACCTGGAGTTCGAACGTGGTCATGTTCTTCGGCTCGAAAACCACGTGGTGGGCGTCGTAGAGGCTCCAGTCGCGCGACAGAAGACGCCCCTGGCGGTTCATCTCGTCGAAGACCGGCGTGCCCGGCAGTGGCACGAGGATCATGAACTGGGCGCTCTCGATGTGGTGCGACCGGGCGAACCGGACCGTCTCGCGGAACATCTCGCTGGTATCGAGGTCGCCGCCGAAGATGAACATGCCGTGGATGCGGATGTGGCGCTGGTGGACCTCGCGGATGGCGAACTCCATCTGTTCGACCGATTGGCGTTTCTCGTAGCCCTTGAGCACGGTGGGGCTGACGGATTCAAAGCCGATGTAGACGTAATAGCAGCCCGCCGTGGCCATCAGGTCCAGGAGTTCGGAATCCCTGGCAGCGTCGCACCGGATCTGGGCACTCCAGTGGAGGCCCAGGTTCTCGCGAATCATCGCGCGGCAGAGTTCCTTGGCCCGCTCGCGATTGGCCGTGAAATTGTCGTCGTAGAAGAAGACCCAGCGGTTGCGCATCGTCCGCAGTTCCGACATCACGTTCTCGGTGCTGCGGAAACGGTAAGCGCGTCCGAACATCTTGGTCACCGAGCAGAACGTGCAGTCGAACGGGCAACCGCGTGACGTCTGGATGGGAACCACCTTGGTGGCCTTGGCGTTCAGGTCGAACCCTTCGACCAGCGACAGGTCGGGCACCGGCAGTGAGTCCACGTCCGGGCACGCCTGGTCCGGCGAGTTGTGGACCACCGTGTCGCCGGCGTGGTACGACAGCGACGGGAATGTCTCGAGACCATGCCCGGACCCGATGCATCGGACGAGATCCACGATCACGTCGTCGGCCTCGCCGCGGAAGACG
>JAWODB010000156.1:0-16858 GCA_046483505.1 Phycisphaerae bacterium
CCTGGCGGCCCTCGCCTCGCGGGCGCCGGACCTGGTGCACCTCGCGGACCCCGGCGCCGACCCCCCGCCCGCGTACACGGCAAACCTGCGGCTGCGCGAACTCCAGGTCCGGACCCAACCCGTCGCGGCCCACCCGCACGTGCACGCGTACACGGTGGCGCGGGAGGGGCCGAACCCCGAGGTCGTCCGCCTCCGCCGGCTGCTGCTCGTCGAGCGGGGCCGCCTGGCCCGCCTGCGGCAGGCGTGGCACCGGCCGTGCCCCGTCTGTGGCGGCACCGGCCGACACGGCAAGCGGCCGGGCGGCCCGAGGGCGTGTCCCCGCTGCCGCGGCACCGGCCGCTGCGGCGACGTTGACAAACATGACCTGGAACGGCAGGCCCGGCGGGTCCGGCACCTGGAACACGACCTCGTGCACACCCCGGCCCTCGTCACCGAACACGTGCCGGCCGAGTGGGCGTACACCGTCGAGGACCACGAGAAGACCGCCCGGGCGGTGGCGGCGGTGGGCGTCCGGCGGGCCGACGGGGCGCGCCTCGCCGACGAGACCGTGGAGCGGGCCGTCCGGCACGAGGACCGGACCATCCTGAACCCGAACCCGACGGTGGGCCTGGCGCCGGACCCGCTCCAGTTCCCCGCCGACGCGGCCCTGGAGGAGGCAGCCCTCGCCGAGGCGTCCCCCGCGGTGGCGGAGCGCATCCTGGCCACCGTCACGGAGGATTTCGAGGCCACGGTCCGCGCCGCCGCCGAGCGATTTCGAAGGGAGGGGAAGACGGCCGAAGCGATGGAAGTCCGCGTCGACTTGGCGGTATGGCTCCAGGGGCGCGGCAAGGCGGGGGGGAAACGGCTGCTCGCCGATCTCCGGACCGAGCAGCGGCGCTAGGCCGGATACGGTGGGGATGGTGCGCGGCGGGTCTCGGCGCGTCGCGCGGTGTCCCGTCCTGGGCACCGCGCCCGCATCGCCGCGGGCAAGACGGCCCGCCGCGCCATGTGCACTCCCCGGGAAGTGCCGCGACCGCTCACCTGCCGTCGTCGGCCTCCTCCGCCGAGGCATGCAGCAGGCGTTCGTCCTCCGGCCAGCCGTGCGTCCGCTCGTGGTGCTCCACGTCCTTGCCCCTGGCGGCGATGCCGATGCAGATGGCCAGGCCGCCGAGCAGGATCATGACGGCCAGGGCAGCGGTCAGCGACGCCTCCGTGCTCAGCCAGAGGCTGAACAGGAAGTAGGCGACGGCCCCGGAGGCCACGATCGCGATCAGCCGCTTCCGCCGGCCCAGCAGGAACGCCGCCACCAGCAGGCCCAGGAAGAAGACCCTGGCCACCGTGGCCCGATGCACCTGCATGCCCAGGAAGGCGATTTGGTCGGCGTCCTCGCCGGCGACGGCCAGGAGTTCCTTCGTCAGGATCTGGTGGCCGAGCAGGACCGTCAAGGCCAGCGGCGTCACGAGCCGGATGCACAGTTCCCACCAGCCGCCCAGGTGAATCTCGGACACCGAGTTGATGTACTCGCGCAGCCGGGCCGTCCGGAAGAAGTACCCGATGGCCAGGCATTCCATGAGGCCGACGAACGCCAGCCCGTAATCGTTGCACCAGCGGTCGAAGACGCCCAGCCAGGCCAGGCCGCCCCGCGTGGCAAAGAGGAGGCCGACCAGGAACCCGCCGAGGCACATGCCGGCCGTCACCGTGTTCCGCGAGAGCGTCGAGAACCGGTCGTGCAGCCCCGCCACCGCCGCCTCGACCAGCGAGAAGAGCGAGTCGATGCCCAGGCTCAGCAGCGTCACGAAGAAGAGGATGGCGACGAGTGGCGGCCAGAACCGGCCGTACTCCCCCAGTTTCGAGATCGCCAGCGGGTACGTCACGAACGCCAGGTCCGGCCCGCCCTTGACGACCTCGGCCACGGGCACGTTGCCCTGCTTCAGGGCCAGGAACCCCAGGACGCTGAAGACGACGAAGCCGGCCAGGAAACTCGTGGCGCAGTTGGCCAGGCTCGTGATGAAGGCGTTGTTCGTGATGTCGCCCCGCCGCTTGTTGTAACTGGCGTAGGCGATCATGACGCCGAACCCCAGGGTCAGGCTGAAGAAGATCTGCCCGTACGCCGCCAGCCAGACCTGGGGGTCGCGGAGTTTCTCGAAGTCCGGCCGCAGGTAGTACTCCACCCCGTTGACCGCCCCCTCGAGCGTCAGGCCGCGGACCGCCAGGACCACCAGCAGCAAGACCGGCAGCGGGACGGTCACCAGGACAACCCGCCCCACCCGGTGGACGCCCTTGTGGATAATCAGGAAGACGGCGGCCCACGTGGCCGCCAGGCCCGCCACGAGCGGCCAGACGATCTGCCAGGTCTCCGGGCCCCGGTCCGCGCGCCCCAGGATGGACTCGGTGAAGTACGCCTCGGCGTTGCCGGCCCACGGCATGGCGTCGGCGAAGGCGTATCGGAACGACTCGAACAGGAACTGCCAGGACCAGGCCATGACGACGGCGTAGTAGAACGAGATCATGCTGGCGGTGCCCAGGGCGAACCAGCCGACCCACTCGAACGTCTTGTTGACGCGCCGCATCGCCGCCGGGGCCGACCCCTGGAACATCTGCCCCACGCCGTACTCCAGGATCATCAGCGGGATGCCGGTCGTCAGCAGCGCCACGATGTACGGAATGAAGAACGCCCCCCCGCCGTTCGCGTACGCCGTGTACGGAAACCGCCACACGTTGCCCAGCCCGACGGCGCTGCCGATGGCCGCCATGATGAAGGCGGTGCGGCTGTCCCAACGGTCGCGGCCCTGGTCGGAGGCAGGCGGTTCGGTCATGGCAGGCTCCCGGCCCGTGCGGTGCTGCCCGCGCAGCAGGCGGTGCGGGTATCGGGCACAGGATAGCGGATTGGCGGGGGCAGTCAAATCTTTCCGCCGCGCCCGCGCCGTTCGAGCCGGCTGCGGGAGCGGCCGGTCACTCTTGATGGGCGTGGCACGTGCCAAGCAGGATGAAGAGGACCCGCCGCTTCCGCGGCGGGCTCGGTGCCGGCGGCCCGCTTGCCTCCCGCGTTCAAACGTGATAGCCTTCCGCTTCTATCAGGAACTCGCGAAGCGGCGGGTGCCACTGGCGGCTTGCCCGCCCCTGTCACGCGACATTCCGGACGCACTGGTTGACAAGCAACCAGTGGCACGCGCCGGACTCGGCTTGCACGAATCGGGAGGCACGATGGCCGACGCATCCTCCGCCCCGCCGCGGGCGGTCATCTTCGACGCCGACGGCGTCCTGGTGGACAGTTACCGCGCCCACTTCGAGGCGTGGCAGGCCATGGGCCGCCGGCTCGGCATGGACCTCGCCGAAGCCACCTTCGCGGCCACCTTCGGCCGGCGGAACGAGGACCTCATGCACGACCTGTGGGGCGACGCCGTCGCCCCCGAAGCCATCCCCGCCTGGAGCGACTGGAAGGAAGCCACGTACCGCGAGATTCTGCTCCGCGATTTCCCCGCCATGGACGGCGCCCGCGAGTTGATCGACGCCCTCCGCGACGCCGGCTTCCGCCTGGCGGTCGGCTCCTCCGGCCCGCCCGAGAACGTGGCCGCGTGCATCCGGGGCCTGGAGCGCGAAGGCGCCTTCGACGCCACCGTCGACGGGTCGCAGGTGAGGCGCGGCAAGCCGGAGCCGGAGGTTTTCCTGAAGGCGGCGGAGAAACTCGCCGTCCCTGCCGCGCGGTGCGCCGTGGTCGAGGACGCGGTGGCGGGCGTGGAGGCGGCGAAACGGGCCGGCATGGCCGCCGTCGGCCTGACGGGCACGACCACGCGCGAGGCCCTGGCGCCGCGGGCGGACCGCGTCGTCGAGTCCCTGCGCGACCTGTCGCCGGAGGCCCTCGCGGCCCTCATCGACGGGCGGGCGTAGGGCGCATGTGCAGCCCGCCACACCGGGGGTGCCACCGATTGCTCGTCAATCGGTGCCGCGCGATCCTGGAGCACGGTTTGACAAGCAAACCGTGGCACCTGCCGTTCGAGCCCGACGCGGGCTCGTCCGGCGTAGCCCGAAGGGCGAAGACGGAAGCGTCGGGTCATCCCCATCCGCCGGGGCACGTGCCAAGCCGGACGGAGATGCCCGGCTGCTTCCGCAGCCGGTTCGAAAGACACGTTTTCGCTGGCCCCGCCCCGTGAGCGCGCCTATCATGGCCGGCGCGTCATACGAAGGAGAACGCCATGGCCGTCCCCGGATACCGCGACTATCGCCGCCGCGAGTACTGCCACGCCGTGGAGTGCCCCGTCCAGAAACTGCTCGACAAGTGCGAGGAGGGTTCGGACGATTACGAGGAGGTCCGGGCGCTCTGCAAAAGCGAATGCATTCACACGACCTACGAGTTTCATCATTGGCTCATCGAGAATGGGTTTGAGGTCGTAAAGAGCCCAAAGTCATAACGGCAGTCCAAAGTCGCGAGTCCA
This sequence comes from Phycisphaerae bacterium, assembly GCA_046483505.1. GTDB lineage: Bacteria > Planctomycetota > Phycisphaerae > FEN-1346 > FEN-1346 > BS750m-G62. The sequence continues at coordinate 4,413 of JAWODB010000156.1, forward strand.
AAGTCCAAAGTGAACGGCGCGCGACGCCGTGCCGTGGCTGTTGACTTTGGACTTCCGACTTTGGACTTTGGACTCGGTCCCCGGATTTCGGAGGCCGAAACTCGCTAGTGAAGGTCTGGGGTCGAGAGCATGCCCGGCTTGCCAACGACCCAACGCGCCGCCGTCTACTACCGCAACCGCGACGTGCGGATCGAGGAGCGGCCTGTGCCGGCCATCGGCCCAGGCGAACTGCTCGTCCGCATCGAGGCGAGCGGCATCTGCGGCAGCGACGTCCTGGAATGGTACCGCGCGAAGAAGGCCCCCATCGTCCTCGGACACGAGGTGGCGGGGGAAATCGTCGCCGTCGGCGAGGGTGTCAACCGGTACGCCGTCGGCGACCGCGTCGCGCTGAACCATCACGTGCCCTGCAACACGTGCCGGTACTGCCTCGCCGGCAACCACACGGCGTGCGAGACGCTGCACACGACGCACTTCGACCCCGGCGGGTTCTGCGAGTACGTGCGGGTCCCGCCGCTCCAGACCGACCGCGGCGTGTACCCCCTGCCCGACCATGTGACCTATGAAGAAGGCTCGTTCGTCGAGCCGCTGGCGTGCGTCGTCCGCGGCCAGCGGAGCGCGGGCCTGAAGCCGGGGCAGACGGTGGCGGTGCTCGGGTCCGGGATCTCCGGCGTCCTGCACGTGGCCCTGGCGGCCGCGAGCGGCGCGGGACGCATCGTCGCGACGGACGTCGCGCCGCACCGGATGGCGCTGGCCAAGCGCTTCGGGGCGGCCGAGGTGTGCGACGCCCGCGAGGACGTGCCGGCCTTCGTCCGCGAGGCGCTCGGCCGGCCGGCGGACCTCGTGGTGGTATGTGCGGGGGCGCTCTCGGCGTTCGAGCAGGCCCTGGCCTCGGTCGACCGCGGCGGGACGGTCCTCTGCTTCGCCACGACCGACCCGGGCGTCGAACTCCCCGTCCCGCTGAACGACTTCTGGCGGAACGATGTGACGCTGAAGCCCTCCTACGGCAACTCGCCGTACGACGCAATGGTGGCCCTGGACCTGATCGCGAACCGGCGGGTGCCCGTGGCGAAGATGATCACCCACCGCCTGCCGCTCGCGGAGACGCCGAAGGGATTCGAACTCATGTCCACGCCCGGCGGCGAGCACCTGAAAGTCGTCATCTTGCCGCAGGGTTAGTCACGTGTCCCGCCGAAGCGTAGGACTCTGCCGCCGGACGGCCTCCCGCATGGCCTCGTACGCCTGGAACTCGTGCGTTCGCAACTGATAGCGCATCGTTTCGTGCGACACAACGTATCGGCGCCGGAGAACATCCGTTACGTGTTTGGCTACGGCTTCGAAATTGCGGAAGCCGGCCACGCCAACAACTTCGGCATATGCCTTCGCCAGATCCTCCCGCAAAGCGCGGCGCGGCATGAGCATCTCCGCCGCCAAACGCCGGGCATTTGATTCCGTGAAACGATAACGTTCTCTCAAGCGCCGCTGAAGGGCAATGGCACCGGCAATATCGGTGGCCTTCTCAATCTGGTCGCGGTGCAGCACGAAATGCGCGATCTCCTCTGCCACCGTGAACCGATACCGGTTCTCGCGGTAGTCCATCATGTGTTCGTCAACGGCGACCCAGTACCTTCCTTCCGGGTCTCGATACAGCGCGCCCACCACATCGCACGATTGCCTCAGGCCGGGGATGGGCGCTATATCGAGGCCCAGGTGGTACGCAACATTCTCGATTTCGACGGGGATCGGATATCCGGAAGAGAAGGCAGCGGCAAGCAGCGCGTCGGCGTGCTTCTGGAGTTGCCAGACCTTGTACTCGGGGACGGGATCAGAAGTGTTCCTCGATGTATTCGGCGAGTCGTCGGAACTCGGCTTCATCGAGTTGCTTCCCTTTGGCCGTCCTCAGGAGGAGAGGCACGCCCGGCTTCCGGGCCGCGTAGTCCTCCACGTCGGGAGGCAGTGTACCCGGCCGCGCTTCGGACGCCAAATCATTCAGTTGTTTGAACTCTGGTGAATCTTCTCCGAGCCCGAGTGCCTCGACGATCTGAGCGATGCGTTCCGCCGAGGTCGGCGGCGCAATCCTCCCCGTCTCCAGGCGAGACAGGTTGGACGGCTTCATGCCGACCGTCTCGGCAAAGGCCCTCAGGCCGAAGCCGGCCTCGAGCCGGAGTTTGCGCAGGTATTCTCCGAAATGGCGCCGAACCGCCATCGCCTCGCCCTTTCCTTTCGCACCGTTATAATACCTTATAACATCGGCAGGGTCAAGGCGGTGCTTCAGAAAAAACGGCCAAATCGCCCTTGGCGGGACAAGCCCGCGGCGAGTTCGAATGCGCCGCCGTGGCTTGTGGCTTGCAGCCTGCGGCTTGAGGCTCTTGGCTCGTGGCTCGCGGCTCGCGGCTTCCGGCTACATCACGGGGGGTTGGAAAGGGAACTCCTCGGCGAGGGCCAGGGTGTCGGCGAGCCGGGCGCACGCCTCCGTGCAGCCGGGGCGGGAGAGGCTCCGGGCGGCGGCGCACACGCCCAGCCGCAGGCCGCGCTGCACTTCCCACCCCTCGTGGATGCCGAAGAGGAGCCCCGCGCAGAAGGCGTCGCCGGCGCCGGCGGCCCCCTTGACGTAGCCCTCCGGCAACCGGAGGGCGGGCTGCCAGACCTCCTCGCCGTCGGCGGTCCGGACGTACGCCCCCTCCGGCATGTGGATGCAGACCAGCCGCCCCACGCCCAGCCCGAGCAGGGCCTCGGCCGAGGCGCGGACGGCCTCGGGGTCCGGTCGGCCGCCGGGTTTCAGGTCGTGGCCGGTGGTGCGGCCGGCCTCCAGTTCGTTCAGGATGGCGTAATCGGCGTGGGCGAGGGCCGGCCGCACGATCTTCGGAAACCGGTCGCTGTCCTCGCTGACGACGTCGATGGAGGTCGCGATGCCGGCCTCCCGCAGGCGCGAGAGCAGCCGGGCCGCCACGGTGCCGTACTCGGCGTCCGGCTCGTCCATGCGGTCCAACAGCAGCAGGTACCCGAGGTGGACGAGGCGGGCGCCGATGGCCTCGACGGGCACGTGCTCGGGGCCGAACCGGGCGTTGGCCCCGCGATTGTGGAAGAACGTCCGCCGGCCGGTCGCCTCGACGACCATGACGTTCGTGTACGAGGTGGGCGCTTCGGCCGTGGTGGCGAGGGCGGCGGTGTCGATGCCGAGGGCGTCGCAATCGGCCCGGATGGAGGCGCCGTCGGCGTCGTCGCCGATGAGGCCGACGGCTTCCAGGGGGATGGGCTCGCCCCCCTCGGGGGGGCGGAACTTCGCCAGGTCCACCAGGCAGTTGTACGGCGCCCCGCCGGTGCCCTGGTCCTCGCCGAGGATGTTGGCGAGGGTTTCCTCCTGCGGCCATCGGTCGCAGATGAAGATGTGATCGATGATCCAGTTGCCGGCGGCGGCGATGCCGCGTCGCTCCTCTGCCATGGCGTCTCCCCGTCTCGGGACCAGCGGGTATGATAGCCGGGCGGCCCGAGAGCCGCAAGCAAACGGGACGGGCCCGTTGCGACCCGGGCGCGGACACAACGAAGCCGGGCGCAGGGGAACGGCGCAGGGGAACGGCGCGAAGCAAGGGCGGCCGAGCATCTCGACCGCCCTGGAACCGCTATCGGTTGGGAGAGGGGCGCTAGCGCCGGCGCCGCCTGGCTACAAGCAGCCCGCCGACGCCCGCGGCCAGGATCGCCATGGTGGCCGGCTCGGGAATGCCGACGGCGTACTGGGCGTCGCTCATGAAGAAGGCGGCGGCGTGGCTTTCGTCGCCTTCGCTCTCGAACAGAACGGTCACTTCCTCGGCCCGGTTCTCGGCGTCGATGCGTTTGCCTTCGATGTGGAACGTGAGCAGCATGCCGGTCAGCACGTCGGCAAGTTCGACCGAGGCGCTCTGGGTGTTGTTGGCTTCGGCCGGCTCCTCGCCGATGAGGTAGACGTTGATGCGGTCGCCCTGGAAGGTGGGGTCGTAGACGAGGAGGGAGAAGTCCATGCTCCAGGCGCCGTTCTCATTGTTGGTGATCTTGAAGGTGTCGAGGCTGTCGGCGGGTCCACCACCGCCGCCGCCGCCGCCGCCACCCCCACCATTGCTGGTGAAGTCGAGCCAGGCGGGGTTGTTGGCGCCGCCCTGGTAATTGCCGGTCGGCGCGTAGTTATTCGGCGCCAGGTTGCTGTTCGACGTGTCCCAGGAAAGGTACCGGGCGGAAAGCGCCCACCCCTTCGCATTGAAGAACTGCTCGAAGTCATCCTGCTCCGGATTCAGGGGGTTCACCTCGATGGGCGTGATCACCGCTCCCCCGAGACTTCCCGCCAGCAGCAGGATCCCCAGACCGGCGCACAATGTACCCAGACAGGCACGCTTCATGGCATCTCTCCCCTCACGAACTCACCAACCCCCAGACTGACTGAGCAGCCCCGAAACGGTCCGGACGGATACACCTTCGGCCGGAAGCGTTCCGACTCCCAAAAAGACCACTCGTTGTACGGTTGGGATGTCGCGACAAAAAGGACGTGGGCCCTTTGCCGTTACCCAACCCCCATAACTCCAGCTCTATTATACCCCAAGAATGACAAAAAGCAAAAAAGGATGGCAAGAAATTTTCAGCGGTCTGCCGCACCTCTGGCGAGGAAGGCTGATTGACACCGCCCCCTCGGCGGTTTATAATCCCCCGTGGTGAGCCTGGGGGCTCGCGTGCGCGGATGCCCCTGGACAGCCTAAGCCCTTGTTTGACAGGCACTTACGATGGCCGACCCGAACGCCGACGCAACCGACCAGCCGGCCTTCAAGGGCCCGGAGGCCCCCTGCGTCTACTGCGGGAAGGTCATCGACCGCGGGGCCGACCGCTGCCCCCATTGCCGCACCTCCTACTCTTTGGCCGTCCGAAAGGCCTCCCGGGAGGTCGTCGGCGACTGGTTTTACCTGGACCCGCGGAATCCCAGCGGCCGGGGCGTCACGTTCGAGACCCTCATCAAGATGATCGAAAAGGGCCGCATCAAGCCCGATTCGATCGTGCGCGGCCCGACGACGCACCACGATTGGGTGTACGCCGCCGAGGCCCCCCGCCTGGCCAAGTACCTCGGCATGTGCCCCCACTGCTTCGCCGAGGCCAAGCCGGAAGACACCTACTGCACGCACTGCCAGTTGAACATGAACGAGCGGCCGGCCGAAGCCCGGCCCGGCGCCACGCCCGACGACGTCCAGGACCCCTATCACAAGGCCGCCTACGAGGTGGAGGAGCGGCTGGCCGAAGCCGCCAAGGCCGAGGAGGAACCTCCGACGCCCGCGCCCCGGCCGGCGCCGGCCGCCGCCCCACGTCCGGCCGCTGCCCCCGGCCCGGGTCCCCGGCCGGAGCCCAAGCCGTCGGCCATGGCCACGGCCGCCGCCCAGGCCCTGGCCGGCTCCGGCGCCGGTGAACGGCCGTCGCGCGTGGCGGCCACCCCGCAGCGCAGCGGGCCGAAACTCTGGATCGTCCTCGTCCTGACGTGGGTGACCCTGATCCCGATCCTGCTCCTCGGCTGGTTCCTGCCGATCCCGATTCTGCACGACGCCCTGCACGCGGTTGCAGGCGGGGGCGACGGCGGCGAGACGGCCCCGCCTCCCGACGAGGGAACCCAGGTCGATCAGCAATGGCTCAAGGACCAACTCGCCCGCGCCGACGCCGCCGAACAGCGGAAAGACTATGCGGCCGCCATCCGCATCTACCGGCAGATCATCGACCGCACCGGCGATACGTCCTGGGAGCAGCGGATCAAGACCCTGCGCGAGCAGCCCGTCCAGGAACGCCAGGAGCGGCTCCAGAAACTGCGCGACCGTCTCGAAATGGCCGAGGACCTCGCCGCCCAGAAACGCTACGACGACGCCCTGGCCGTCCTCCGCAACATCGGCCGCGAGGACCGTTCGCTCCTGTCCTCGCTCGGCATCGGCGTGGACCACATGGAATCGACGATCCAGGCGGCCAAGACGCGGCAGACGAAGGTGGAAGAGCAGCGGCAGGAACTGGCCAGCCGCCTCGCCGCCGCCAAGGCCCTCCGGGAAGAGGGCAAACTCAAGGAGGCCCTGGCGGCGTACATGGCCATTGGCGAGACCTTCGACGCCGCCCTGATCCCCGATACCGTGGATCTGGCGAAGGTCACCGCGGACCTGAAGGCCGAGATCGCCGAGGCCGAGGCGGGCAAACCCCCCGAAGAGACGACGGAAACCACCGGCCGGGAGCCCGAACCGCCGCCCTCGGAGGCCGCCAAGGCCATCGCCGACCTGCTGGCCCAAGCCGCTTCCCTCGAGAAGGCCGAGAAGTTCGCCGAGGCCCTCGCCGCCCTCGAACAGATCAAGGAGAAGTTCGACAAGAAGTTCTGGCCGGACCAACTCGAACAGCGCATCCGCCAGGTCAAGGCCAAAAAGGAGGCGCTGGAGTTCTTCGGCATGGAATAGCCGCGTCGGTAAGAGAAGGTTCCAGGCGTCTTTTCCGCTGCTTGCGGCTTGAGGCTTGCCGCTTGCGGCTCGAAGAAGACTCCTGGAACCCTTTTCTTCATTTCAGGACTGCGAGGCCACGTCACTCCTTGGCGGCGGGTGTGGCCTGCTCCTGAGTCTTGGCCGGCTCGGCCGTTTCCGCCTCCTGCTGGAGGGCTTCGGCGGCACGCGGCGGGCCGTCGGCCGACCGGACCCGCACGATGAGCATGACCTGGTTCGGCGGGATCCTGTGAAGCGAGAATCGCTCTTGCTGGACGGCGGCCGGCTGCGTCTGCGCCAGGGCCTGCTGCTCGGCCGCCGCCTCGGACGACTCGCCTTGAGCGGCCTTCGCCGCCGTTGCGGCCGGCCGGGCGGCGGGCTTCTCCGCCTCAGGCTCCTCCGCGGCCTCCTGCCGGGCCAGGCGCCGGGCCCCCGCCTCGCCCTCCTCGTCCTTCTGCGGGACGAGGCCGGGCGCCTCCGGCCCCGGCTCCGGGCGCTGTGCCGCGTCCGGCTCCTTTTTGAAGAGGTCCTCCTCGGCCTTCTTCGCCTGCCGGCCCGCCTCGGCCAGCGCCTGGCCCGCCTCGGGCGGCGTCTCGACCTGCGGGCCGTTGACGGCCTGCCCGGTCCCGACCTGCGTCCCGCCGGCAATGCCGCGGGCCGGCTCACGCTCCGTTTCCTCGGCCTCGGGCGCGGCACCGGCGCCGCCCTTGGCCGCGATGCGCGTCTGTCCGCGTCCGTAGGCGCCGGCCCGTTCGCCGCCCATGCGCGCGTCCACGGTTCCGTTACGCCGGCGGGCCTCGGCCTCGAACCGGGCCAGTTGCCGCTGGAGATACCGGACCGCCTGGAACGGGTGGCTGGATTCCTCGGCCACCTCCAACGTCCGCGACTGGGCCACCTGGGTGGCGAACCGCGAGAGGTCGTCGGGCGTGGTCAGCACGACCCAGAGGTCCTCGCCGTTGCGGCTGGCCAGGTAGTAGAGCCCCTCGGGCACCTTGCCGCCCGCACCGCCGCCCGGGACACCCCAACCGCCGCCCGTCGGGGCGGGCCCCTTGATGGGGGCGGGCGCCTTGGCCGGGGTCTCCCGGCGGCCGCGGTTCCGCTTGGCCGACTCGTCCAGTTTCCGCCACCCGTTCCGGGCGAACAGCCGCACGAGATCCTCGTTGGCCGTCTCCCGCGACGGGGACCGCACCACCAACTGGTTCGACGCCCGGCGGAGGTTGTCGTCGTTGGCCACCTCGCGGAGCGACCCGAGGGGCGCGTCCCCGACCGCCACGGTGTTCATCGTCATCTGGACGACTTGCGGGTCGGCCGGGCGGGCGCGCGCGGCCTCGGCAGCCTTCCCCATCCTGGAGGGGCGCGGCTCCGGGGCCCCGGTCGGCGCGGCCTTGGCCGTCCGATACCCGGCGGCCTTGGCCTCTTCTTTCGGCGCGGTCCGGGCCACGCGGGTGCCCGCCGTCTCGTCAGGCTCGACGTCGGCGAAGTCGGTGGCATCCTCGGGAACCTCGGCCGCAGCGTCTGTCGGCGGCTCGGCGGGGGCGGGGATTGAGGGCGCCGCCTCGGGGGCCACGCGCGCCACATCCACGCCCAGGGTGCTGAGGGCTTCTCCGCGCTTCTTCTCGAAGAGACGCTCCTCCACCCCGGCCACGTCGGAGCGGTCAGCGCCGGCGACCTGCGCGCCGCGCATCGACTCGCCAAGCAGGACCTCGGCGGGCGCCGCGCCGGCGTCCTGGGCGGGACGACCGAACGCCAGGTGCGTTTCACCGGGGTCGAGGGCGTCGAACGCCACACCGCGATCGCCGTTCTGCGTGACCACGTTGACCGACGCGCCCGCCAGCCGCCGTGAGCCGTCGACGTCGAAGTAGCCATACCGCAGCCGCGGCTCGTCCGCTTCCTTCATGCACCAGACGTAGTCGCTCTTGTCGGCCCCCGCGAGGGAGGCAAGGTCCGAGGCGGACGCCTTCCGGCCGAGACTGTCCGTGAAGGAATACGCGTCCACGCTCAGGTCGCCCGCCGCGACTATCATGTCGTTGAGGCTCGCCGTCGTGGGGGCGTCCTTCAGCCGAAGGTCAAGGTCCAGGCCCTCGACGGCCGCCACGTCGCCGGTTTCGTCGAGCACACGAAGATCGTCGCCGAACGCAAGGGGCTCGCCGGTGACCTCGCCGGTGCCGGCGGCCCGATGGCTGCGGAGGCCGGTCGTCACCTCCTCGCCGCCGCGGAACGCGACCCGCCCGTTCGCTTCCTCCAGCGCGTCGTGGTGGGCCACCCGGCCCGGCCCGGCCGCCGGCGGTTCGTCCAGCGCCCCGCCGCCGAAATACGCGACCAGGCCGATGCCGGCCGCCAGGGCCAGGCAGGCGGCGACGGCGAGGGCCCGCGGCCACAGGCGGACCCGGTGGGCCGCCAGCGTCCGCTCGGGCATGGCGGCGTCGTCGGCCGCCTGGGGGGTGAGCATCCGCCGCTCGATCTCGCGGCGGACGTCGTCGGCCAGGCCGGCGGGCGCCGCGCGGACCGGCAGCCGGCCCAGGAGATCGGCCGTGCCCCGCAATTCCTCCAGCATCGCCCGGCACTCGGGACAGCCTGCCAGGTGATGCCGGACCGCCGAGGCCAGTTCGGCCGTCAGTTCACGGTCCAGGTACGCCGACAGATGGTTATGAACCTGCTTGCACTGCATGGCACTTGCTCCGTCTTCCGCCGCGTCGCCTTTGCGGCGGTTCGATAACACGTATCCGACCCGCGGGCGTGCCCCGGCGGGCCTTGTCCCGCCGGGACCTCCGAATGCCCGTTGCACGGCCGGCCGAGACCGGCCGTGGCACATTGGGTTTCCGTCGCCGTCACTCAACCGGCCAGCAGCGGTTTCAACCGTTCCCTCAACAGCAGCCGGGCCCGGTGCAGCCGCGACTTCACGGTGCCGGGCGGCACGTCAAGAATATCGGCGATCTCGCGATAGTCGCAATGCTGGATGTCGCGGAGCACCACGACGGTCCGGTGCTCGGCGTCGAGGCTGCCGATCGCCTCCTGGATGAGCCGCTCCGTCTCGGCCGCCATCAGCCCGTCCGACGGGTCGGCCGGCGCCGGGTCGGCCAGCGGCGGCCGGCCCGGGGGGTCGCCGTCGTCCACCGACGCCGTCCCCGTGGAGACCCATCGGCGTTTTCGGCGATGGCTGAGCGAGGTGTTCACCGCGATCCGGAACAGCCACGTGTACAGGCTGCTCCCCCCGCGGAAGCGTTCCAGGTTTTCAAATGCCTTCACGAAGACGTCCTGAAGGACGTCGCGGGCATCCTCGGCCGACCCCACCAGGCGGTAGATCGTGTTGTACAGACGGTCTTCGTGGCGCTCGACGATCGTGCCGAACGCCTCGCCGTCGCCTGCGGTGACCCGGCTGACCAGGTCCTGGTCCGACAGGCTCGCGTTGGATGCCGCTTCGGCTGTCACGAGTCCCAATCTATGGCATTAGACGGCCGCCGGAGCCGGGGGTTCCCGAAAACCGGCTTTGTACGGATCGGTACAGACCACCCGCAGGGCCGTCATTCTGAGGAGGCCGTAAGGCCGACGAAGAATCTCGTCTTGCCTCCTTTCGCACGGCGAGCCGCTTCGGCTCCGCGAGCGGCGCCTCAGAGTGACAGTGGCGTGTCCTATGGTCCTCCTATCCCGGGCTCAATCGCGCGCTTTCTCGGCCGGGGGATCGCCCTCTTGGGCAGACGCGCCCGCCAGCCGCGACGGGTCGAACTCCAGGGCCGCAAACCCGCTCGAACGGTGCGCGATAAGCGGACGGGGACCCTTCGTTTCCTGCTCGCCCTCGACCGACGGCGAGGTGGGCGCCCACTCCAGGAGGAGGCACTCGACACCCTCGATCGACTCGACCACGGCCATGCCCTTCTCGACGCCGAGGACCGCCATCGCCGTCGCCAGCCCGTCCGAGAGGGCCGGGTCGTACGCCACGACGGTGGCGCTGGCGAGCCGCGTGTCCACCGGCCGGCCCGTCCGCGGGTCGATGATGTGGCTGTACGTCTTGCCCTGGATCTCGTAGCCGCGGTAGTAGTGGCCGCTCGTGTCGACGGCCTGGTCCTGGAGGCGCACCGCCGAGTAGTGCCTGGTGCGGTCGTCGGGGTACCGCGGGTCCTGGACGGCGACGCCCCACCGCCGGTCGCCGCCCGCCGGGGCGAGCGAGGCCGGCCGCCGCCCGAAGGCGTACACGTCGCCGGCGGCCGCGACGAGCCCCGCCGTCGCCCCGTGCCGCTGCATCCGGCGGGCCATGCGGCCGGCGATGTAGCCCTTGGCGATGCCGCCGAGGTTCAGTTCCATCCCCTCACGGATGCCGACCGTGTGGACGGTCATCTGGAGGTCTTCCGGCGTGGGCGGCGGCGCGCCGGGCGGGGCCGGGTCGGTGTCCCCGAGCGGCCGCTGGACCACGCCGGCCAGGATCTCGACCTTGTCCATCCCCACACGGCTGCATGCGTCGGCGAGTTCCTCGTCGGTGGGCGGGCGGTTCCGCTCCTGCGCCTCCCGCCACAGCGACAGGAGCGGCCCGACCGTCGGGTCGAACGCGCCGTCGGTCTTCTCCCACACCTCCTTGGCGGCGGCCAGACAACTGATCGTCAGCGGGTCGACGGTGATGTGGAACGTGCCCGCGTTCGCGTTGATGCGGGCGATGTCGGAGGCGTCGGTCCACCGGTCGAGGCGGAGGGTGCACTCCTCCATCTCGCGCCAGGCCGCCTCCAGGCACGTGCGGGCGGTCCGCTCGTCCGGCGCGACGACGCGGACGGTGATCTCGGTCGTCATGGCGGCCCGGGTCTCGACGAGTTCGACGGACTGGTCCGCGCAGCCGGCGAGGAGCAGCGTCGCCGTCGCGACGAGCGCCGCCAGCCTCTCTCGACCACCGATCTTACGTGCGTCCATAGCGATACTCCGCCTGGCAGGATCCCTCGCGGCTGACCATGCACGGCCCGAGCGGACGGGCCGGCGTGCACGCCGTGCCGAACAGCGGGCACGCGTGCGGCGGGATGGCCCCGCGGATGACGTCGCCGCATCGGCACCCGTGCGTGTCGGCCTCCGGCTCGGGCGGCGGCCAGGAAAGGTCGAGCGCCCGGACGGCGTCGGCCTCGGCGAACGCCTCGCCGAGGGCCATCCCGCTGGCGGGAATCGTGCCGAGGCCCCGCCACACGGCGTCGGTCCGCTCGAAGACCCGGTCGATGCGCGAGAGGGCCTCGGGGTTCCCCTCCTCCCGTACGGCCTCGGGGTAAACGTTCTCGACGCGGGCCTCGCCGTCGGCCGACTGCCGCAGGATCGCCGCCACACCCGCCAGCACCTGCTCGGCCGTGAAGCCCGCGACGACGCACGGCCGGTCGTACCGCTCGGCGAGCGGCTCGTACGCCCGGCTGCCGATGACGACGCTGACGTGCCCCGGGCAGAGGAAGCCGTCGATGCGGACCTCGCCGCCGGCGAGCAGGGCGTCCATGGCGGGGAGAATCCACTTGTGGCCGGAGAGAATGCGGAAGTTCGCCAGGCCCTCCCCCCGCGCCTGCTCCACCGCCACGGCCGTGCCGGGCGCGGTCGTCTCGAACCCGACGGCGGCGAAGACGATCTCCTCTTCCGGGCGGCGGCGCGCGAGGTCCAGCGCCTCGAGCACCGAGTAACAGACGGCGACGCGGCCGCCCTCGGCCCCCGCGCGCTCCAGGCTCGAGGCGGTGCCCGGCACGCGGACCATGTCGCCGAAGGTGGCCACCGTGACGCCGGGGCGGCCGGCGAGGTCGATGAGCACGTCGATGGTGCCCTGGCTCGTCACGCACACGGGGCACCCGGGGCCGCTGATGAGACGGACCCGCTCGGGCAGCAGGCTGCGGAGGCCCGACCGCCGGATTGCCACCGTGTGCGTGCCGCACACCTCCATGATGGCGATGGGCTCGTCGCCGGGCACGGCCCCGGCAGCGTCGGCGATATCGCGTTTGAGTTGGTCGATGGAGGGCATAGGCGCCGCTTTCGCGCGGCGGGGCTCCCGGCCCGCCG
>JAWODB010000157.1:0-10094 GCA_046483505.1 Phycisphaerae bacterium
TCCAGCCCGGCACCCTGCTCGCCCGCCGGCCCCGCGAAGTGGGCGGCACGCAGGACATCACCGACGGGCTGTCGCGCGTCACCGAACTCTTCGAGGCACGCAAGCCCAAGGAACCCGCCGTCATGAGCGAGATCGACGGCGTGGTCGAACTGTCGCAGGAGAAGAAGCGCGGCAAGATGACGATCATCGTCCGCAACCCGGAGTCCGAGATCGAGAAGGAACACTACGTGCCCCACGACCGGCACCTCCGGGTCCACACGGGTGACCGCGTCCGCGCCGGCGACCAGTTGACCGACGGGCCGCTCGTCCCGCACGACATCCTGCGGATCTCCGGCGAGTCGGAACTCCACAAGTACATGCTCCGCGAGATCCAGAACGTCTACCGCTCGCAGAAGCAGACCATCGACGACAAGCACGTCGAGGTCATCCTCAGCCAGATGCTCTCGAAGGTCCGCGTCGACCGGCCCGGCGACACCGCCTTCCTGCCCGGCGAGGTCGTCGACCGCTTCAAGTTCCGGGCCGAGAACGAGCGCCTCCACCAGATGGTCAAGGTGGCCGACCCCGGCGACACCGAGTTCGAGGAAGGCCAGTTGGTCCTGAAGAGCGAGTTCGAGGAGGCCGCCGCCATCGCCGAGCAGGGCGGCGGCGAACCGCCCAAGAAGCGGCGGCCCAAGCCCGCCACCGCCAAGACCATGCTCCTCGGCATCACGAAGGCCAGCCTCCAGAGCGACTCGTTCCTCTCGGCCGCCAGCTTCCAGGAGACCACCAAGGTCCTGACGGAGGCGTCGCTGGCGGGCAAGGTCGACCCGCTGGTCGGCCTGAAGGAGAACGTGGTCCTGGGGCACCTGATTCCGGCCGGCACGGGCTTCAAGCCGTACCTGGAGGCCGCCGTCCGCCTGCACGCCGAACCGGTCCTGCCGCCGCAGCCCGAGGGGGAGGAGATTCCCGCCGTCGGGTCCGAGGTCCGGCCGCCGCTCGACGCCCCCCAGGCGCCCGGCAACCCGGGGCAGGGGGCTTGACCCGGACGCGATAAGGCGCCAAAATAGAAAAACCCCACCATGGGGACGACGCACACGGATGGACCCCAACGCTGACCGGAGACGATAACCGATGCCGACCATCAACCAGTTGATCCGCAAGGGACGCAAGTCCGAGAAGAAGAAATCCAAGAGCCAGGCGCTCGAGCGGAACCCGCAGCGCCGCGGCGTGTGTACGCTCGTCCGCACCCAGACGCCCAAGAAGCCGAACTCGGCGCTGCGGAAGATCGCCCGCGTGCGGCTCTCCAACGGAAAGGAAGTCACCGCCTACATCCCGGGCATCGACCACAACCTCCAGGAGCACAGCATCGTCCTGGTGCGCGGCGGCCGCGTCCGCGACCTGCCCGGCGTGCGGTATCACATTGTGCGCGGCACGCTGGACGCCCTGGGCGTCGAGGGACGCCGACAGGGACGCTCGAAGTACGGGACCAAGAAACCGAAGTAACCGCCGGCCGAGGTGACCGCGAGGCGCGCCGCGACCTTTTAGCCGCGACCCGAAGGGGAGCGCGCCGAAGACAGACGCACCGGCCCGGCCGGCCTCAGGAGAATTCGCGATGGCCTACAAGAAGTTCACCGCCAGTCACACGCACCAGAAGCCCGACCCGCGCCTGGGCAGCCAACTGGCCCAGAAGTTCATCAACTGCATGATGACCGGCGGCAAGAAGAGCGTGGCCCAGCGCGTCTTCTACGATGCCATGGACGCCATCGCCGAGAAGGTCGCCGACGCCGAGCCGGTCGACGTCTTCACGCAGGCCGTCGAGAACGTCAAGCCGCACATCGAGGTCCGCTCGAAGCGCGTCGGCGGGGCCACGTACCAGGTGCCGATGCAGGTCAACGAGCGGCGCCGGCTGTCGCTGGCCATCCGCTGGATCCTCGAGGCGGTCCGCGCCGGCTCGGGCCGGCCCACGGCCCTTCGCCTGGCCGATGAACTCGTTGCGGCGTACAAGAGGGAGGGCGCCGCCATCCAGACCCGGGAGAACGTCCACCGCATGGCCGAGGCGAACAAGGCCTTCGCTCACTTCGCCTGGTAGGGAGGCGGCCCGGCGCGCGGCGCCCGTCTCCGGCACCCTTTCCGCGACCGAATCCACGACCGCCTTGCCGCAAAGGCGGTATCCCGGCGTCACGGGGCACCGCGCCTGCCCTCGCGCCCGCCCCACCCCGGAAAGCAACCACGCATGACCGGCATGGACCTGGACAAAACACGAAATATCGGCATTACCGCACACATCGATGCCGGAAAGACCACGGTCACCGAGCGCATCCTCTACTACGCCGGCAAGACCTACAAGATCGGCGAGGTGCACGACGGCACCGCCGTCATGGACTACGACCCCGAGGAGCAGCAGCGCGGCATCACCATTCACGCCGCCGCCACCACGCTGCCCTGGCACGGTCACACGATCAACCTCATCGACACGCCCGGCCACGTGGATTTCACCGTCGAGGTCGAGCGGTCGCTCCGCGTCCTCGACGGCGCCGCGGTCGTGTTCTGCGGCGTGGGCGGCGTGGAGGCCCAGAGCGAGACCGTCTGGCGCCAGGCCGACCGGTACGGGGTCCCGCGCCTCGCGTTCGTCAACAAACTCGACCGCGTGGGCAGCGACTTCGGCGAGGTCGTCACGGAGATGCGCGAGCGCCTGCACCCCGGGGCCGTCCCCGTCCAACTGCCCATCGGCACGGGCGACGACTTCCGCGGCATCATCGACCTGGTGCGCATGCGGGCCTTCTACTACCGCAACGACCTCGGCACGCAGATCGAGGAGGCCGGCGTCCCCGACGACCTCTGGGCCGACGCCGAGCACGCCCGCGAGGAACTCATCGCCCGCGCCGCCGACTTCTGCGACCACCTCATGGAGCGGTACGTCGAGGCGCACGACGTCAGCATCGACGCCCTCCAGGGTGCCATCCGCACCGGATGCCTCCGGTGCGACCTCGTGCCGGTGCTCTGCGGCACGGCGCTGAAGAACAAGGGCATCCAACTCCTCATGGACGCCGTCTGCGATTACCTGCCCAGCCCGCTCGACCGCGGCGTCGTGGCCGCACACGAAATCGACAAGCGCGGCGAGAAGCATCCCGTCGAGATCGAGCCGGACCCGGACGGCCCGTTCGTGGCCCTGGTGTTCAAGATTTCCGCCGACGCGCACGGCGACCTGCACTGGGTCCGCATCTACCGCGGCCGCCTCGCCGCCGGCACGCGGGTCCTGAACACGACCCGCGACCGCAAGGAGAACGTCCAGCGCATCTGGCGGATGCACGCCGAGGAACGCATCCGCGAGGACGAGGTCGTCGCCGGCGACATCGTCGCCCTCGTCGGCCTGAAGGACGCCTCCACCGGCGACACCCTGACCGACACGCGGCACCCGGTCGTCCTGGAGCGGATGGGCGTCCCGAAGACGGTGATCTCGATGGCCATTGAACCCAAGACGAGCGAGGACCGCCAGCGGCTGGGCGAGGTGCTGGCCACCCTCGGCCGCGAGGACCCCACCTTCGAGTCGTACGTCGACCCCGAGACGGGCCAGACCCTGATCGCCGGCATGGGCGAGTTGCACCTGGAGGTCCTCGTCCACCGCATGGTCCGCGACTACGACCTGCACGTGAAGGTCGGCCGGCCGCGCGTCTCCTACCGCGAGACGATCCGCGAGGCCGTCGAGGCCGAGGGCCGCTTCGTCCGCCAGACGGGCGGCCGGGGGCAGTTCGGCGTCGTCACGATTCGCGTCGAGCCCCGCCCCAGCGGCGACCTGGAGGCCGACCCCATCGACTTCGAGTGGAAGGTCAAGGGCGGGGCCGTGCCGGAGGAGTTCGCCCCGTGCGTCGAGAGCGGCATCCGCGACGCCGCCTCCAGCGGCATCATGACCGGCTACCCGCTCATCGACGTGGCGGTCGAGGTGCTGGACGGCAAGTACCACGAGGTGGATTCCTCGGAGGTGGCCTACGAGGCGGCCGGCCGCCTGGCCCTGGAGCGGGCCGTCGAAAAGGCCGGTGTCCGCCTCCTGGAGCCGATTATGCGGCTCCAGGTGGTGTCCCCGAACGAGTATTTCGGCGAGGTGACCTCGGACCTGGTGGCCCGGCGGGCCGAAATCCGCGATACGCACCTGCGGGGCACCAGCCGGGTGGTCACCGCCATGGTCCCGCTGGCCGAGATGTTCGGCTATGCCACCACCGTCCGCAGCCTGACGCAGGGCCGGGCCACGTACTCGATGGAGCCGTCGCACTACGCGGTCGTGCCGGACCGCGTGGCCGAGGCCCTGATGGATTAGGGGCAAACGCCCGGTCATGAGCGAAGCCAGTGGCCGGGACCGAAGAGGGCCGACCGCCGGAACCCAGCGTACCGGCACGGGGCCGGGAACCGGGATTTTGGCTAAAAAGAGGTTGACACCTTGGCCCACGGTGGTAGACTACCGTTTCTCGTCGTGACAAATTCCCGGCCGGACGGTGCCGGTGACACGGGGAAAGTGCTCGGCGGCCGGGCTCGTTTCCTTCGGGCCCGAGATGCCAGGCCGGGGACGTATTGTCTTATGGGCCGACCGCACAAGGTTGAGCGCGCATGGTAGGCGACCGAATTCGCATCCGCATGGAGGCGTACGACCACCGTGTCCTGGACCAGAGCGCGGTGGAAATCGTCGAAACCAGCAAACGCACCGGCGCGCGGGTCAAGGGGCCGATTCCCCTGCCCACGCGCATCGAGCGGTATACCGTGCTCCGCTCCCCGAACATCGACAAGAAGAGCCGCGAGCAGTTCGAAATCCGGACCCACAAACGCGTCATCGACATCGAAGAGCCGACCGCCAAGACCGTCGACGCACTGAATAAACTCAATATGCCTGCAGGTGTATTTATTAAGATCAAGGCCTGACCCCATGCCGGCGATCCTGGGAAAAAAGGCGGGCATGACCAGCGTGTACGATGACCGGGGGCGGCAGGTCCCCGTCACCGTCATCGAGGCCGGTCCGTGCCAGGTGCTCCAGATCAAGACCGTCGAGACCGACGGCTACAACGCCGTCCAGTTGGGTTACGGCGAGACGCGCGAGCGCGCCGCCGGCCGGCCCCTGGCCGGGCACGCCAGGAAGGCCGGCGCCACCCCCAAGAAGGTCATCCGCGAGTACCGCACCGACGACCTCGACGCCTACGAACTCGGCGGCACCGTGACCGTCGAGACGTTCCAGGACGTGCCGATGGTCGACGTCACCGGCGTCAGCAAGGGGCGAGGCTTCGCCGGGGTGGTCAAGCGGCACGGGTTCCAGGGGCAGTCGGCCTCGCACGGCACGGAGCGGAAGCACCGGTCCGCCGGCGGCATCGGCGAGGGCTCCGGCATCCCGGCCCGCGCCGTCCGCAAGGGCAAACGCATGGCCGGACACATGGGCCACCAGCGCCGCACCGTCGAGCGACTGAAGGTCCTGAAGGTGGACCCGGAGGGGAACCTGCTCGTCGTCAAGGGCAGCGTGCCGGGGCCGAACGGGGGGTACGTCTTCGTCCGCAGCGCCAGGAAGATGGGGGCCGTCAAGGCGTAACCTGCAACGGTACGTCCCGCGCGGCCCGTCACCCGGCTCGCCGCGCGCAATGGGACGGCGCCGCGGCGCCACGCAAGAGAGTCATGATCGACGTCAAGGTCTACAACCCGGACGGCACGAGCGCCGGGACGATCGAGGTCGACGAGGCCTGGTTCGGCGGCGAGGTGCACGCCGAGGCGCTGCGGCTGGCGGTCCGCCGCCACGAGAGCCGCCAGCGCGCCGGCACCGCCGCCAGCAAGAGCCGGAGCCAGAAGCGCGGCTCGGGGCGCAAGATCTTCCGCCAGAAGCACACCGGCCGGGCCCGCATGGGCACGATCCGGAACCCCATCCGCCGGGGCGGCGGGGCCACCTTCGCCAAGCGCGCCCGCGACTTCAGCGTCGATATGCCCCGCAAGGTGCGCCGGCGGGCCCTCGACTCGGCCCTCCTGGCGCGACTCAGGGACGAGGAGGTCCTGGTCCTGGACGGCCTGGACCTGGCCGAGCCCAAGACCCGCGAGGTCGCCCGCGCGCTCGACGCCATCGGCGTCGACCGCTCGTGCGTGCTGGCCGTCCAGCCCGGCGACGACGTGCTCTACAAGTCGGCCCGGAACCTGCCGCGGACCCGCGTCCGCCGCGTGGCCGACCTCAACGCTTACGAGGTCCTCTGGCCGGCGCGGCTGGTGTTCACGCGGCCGGCGTTCGAGGCCCTGCTCGAAGCAAGGAAGGCGTGATGGACCCGTACCAGGTGGTCATCAAGCCGCTCATCACCGAGAAGGGGACCCTCCAGAACGAGGACCTGAACCAGTACGCGTTCCAGGTCCACATGCGGTCCAACAAGGCCCAGATCAAAGAGGCCGTCGAGAGAATCTACAACGTCCGCGTCATGAAGGTGCGGACGCTGAAACGCCGCGGCAAGATGCGCCGCTACCGCTACACGCGAGGGCGGACGGCCGGCATGAAGAAGGCCGTCGTCACCCTCCATCGCGACGACCATATTGACCTGTTCTAGCCGTGCGGGCGGCGCCGCGGTGCCGGCCCGGGAAGGATAGACGCCATGCCTCCGAAAAAGCACAGGCCGACGAGCCCCGGACGCCGCGGGTCCTCCGTGCAGGATTTCTCCGACCTGTCGAAGGACCGCCCGCAGCGCGGCCTGACGAAGCGCATCAACCGCAAGGGCGGGCGGAACCATCACGGCAAGACGACCGCCCGGTTTCGCGGCGGCGGGGCTCGCAAACTCTACCGCATCGTCGATTTCCAGCGCGACAAGGACGGCGTGCCGGCCAAGGTCGCCGCCCTCGAATACGACCCGAACCGCAGCGCCCGCCTCGCCCTGCTGCATTACGCCGACGGCGAGAAGCGGTACATCCTGGCCCCGGCCGGGCTGGCCGTCGGCCAGACCGTCGTCAGCGGGCCCGACGCCGAACCGCGCGTCGGCAACTCGCTGCCGCTGGCGCGGATTCCGAGCGGCCTGCCGATTCACAACATCGAGATCCGGCCCGGCTCGGGCGGCAAACTGGTCCGGGCCGCCGGACGCAGCGCCGCCCTCAGCGCCAAGGAAGGCAAGTGGGCGCATATCACGCTGCCCAGCGGCGAGGTCCGGCGCGTCAGCCTCCGCTGCCGCGCTACCATCGGCTCCGTCGGCAACAGCGACCACGGCGCCGTCCGATGGGGCAAGGCCGGACGGAACCGCCACAAGGGACGCCGGCCGCACAGCCGCGGCTCGGCAATGAACCCGGTGGACCATCCGATGGGCGGCGGCGAAGGGCGGCGGTCGGGCGGTCGCCCCCCGTGCTCGCCCACGGGCGTCCAGGCCAAGGGCGGACGGACCCGCAAGCGCCGCAAGCCCTCCAACGCACACATTATCCGACGCCGCAAAAGCCGGCGGTACGGCGAAGTGAAGATCCCGAGAAAGTAACCGCGAGAGGAACGGATCCCGATGGGACGGTCGACCAAGAAAGGCCCGTACGTAGACGCCAAACTCCTGCGCAAGGTCCAGAGGCAGGAGCAGGAGGGCAGCCGCGAGCCCATCAAGACCTGGGCCCGCGCCTGCACCATCGTGCCGGAGTTCGTCGGCTGCACGTTCCTCGTCCATAACGGCAAGACGCACGAGCGGGTGTTCGTGACCGAGGATATGGTCGGCCACAAGTTGGGCGAGTTTGCGCCGACGCGCATGTTCCGGGGTCACGGCGGCCGGAGGGCGACGCCGGCGCCGGGCCGTCCCGGCGGACCCGGGAGGTAATCGCATCGGCCGGTGCCGGTCCGACCGGCGCGGCCGGCCAGTGGCAGGACGACCATGGGATATCGCGCGAGCCACAAGTTTGCCCGCATCAGCCCCCGGAAGGTGGGGTTGGTGATGGACATGATTCGCGGCAAGCCGCTGGAGGAAGCGCTGCGGGCCGTGGACTTCAGTCCGCGGCGGGCGTCGCGGATGGTCGCCAAACTGCTCCGCAGCGCGCTGGCCAACGCCGACGAGCAGGAGGCCGACCTCGAACTCCTCTACGTGGCCGACGCCCGCGCCGACCAGGGGCCCGTCCTGAAGCGCGTCCAGCCCCGGGCCCGCGGCGCCGCCGACATCCTGCGCCGGCCCACGTGTCACCTGACGGTGGAACTCGAGGAGGCGGCCGAGGTCTGACCCCTCGGACGAAAGGCGACCCCTTATGGGACAGAAGATCAATCCGACCGGGTTTCGCATCGGCATCACGGAGCCGTGGCGAAGCCGGTGGTACGCCCCGAAGCGGGCGTTCGGCCAACTGCTCGTCGAGGACGAGAAGATCCGCAAGTTCGTGAAGAGCCACTACGGCTTTGCGGCCATCGCGAAGATCGAGGTCGAGCGGACCCGGGAGGAGGTCAAGGTCATCCTGCATTCGGCCCGGCCGGGGCTGATCATCGGCCGCAAGGGCGCCGAGGTCGACCGCCTCCGCAGCGAACTGGAGGACCTGACCGGCCGCCGCATCACCGTCAACATCGTCGAGGTCACGAAGCCGGAACTGAGCGGGCAACTGGTGGCCGAGCAGGTGGCCCAGCAACTGGAGAAGCGGTCCTCCTTCCGCCGGACCATGAAGCAGTCCGCCGACGCCACCATGGCCGCCGGCGCCAAGGGCGTCAAGATCCGGTGCGCGGGCCGGCTGGGCGGCCATGAGATGAGCCGGGCCGAGACGACCAGCCGCGGCAGCATCCCGCTCCAGACGCTCCGCGGCGACATCGATTACGGATTTGCCCAGGCCTACTGCACGTACGGCGTCATCGGCGTCAAGGTCTGGATCTACAAGGGCGAGCGGCTGCCCGCCAAGGAGGAAGAGGAGGCCGGCGATGGCGCTGATGCCCAAACGCGTTAAGTTCCGCAAGAGCCACCGCGGCAAGATGAAGGGGAAGGCGCAGCGCGGCAACTACGTGGCGTTCGGCGACTGGGGGCTCCAGGCCCTGGAGTCGGGGTGGATCACCGCCCAGCAGATCGAGGCCGGCCGCGTCGCCGCCACCCACTTCCTCCACCGCGAAGGGAAACTGTGGGTCCGCATCTTCCCCCATAAGTCCGTCACCAGCAAGCCGCTGGAGACCCGCATGGGCAAGGGCAAGGGCGAGCCCGACCACTGGGTCGCCGTCGTCCGCGAAGGCGGCATCCTGTTCGAACTGGGCGGCGTGCCGGAAGACCTGGCCCGCCAGGCCCTGCGCCGCGTGGCGCACAAGATGCCCGTCCGCACGAGGATGGTCAGCCGGCGGCACGGACTGTAACCGCAGGCCGGCAAACGATTGAGACGATACGGAAGCGAGCGCATGAAGGCCGACGAAATCCGGGACATGTCCGACGAGCAGATTCACCAGGAACTCGACGCCCTGGAACGCCGGGTCTTCGACCTGCGGACGCAGGCGGCCACCGAGGAACTCGGCGTGCCGAGCGAACTGCGGGCCGCCCGGCGCGACATCGCCCGCATGCGGACCATCCTTCGCCAGCGCGAACTGGCCGCCGCCGATGCCGCCCCTGAGGAGAAGGCCACGCCATGAGCGCAACCGAGACCGAGCGCGGCAACCGGCAGCGCCTTCGCGGCGTCGTGGTCCGCGACAAGGCCTCCCGGACGATCACCGTGGAGGTGATGCGGCGGCTCCAGCATCCGCGGTACGGCAAGATGGTCCGCCGGCACTCGCGGCTGGCGGCCCACGACCCGGCCGACGAGGCGAAGATCGGCGACACGGTCGAGATTATCTCGTGCCGCCCGCTCTCCAAGACCAAGCGGTATCGCCTGCTGCGGATCGTCGAGCGGGGCCCCGGCGAGGCGCTGGTCGGCCAGCCGCCCGCCCGGCCCGAGCCGGAGAAGCCCGAGGAGTCCGAGCCAGCCGAGACGCCCGAGACGCCCGCCGAGACCGCCGAGACGGAGCCGGAGGCCGAGACGCCCGCCGAGACGGCCGGGGCGGGCTCGGCGGCCTCGTCGGCGGGCGGCGCCGTCTCGGCCTCCGGCTCCGTCTCGGCCGTCTCGGCGGGCGTCTCGGCCTCCGGCTCCGTCTCGGCGGTCTCGGCGGGCGTCTCGGGCGTCTCGGCTGGCTCGGACTCCTCGGGCTTCTCCGGCTCGGGCCGGGCGGG
>JAWODB010000196.1:0-49524 GCA_046483505.1 Phycisphaerae bacterium
CCTCGCGCGCCTCCGGCGCCACGGGGCTTTCCGGCATGCGGCCGGCCGTATTGACCCGAATGCCGTATTCCATCTGTGGACCGAACCATGTCTTTGAACGGCTCCAGTCCCAAAGCCCCTTCCCCGACGCCTTCCATCGCTCGATCCGCGGTGTCTCCTGAGACTGGACCCCCAACGTGTGCCGAAGGAAACGGCTCATCCACTTCCACGCGCCGAAGCCGAGCGTCCGCGTGACCAGGCTTCGGGCAAGAGGTTTCAGCCGTCCGCGGAAACTCAGCCGGCCGCCGGCCGCCATCAGCCCGTGATCCAGCAGGCAGGACCTCAGGTCGAAGTGCTTGCGGGGATGACAGAATCCGTGGTCGCTCACGATCATGACGGCCGGGTCCGGCCCCATGAGTTCGAGGATGCGGCCCATGACCCGGTCCTGCACCTCCAGGACCTTCAGGACCTCCTCGCGGACGGCCGCCCCGAGTGGCGACTCATATGTCGGCGCGCCGGGCGCCAGAAAGCCGTATGCCGGGTGGCTGATGCGGTCGAGCGTCTCGAGGACGACGTACAGGAAATCCACCGGCTCGCGTTCCAGCAACCACTCGAGCGCCGCCTGACGCTGCTCCAGCGTGTCCCGCAACGCGTGCATCAGCGCCCGGTAGTCCTCCACGCGGGTATAGATCCGGCCGCCGAGTTCCGGCCCGTTGACGTCGTAGTCGGGAAACGCCTCGGCAAACGCCTCCGCGAGCGGCTGCGGCTGCACGGCATGGGGCGCCCCCGGCGGGGCCACGAAGCCGGACACCATGAAACCGTCAACCGGCTCAGCAGGGTACGTCATCGGGACGTTGAAGATGCCCGTCCGGACGCCCGCGGAGTTCAGGGTCTGCCACAGGCGTGGGGCGGCCACGTCCCGGAGGGTGGCGGCCCGGCTCTCGACCGTATCCGGTTCGAGCAGGTGGAAGGAGGTCACGCCGTGCGCGCCCGGGTTGCGGCCCGTGAACATCGTCGGCCAGGCCGGGCAGGTGTAAGGGGGCACCGTCGAGGTGAGCGTGCCGCTGGCCCCCTGCTCCACCAGACGCTGCAGCACCGGCAATCGGCCGGTGTCCACCATCGGGCCGAGCATCTCAAACGTCGCCCCGTCCAGGCCCAGCAGCACGAACTTCGACATCGCTCTCCTTTCTCAGGCGCCCCGCCGGCACCGCCTTCTCCACAGATCGCTTCGGGACCCACGTCGGCGAGGTCGAAAGGCCGGGCCGGGCACAGGCGCCTGACACACGGTAAACCCTGGGACCGGCAAGTCAAGGCCCGTCTGGATATCGGCTGCGGAAGAGAAGGGAGTCCAGCGATTACCGCGCAGGAGAACCGCCGGGAATACGGGGACAAAACGCCGTCGCTCTACCTGTTTCCCCTGCGGCGGCGCATCAGGGTAACCGCCGTCGCGCCCACGGCAAGAAGCGCCAGCGTGGCGGGTTCGGGGAGCAACGCCCCGTAGATATCGTAGCGGCCCGTGTCGTCTTTCTGCCGCCAGGCCATGAGGTTGCCGTCTATCGAGGGGAAGGTTTGCCACTTGTCAAGTGCACTGATGACAAACCGTTCACGCGATTCCAGGTCGTACCCCCAGATGTTGGACCCGCCTGCAATCGTGCCGTCTTCGCCCACGTTGTCGCGCCAGACGACGATGTTTCCGTCGATTTCCGGCATGCGGGATTCACCGTCGTGGTCGGAGATGGCCACTTCCTCCAGGGTCACCAGGTTGAGCCCGTAGATATCCTGGTCATGGCCCCGTTCGCCCTCCATCCAGACGACCCAGTCGCCACTGACCTTCGCGCGTCGCTGGTTGGCCTGTTTGCCCGAGACGAGGAACTCCTGGCCGGTGGCCAGGTTGTAGCCGTAGACGTCGAGTTTCCCGTTCCGTCCGTCCTGCCACACCACGAGGTTGCCGTCGGCATCGGGTTCGGTCTGATCGCCTGAGGCATCGCAGATGGTCAGCACGTCACCGGTGTCCAGGTTCTTGCCGCGGATATTCCAGTCGTCCCAGGTGTATGTATCTTGCCAGAAGACGTACTGCCCGTTCGTAGAGGGGTACCTGCGGCCGCCGTGCTCTTCGGAGTACACCACGAAGTTCTGCGAGGTTGCCAAATCATAACCCAGGATGTCATCATACAGGGTGGCCCAGACCACCGTGTTGCCGCTGACGCGGACGTCGGTATCCCTTCCCGGGCCGGTATGAATGGGGATTTCGGTGGCGGTCGGCACGTGGTACCCGTAGATGTCGCCGCACGTCGGGTTCCCGTCCTTTTCCTCTTTCGTCGGGTAGGGCGGACCCTCCTCGCGCTCATCGTACCAGACGACCCAGTCGCCGCTGACGGCCCCGCCGGTGGTCCACTGCCATCCGTCCTGCGTGCAGATGGGGAAGACGTCGAAGCCCGCCATCGCGGGAGTCGTACCGAGGCACACCGCTACCATCAGAACAATGCCTGTTTTCAGTCGCATAACCCCTCCTCCGTACCGCTGGGCCGCATCCGTTCCGAACCCGCTCCCCGAGCTCGCGCACGCTCTCTACCAACTAATTGACCGAAGCCCCGGGCGCACACAACACAGTTTACCCCAGAAATCGGGTTTGTCAAGCGCGGGGCGGCGTTTTCGGGGCCGTTCGGGTGTACGGGGAGCAATAGCCTCACTGGTAGGTAAGCGCATACGGGCTGGAACTCCTCAAAGTGGGCCTGGAGGGAAGCCGGGTCTCTCTTCAGCAGTTGCGCACGAACCTGCCACAAGGCTCGACGCCTGCCGAGAGGGCGCAACGACACCGCATTCCTCGGGCGCAGGTCCAACGGCAAGCAGCCGGGTTGCGCACCTCGCGGCCCAGCCCTCAAGGCCGAAAGTCTGCGAGGGCGGGTCTGAGTCAGGTGAAGGTGCCCTACTGCTCCCAGCGCCAATCCACGCCAAGGTACTCGTAAAGCCGCTGGTTGTGCGGTTCGAAAAAGGCTTGGAGTCGTTCACGAACCCCTTGTTCGGCCTCGGGATACGTCCCAACGTTATGAGGGGCAAAACGCCTGGGCAGCCGGTGCGGTACGCCCAGAAAATCAAGTATCCTCTTATACGCCTCGCCCGGTTGGGCGAAAAACCACTCGCTCTTCACAACGAGCAGTTGTTCCGGCGGGAAATACGCATGCCAGCGTTTCAGGTGATCCACGTAGATACCCCGCGTCGCATAGGTGTAGTGTTGATGGGCATAGCCGTAATACTCCGGATCCCGGCGGCGCCGCTCGTTGTCGGCCTGGAGCCGCTCCTGCTCCCGGTTCAGCGCCTCTTCCAGCGAGAGAGGCTCATGCCCTTTGCGGACCTCGTGGTAATAGTGAGAGATCGCTCTATCGACGGGGTTTCGAAGCAGCGCGATCAGCCTCGCCCCTGGAATGAGGGCATGCATCCGCCTCGGCACCGCGGGGTGGCACATATAGTCGGGGCTGGCTTCCCCTGCCAGATACGCACTCCGCCCGCCTCGAACTTTCATCCGTTTGACGAACACAAGCGGAAAGTGGGACCGGTACCATCGTTCGCCCTTCCCGAAACGCTTGCCGAAAAAGACGGTCTCTTTCCACCACGATGGGGCAATCCGGGGATGCTCTGCCAGATATCGGTACAGCGCAGAGGTCCCGGCCTTCTGCGCTCCGATACAAACGAAGTCGGGCAGGACGCGCCATGGCGCCGTCACATAGCGCCAGCCCTCGATGGTACGCCGCACCGGCCTCTTGATGCACTTTGGGACCGGCAGAACGGCCAGCCGTCTCATGAAGGGTTTCACGGTCACTCTCCTGCAGAAAGCCGCTGGTTGGCCGTTGGGTTCTTCCCCTTTCCGCGACTCAGGGCTCGTTTCAGCATGGTCCGCTCGTCGCTGCCGAGTACGCCGAACCAGGCGGCGGGCACGTACACCAGCCCGGCGACGGCCATCTGCGCCAGCGTCTCGACCAGTGAACCCGGCGTCCAAACCTGCAGGAGCAGCCAACCGGCCGCCGCCGGGACCAGCCCGGCTATCACCGGGGGAATCACCCCCCGGGCGAACAGCCCCGACCACGTCACGTCCGCTTCGTGTTTCACGCGCAGCGGCAGGTAGACGGTGTTCCGCAGCACGGTGGGCGCGAACAGGCCCACGACCACCGCCCACAACCCCCAGTCCGTGAAGACGGCCGCCACGGCCCCCAGGCCGACGCCCAGCACCGCTGCCACCAGCCGCGTCAACCCGAGACCCCGAATCCGCCCGGTGGCCAGGACCAGGTGCTCCGCCGAGGTCCCGATGACCTGGCCGAACATCATCCCGACGTACGCGACCATCGCCGGGTACGCCGCCACCATCTCCGCGCCCATCCAGTGCCGCAGAAACGGCTTCCCGTGCGTCACCAGCATTACCAGGGCGGGGACGGCCATCAGAAGCGAGAACCGGCTGCCCATGTAATACAGCCGGGTCAGTTTCTCCCGCCGGCCGGTCACGGCGTAGCCGGTCGCCACCGGGCGAAGCGTCATGCTCAGGCCGGTCACGATGCGATTCAGGTAGTTGCCCACCATGTGGGGCACCGCGTACAGGCCCGCCGCCGCGGAGCCGAGCGTGGCGCTGACCAAAGGCATCCCCGCCTGAGCCAGGCTCTGCTGAGACACCTGGTTCACCGCCACCCACGCCCCGAAGCCGAAGAGTTCCCGGGCCGCCCCCTTCTTCACTCGCTTGAACCGCATCACGAGTTCCGGCAACACTTTGTGGACCATCAGCACGAGCACAAGGCATCCGACGCACGCCGCCGCCGCCATGCTGGCACCCAGCGCCTCGAGTCGCACCCAGCCCAACTCGAAACACACGACCACGAAGACGACCTTCAGCACCCCTTCGCTGATAAACCCGACGTTGGCGAGGTCGTATCGCTGCCGGGCCTGGAGCAACCCCCGGTACAGGATACCCAGGATGTGAAACCCGCCGGACAACGCCGTCAACTGAAACATGGTGGCCGCGGCCGGTCGCAGTTCCACGGGGACCTTCAACACCCCCAGGAGGAAGAACGACGCCAACACCACCAGCCCTACGCCCAGCCCCCCCGCCCCCAGGAGGAACGTGCGCGCGACGGACATGGTCTCCGACAGCCGCTTCCAGTCGCGCGAGGCGATGCTCTCGCTCGCCAACCTCACCACCGACCCGGCCATGCCGAGCGAGAGGTACGTGACCCACATCGACAGGGACACCCCCAGGCGGTACACGCCGAAGGGCTCTTTCCCGCCGATCCGGCCGAACACGTACGACAGGAGGTACATGTTCAGGAGAACGCGGGCACCGATCGCGACCCAGTTGGAAACCGCGTTGATCGCTACGCGTCGGGAAGTCGACGGTTTCTTCGTATCGGGATGGGTGCTGCCCGGGGCAGCGGTATTCTCGGAACGGCTCACACTCGGAGACCTTTCAAAGACCGGTGTCCCCGGCGCCCTCGTCGGGGTCGCCGTCGGTCTTCAGATCGCATCCATCGGTCTGCCGGGAGTGGCGGACGTGGTTCCTGCGCCGCTGCCCCCGATCACGGCCACGGTCGTCATGGGGCACGCCCTCCGGCTGGCCCGCGGCACAAAGCCACCGGCCTGCCCGAACGCCGGTGCGGGCAGGCCCATGTACCCTCTCGGCGGTTCCACCGTCCCCGGTGCACCGAAAAACGAGTGGAAACGCGCCGTTCCACGGCCGATACTGAGGGCGGATTGTACCTGCGGCCGTGGTCGGCTGTCAACGGACGCTGGAAGGGCGTCGCGCCGGCGTTTCCGTCCGCCACTGGCCGCGGGCGTGCTATGTCGTCCGAGCGATCCGATGGGTTCCGGGAGGTGCCTTCGTGTCCAATACACGCAAAGTGGCTGTCATCGGCTGGGACTGTGCCACGCCCCAACTCGTCTTCGGGCCGCATCTGGCGGCGATGCCGAACCTGAAAGGGCTGATCGACCGCGGCGTCTACGCCCGGATGCGGAGCAGCGACCCGCCCATCACGGTGCCCGCCTGGACGAGCATGATGACGGGCGTCGACGCCGGCCGACTCGGCTTCTACGGCTTCCGCAACCGCAAGGATTACACGTACGAGGGGCTGGCGTTTGCCACCAGCCTGGCGATCAAGCGCGACCGGGTGTGGGAACGCCTCGGCAAAGAGGGCCTGCGGAGCATTGTCCTCGGCGTGCCTCAGACGTATCCGCCGAAGCCGTTCAACGGGGACCTCGTCACCAGTTTCCTCACGCCGAGCACCGACAGCCAGTACACGCATCCGCCGGAACTGAAGGAAGAAATCGGCC
The DNA here is from genome assembly GCA_046483505.1 of Phycisphaerae bacterium. GTDB lineage: Bacteria > Planctomycetota > Phycisphaerae > FEN-1346 > FEN-1346 > BS750m-G62. The sequence continues at coordinate 6,286 of JAWODB010000196.1, forward strand.
GCCTCCTAGGCGACGAAACCTACATGCTCGACGTGGAAGGCTTCCGCACCGACGACAAGCAGTACATCCTGGACCAGTGTTACCGGATGGCCGACCAGCGGGTCCGCGTGGCCGAGCACCTCCTGGCCCACCACCCGTGGGACTTCTTCATGATGGTCGAGATGGGCCCCGACCGCATCTACCACGGCCTGTGGTCGTACACCGACCCGACGCATCACCGGTACGAGCCGGGCAACCCGTACGAGTCCGCCGTCCGCGACTACCACGCGTACCTGGACAAGTGCCTCGGCCGTGTCCTGAAGGCCGTGGGCGACGACACGGTCGTCTTCATCGTCAGCGACCACGGGGCCAAGGGGATGGCCGGCGGCATCTGCATCAACGACTGGCTCATCGAGAACGGCTGGCTGACGCTGGAGGAAATGCCGAGCGAACCCACGCCGCTCAGGAAATGCCGGGTGGACTGGCCCCGTACGCGCGCCTGGGGCGAGGGCGGCTACTACGCCCGCATCTTCATGAACGTCGAGGGACGCGAGCCACAGGGTACCGTCCCGGCCGCCGACTACGAGTCCGTCCGCGACGAACTGGCCGCCGCCCTGGCCGCCATCCCTGACCATGAGGGGAACCCCATCGGCACGAAGGTCTTGAAGCCACAGGACCTGTACGCGGAGATAAACGGCATCGCGCCGGACCTCATCGTCTATTGGGGCGACCTGGACTGGCGGAGCGTCGGCCAGGTGGGCATGGGCACCATCCATACCTTCGAAAACGATACCGGTCCCGACGACGCCAACCACGATTACCACGGCATCTTCGTCATGGCCGATCCCGCGCGGCCCGGCGGCGGCCGGGACATCGGCCCGGTGCATCTGATGGACGTGGCCCCGACCATCCTGGACCTCTACGGCCTGGAGCCGGAGGCGGACGTCCAGGGCAAACGCATCGCGTATTGAGCCGTGAGTGAAGCGCGGTGGGTCCGCGGATATCGCGCGGCGGGTGCGGAGACCCGCCGCGCCGAACGACTGGAGTAAAGTGAAGATGTCATTCTGAGGCCTCGCTTTCAAGGCCGAAGAATCTCGCCGTGCCAGTGGCATCAAGGCGAGATTCTTCGTCGCGGCTCCGCCGCTCCTCAGAATGACAGCCTTGAAGGAATCGCTATATGAATGACCTGATCGACCGCATCGAACGCCGCGAGGCCGTCGTCGGTATCGTGGGCATGGGCTACGTGGGGCTGCCGCTCGCCCACGCGTTCTGCGAATGCGGTTTTCGCGTCCTGGGCTTCGACATCGACGGCGAGAAGGTCGACGCCCTCCAGGCCGGCCGCTCGTACATCAAGCACATCCCGTCGGAGCGCATCGGCGAGATGCGCGAGGGCGACCGTTTCGCCGCCACCACCGACTTTGCGCGCCTCGGCGAAGCCGACGCCATCCTCATCTGCGTGCCCACGCCGCTGACCGAGACGCGGGAGCCGGACCTGGCGTACCTCGAGCGCACCGGCGAACAGATGCAGCCGCACCTTCGCCCCGGACAACTCGTCGTCCTCGAAAGCACCACGTACCCCGGCACGACGCGCGACGTACTCCGGCCGATCCTGGAGCGAGGCGGCCTGGTGGCCGGCAAGGATTTCCTGCTCGCCTTCAGTCCGGAACGCGAGGATCCCGGAAACCCGCAGTTCACCGCGCGCACCATCCCGAAGGTGGTGGGCGGCCTGGACGACGCCAGCCGCGACGCCGCCTGCGCCCTGTACGGCGCGTGCGTCGAGCGGGTCGTGCCCGTCGGCAGTCTGGAGGTGGCCGAAGCCACCAAACTGACCGAGAACATCTACCGGGCCGTCAACATCGCCCTCGTCAACGAACTGAAGGTCATCTACGGCCGCATGGGCATCGACGTGTGGGAGGTGCTCGACGCCGCCGGCACCAAACCGTTCGGCTTCGGCAAACGCGAAAACAAGACGTTCTTTACGCCGGGGCCCGGCCTGGGCGGTCACTGCATCCCCATCGACCCGTTCTACCTGACGTGGAAGGCCCGCGAGTTCGGCGTCGCCACGCGGTTCATCGAACTGGCCGGCGAGATCAACACCTCCATGCCGGACTTCGTCGTCCAGGCCCTGATGGTGGCCCTGAACGAGCGCGGCAAAGCCGTGAAGGGCGCCAAGGTGCTCGTGCTGGGCCTCGCGTACAAGCCGGACGTGGACGACCTGCGCGAGAGCCCGTCCATCGTCCTGATCGAGAAACTCCGGGCCCTCGGGGCCGACGTGGCGTACAACGACCTGCATATCCCACGGACGTGGAAGCAGCGCCGGCACGATCTGCAGATGGAAAGCGTCCCCCTGACCGAGGAGACGCTGGCCGCCCAGGACGCCGTCCTCATCTCCACGAACCACAGCGACTACGACTACGCGTGGATCGTGGCCCACAGCGCGCTCGTCGTCGACACGCGGAACGCCACGGCCGAGGTGACCGACGGGCGAGAGCGGATCGTCAAGGCGTAGGAGATGACGCCCGGCGTCCGTCCCCGCCGTCGGCCCGCACTCCTCCGGCCCGCCTCCGGCGCCGCACGACCAGGCCCAACCCGCCCGCGGCCATCAGGAGCAGGGACGCCGGTTCCGGCGTCAGCGTCGTCGCGCCCAGGTTCACGCCATCCAGGATGAGTTGACGAACCACGACCACGTTCGCGCCGCCACGGTCTCAGCCACGGTCACTGTCCCCCCGCCGCTCGTGTCGTCGAAGCGGGCGTCGTCGCCCTGCCAGAAGGTGCGCGGGCTGCCGGCGTCGGCCCAGTTGGCGGCCCCGGCCACGTTCCAGGCGTTGCCCGCGGCGGCGGTCCAGACGAGGCTCGCCTGCCCGTCCCAGCGGGGGTCGAAGCCCGGGTCGGTGGCAAGACCGCCGGCCGCCCCCGCGTCCACCGAAGCGCTCGCCCGCAAACTCGAATCCGACGCCATGCTCCGGCGGGCGGGCGTCATCGACCCGAAGGCCGAGAAACTCGCCGCCAACGGGTCCATGCCGCTCAAGGCACACATCGATGCGTTCGAAACGGCCATGCACGCCAAGGGCAACACCGAGAAGCACATCAAGGCCACGCTCGCCTGCATCCGGAAGGCGGTCAAGGCGTGCGGGTTCGAGACGGCCGCGGATATCGACGCCGGCAAGGTCTCCGAGCACGTGGCCGCCCTGAAACGCAAGAACAAAAGCGCCCGGTCCATCAACGCCATGCTGACGGCCCTGAAGAGCCTGACGGCGTGGCTCTCGAAGACCGAGCGGCTGCGGACCGACCCGATGAAACAGGTCGCGAAACTCAACCCCCGGGCCGACAGGCGGCACCAGCGGCGGGCCCTCTCGGACGAGGAACTCGCCCGGCTCATCCACGCCGCCGAGCAGGGTCCCGTCGTGAAAGGTGTGGCGGGGCCGGACCGGGCGATGCTCTACCGCCTGGCCGTTGAAACCGGCCTGCGGGCGAACGAACTGCGGAGCCTGACGCCGGGGAGTTTCAACCTGAGCGACGCCGTGGCCGCCACAGTCACCGTCGAGGCGGGGTACTCAAAGCACCGCCGGGAGGACGTTCAGCCGATTCGCCAGGACCTCGCCGACGTCCTGCGGCCGTGGCTCGAGGGCAAGGAGCGTGGCAAGCCCGTGTTCAAGATGCCGTCGAAGACGGCCATGATGATGCGGGAGGACCTGGAAGTCGGCCGGGACGCGTGGCTGGAGGATGCGCCGTCGAAGAAGGTCCGCAAGGAACGCGAGAAGACGTCGTTCCTGAAGTACCGCGACGCGGCCGGTCGCGTGGCAGATTTCCATGCCCTCCGGCACACCTACATCAGCCGGCTGGTCCGAAGCGGCGTGAACGTGAAGGTGGCCCAGGAACTCGCCCGTCACTCGACGCCCACGCTCACCCTCGGCCGCTATGCCCACGTCCAACTGGTCGACCAGACCCGGGCGCTGGATGCGCTGCCTGCTATCGAGTCGGGCGACCCCGCCGGAGAATCCCTCCGCCCCACAGGGACTGACGACTCTACGGGCGTCGTTAACTGCAAACCGCTCGTATGACGCTCGCACGACGCTCGCACGACGCTCGGAAATGAGCGGACGTGCTTCGCACTCCCCCTGAGGCGGAAAAGCTCAGTCTCGCCTGCTGGCCGAACTGGAGTCCAGACGCAGCCTTACGCAAGCCGTCGATTGCGTGTCATCAAAATCGTATCTGCTGTAGTGCGGGTAGTCGGATGCGGTGGGCTTCGGGCCCTTGGCTGGTTGCGTGTCGGCGCGGATCACGCGTTTCTCTTCCGACCACGGCTCAATCGTGACTCGCAGCGGGCAGTCCGTGACGCGGATCGACTTTGTTATCTCGTTCCCGCTCTCCGCTCGGTCATACCGAATCACCGGCCAGCGCGTTTTCTTCTCGCCCGACATCCGGATCGGCAGGCGGACTTCCATCCACGTCCAGTCTGTGGGCATGGTGTCGTGCACGATGAGCCTGTTCTGGGGGATCGAATACTCCAGCCCTGCGAGCCCTTCGAGGTAAAGCAGCAATTTGCCCGCGTTGAAGTTTGAATACTGGTCGCCGAACAACCTGCCGGAACGCGTGTAGGCTTCCGGGGCGACCGGGATGTTCCAGTCGGCACTGAAGTTGTAGTTCTCCAGGTGATTCAGCGTCAGCCGCCACGCCGGATCGCCCAGCCGTTGACGGAACATGCCGCTCAACGTGAAGTACGCGGTATCCGGCGTGTAGCCAAATGACCGGTCTGCGTTCGCCGCAAATGTCTCCATGGCCTGGTGCGACATGGCCAGGGGGAAGAAGACGCCGTAGAAGCCCTCTTCTTTGTCAAGTGCCCATGACGCGGTCATTCTCAAAGCGTACTCGCGCGGGAAATGCTTCGACCGCATGTGCCAGAAGCCGGTCGTCATCAGCATCCCATTGGCCGGTCCGGCGAAGAACTCGTCGTGACCGTTCATCGCCCAGCGCCGATCGAACCACGTTCGGATACGGTCCGAACCGAGCGGCACCATCCGTTTCCAGCGTTCGACATCCTCGGCCTTGCCGGTGAGGCGGGCCATGGCAGTCAGGACGGCTGCCACTTCAAAGTGATTGGAGAAGAACGGGGGGATTCGCTCGCGGAAAACCTCTCGGAAGTACCCTTCGTAACAATCGCGCAGGAATTCGACGTCGCCCGTGTGCTGGTAGATCTGCCATGCCCCAAGGACGTGCTCCGAAAGTTCGAGACCATATACACCGGAGTGCCACGTCGTTCCCTTGTTGTCGGCCAGGGCAATCACGCCGTTCGGCGAGTCGCGATAGTGGCCGTTGCGGAACAGGTGCTTCCAGGTCAGGACGTTTCCGTAGGCGTAATGGGGCTTGTTGCGGGTCCACGCCCCGACCTTGATCTGAAATGTCGCGTCATAGCGGTGTATGCCGAGGAAGTTATTGACGGCCGTCTGGGTATGCGGCTCCATCTCCCAGCCCTTCTGCACGTCTATGTAATACATCAGGTACAGGGACCACAGGTAATAGTAGATGTCCTCAATCTTGCTGTTCGAGCAGCGAAACCACGGGACCTCTTCGTTGAGTTGACGATTCATCTCGCGTGTCTTCGCGGCCATCGCCTCACGCGGTTCGGCGAGCACCGCCATCGCGTCCTTCAGTGCCTGGCGCTCGTCATCACGCATCGCCCAGACGAGCACCACGCCGTTGCGGTCGCAGGGCACGTCGAACTCATACTGCCTTTCGCCGTGCTTGCCCCTGGCGAATCGATGGCTCCCGGCGAAGTTCCTGGACGCGGCGAGCACGGTGCTCATGCCCTGATACATGATCGGGCCAACCCGGTCGGAGCGGTCCGTTTCGGGCCGGCATGTCGTCGTGCCGCCCTCGATGATGTGGATTGCGTTGTGGTCCGCGTCATATTCAATCGTGGCGGTGCTCGTCAGACTGTGACGTCCGAAGAAACTCCAACCGCTGAATCGCAATGTGACGGGGCGGGACGCAGCGATGATGGAACACGCAGCGTCGTTGGCGGCGATGAACTTCTCTTCCCGCAGCCGGACGCCGTCAACGTCGTACTCGCAGATCATCCGGTCCGGCCGCCAGTACATCCGCTTGGGGACCGGATGGCGATGCGTCTTCCGGTCAATCACGACGCTGCCGTAGAGAACCCGCGTGTCCTTGTAGAACTCCCAGCCCAGGAAGTCGTTGCCGAGGCCGGTATTCTCATGACCCTTGCCGCGACTCCGTACCCGTCCGACGCCGCGGCTGCGAAGATCGTGATGGAACGGATGCGTCAGGCCGAGCGTTTCGTGTTCCTTCAACTCCCAACTCGCATGAAATCCACCGACATAGTACGTAACGTTTCCGGCGAGGAATCCGTGTTTCTTGCCCTGAATCTCCTGCTGCAAACGCCGGCAGTAGTCCGAGAAAGGCGGGGCGTCGGCGAGGGCAACATGGCTGCCCAGCAGCAAAACCATCGCGGCAACGATCAGGGATGAGCGATAAGCATTCACGCATGATACCCTTCTTCTCGGCGTTCCTTCGGTGCGCCCCTGTCACAACGTGACGAAGCAGTCACCCTTGGCATGTTGCAGAGGGGTTCCGGAGGACAGCCGTATTGTCCGGAACCTCGCGTGTGCATGTCAAGCCGGGATTTCCCGGATCCCTTTGTGCCGTCGGACTGCCGCCGCACGATGAAGACGGATTTGCCCCCGTCCTCGATCGGCCCGCCGCCGGCCTTTGGCATGGCCTTCAGCCGGTAGGTGCTCCAGAAGTACCCCCAGTCGCCGGCGGCTTCGACCTCCAGCAGGTCGCCGCCGCCATGCTGCTCCGCCCCCGGACGGTCTGGGCCAGGTAATCTCGGGCGTAAAGAGCACGGTGCGCTGCACGGTCGACCTCCTATCGTTTCCAGGGCGGCGTGTCGCCGGCGGCCTGCTGAGGCTGCCCGGTGGCCGCCTCTTTCTTGGCGTACCCGCGGACCTCGTTCGTGAGGTCGCCGGTGTCCTCGCGCCGCTTGACCGACGAGGAACTCGCCCGGCTTATTCAGACGGCCGAGGAGGGTGACGACGTCCTCGGCATGCCGGGGCCGGAGCGGGCGATGCTCTACCGGCTTGCTGTCGGGACGGGCTTCCGGGCCGGCGAACTCCGCAGCCTGACGCCGGAGTCATTCGACCTGGACGCCGAGCCGCCCACCGTCACGGTCGAGGCGGGCTATTCAAAGCACCGCCGCGAGGACGTTCAGCCGATTCGCCAGGACCTGGCCGACGTCCTGCGGCCGTGGCTTGAGGGCAAGGAGCGCGGTGAGCCCGTCTTCAAAATGCCCTCCAAGACGGCCAAGATGATGCGGGAGGATCTGGCGGAGGCGGGCATCGAGTACCGCGACGCGGCCGGGCGCGTAGCAGACTTCCACGCCCTACGGCACACGTACATCAGCCGGCTGGTCCGTAGCGGCGTGAACGTAAAGGTCGCCCAGGAACTCGCCCGGCATTCGACGCCGACGCTCACGCTCGGCCGCTACGCCCACGTCCAACTGGTGGATCAGACGCAGGCGCTGGATGCGCTGCCCGCCATCGAAGGTACCGCTATCGCGCGCCGCACGCGGCAAGCCATTAGCACAGCTGCCGTGTGAGCACCTGGTCCCAACATCATACCCGAAGGTGTCCGCGGCTTCTCAATCCAGCAAACCAGTTCTTGCAAGCGCGTTGACGTTCTTCAGGCCCGCGGCGGCGACCGAGTAATAGCACGGGCACTCTACAAGCCCTTCTTCTGGACGTCATAGACGGTTGCGCTCAGTCTCCAGACGGCCCCCTCGTCTTTGTCCTCAAGTAGCCTCATTTGGCCAGCACAGCACCGTTCGTCCTGGGGGGCGAACTTCAGAGTGTCCTTCCAGAGGTCAGCGAATCGCCTTTCTTCCAGAATCGCCCCAGCACCAGACCGGAGGAGGCCGCGAACATCGATTTCGCATACATCCATGCCCACGCGTTCCAGCCTTGCGACAAGACGCGCCAAAACCCTCTCATCGCCCTGGGGCGTGCACCGATGCAGACATGATATCACCCCATCGAAGAGGCCTTTGGGGGAGACTTCTTGGGCTCTTAGCCGGGCAGGTCGAGTCACCTCAAGCAACACAGCAAACGTGTCTGGGCGCTTGCTCGGCGGGCTCTCGGGACCCCGTTGTGCAAGCGCCATCTTGCACTTGTACCAGACACAGGCACAGTCCTGCATGCACGGTCCAGCGTTCTCAGCGAATCGCACTTCCTCAATTCTAACGAGTGGTTCCTTAAGAGACCAGCAAGTGAACTGATTGCCCTCGGCAGCGTCAGGCCTCACGTGTTTCACATAGCGGTAGCGGTGGTCATAGTGGCTCGCCGTGCGGCCGTCTGGCAAGGCTGCGCATTTTGCCTCAGGAAAGTTGCCAGTTCCCCGCTCAAAGCGCATGCCTCCCTGCCAGGACTCGATTCCGAGGTTGTAGAAGAGGACGTTTTCGAGGTCGTAAGGCGGACCTCCTTCAACCTTGGTCCAATACGTTGCATGGACGATCCCGCTGGGAGGAAGGCCATCGCGGAGTTTATCGATGGCCTGGCGCAACTCCTTCTTGAAACACTCCTGCCATTCCTTTTCGGGCTTGTCGTATGGAATGCGATCAATGGCCCCTGCCTCGACTTCGGAGTCGCCAAGGCCCACGTAGTACTCGCTGTGGTCCTTGCATGCCATTGCTCCTACCTCCTCTCAAGGCGGCGTCGGGTCTGTGAAATGGCATCCCTTATCATCGCCATCCCGGCTTGGACGTCGGACGCCTCACCAAGTCTCTTGTCGACCCTCTCCGCAATGCCGATGACCGCTCGCAATTCCACGAGAACTCCTTCGAGGATTTCTTCATCCGTTCGGTCTGTCTGGCAGAGAAGGTCGTATTGAGCGCCAACAGCAACGACTGCATCTTCGAGCGACTGGATGGCCTCCGCAGACTGCTTCTCTGAAACGAGTGCCTCGGCGCGCCACCCGAGTGTCGTGGGACGCCGCCAAAGCACGCCGCTTGCGAGATAACGGTCGAAATCAAGGATTGCCAGCCGGTTATCGCCGGCCAACTGGAACGCCCTGCCTCGATGCGAGTACGCCTCCGGTCCATACCGGTTCGACTCGATGGCCGCATTGAAGGCACGGATCGCCTCAGGGAAGCGGCCCGCCAACACCAGGCCGACGCCTTGGCCCAAGGGGTCCTCGTCATCGGTCTCCATTTGGGCAGCCGCTTCTTCCACCGCCAACTCCATCATCCTTTCGTCCATGAGTAAGACAAACTCGGGGGTAACCTCGGCAAAGCCGTCTTCGTCTAGATCATCCTGGAGGCGGGTCAAGAGAGTTAGCCCGTCCTCTGCTGGAGAGCCGCCGCGACACCTCAGGAATTCCGCCACCAACGCCATGTTCACTTTCTGCCTTCGCCCAGGTGTAATTAGTCCGCATGCGACGAGGTCGTGGTAGGTTTCTGCAATCTGTCTCTCGTATTCCCGCTCTGCACCAGTCCCCGGGCTCCGCTGAACCATGCCCTATCTCCAGGTGGCCACGCTACGTTTGCTCGACCAAGCTAACCCCCGGACCGAAGTGCATCTCGCGACTCTCGCCCTGGAGAAAGGGCGGCAGATGGCAGTTCCTCGTGGCCGGGTAACAAGTATCTGCCTGACCCTCCGTCCAGGCAGGCCATAAGGGCAACGTATCTGTCCAAGAGTGGAAAGGCAATCGAAATGCCCGTCGCTGGAACAACGGGTCTAGAATCCGGCGCGGAGCGCAGCGCACATACACGGCTGCAATAGCACGCAGCGCCCGACTTCTTTCAGCGCATTTTCAGCGCGCCGTTGCCCCGGGTCGCCACCCGTCGCCATCGGTCGCCAAGATGGGGTGTTAGGTACGGCAGAAGGGAAAAACGCCGTAAGTGGCGCCCGTGTCGCCACTTGGCAAGACGTGTCGCTACCTGACAATGGAGCCACCTCGGGGATTCGAACCCCGAACCCCCGCTTTACGAAAGCGGTGCTCTGCCGTTGAGCTAAGGTGGCTCGGAAGGACCGGGGATTATATCGGCAGGCCCCCGCCGAAATCAACGGCTTTTGTCCCGCGACCCGTCCAAGACCGTTTGCGTTGCGGCCGATGGCGGGCGGGGCGGGCGTGGTTCCGCACCGTCCCCTGGGCCGCAACGATTCGGTGTCGTCCCCTTTTGCCGCAACGGTTCGGCGTCATTCCCCTTGCCGCCGGCGCGTGAGCGGCGGTCCTGCGCTGCGCCCAGGGTCGCCTGACGGGTAGGCGGCCGCCGGTCAGCCGCGCGGTTACTCTCCGTCGGGGACCCATCGCAGGTTCCGGAACGCGCGCCCGCCGGCCCATTTGCCGCCGAGCGTTTTTTCGCGGCCGTCTCCCTCGCGGACGATGGCGGCGTGGAGCGGTTCGGCGGCGGGGTCGTCGTCGCCCCACAGGGCGTCCGGGGGTTTCGGCACCTCGTCGCCCTCCAGCGGCGGAACCGAGTCCGCGGCGAGAGCGGACCCCGCGAGCGTGATGGTCACGAGCCGCAGGGCGGTCGCGAGGAACGAACGGGGTAAGAGCACCTCCCTGGTTGGACGGCTCCCGCTGATTGGAACGCCGGCACGGGCGGCGGGAGTCGGTCTCGTTTCGGGCGGCGGCCGAGCCGCGCGAAATCAGAGCGGTTCCCTTTCGCCCACCGCTTCCCCCTATAATGGAAGTCAGGACAAGCGGGCGGGCGCGGCCGGCGACGGCCGGACGCCGGGTGCCCGCCAACGTGACGCATACGAAACGGAAAGGATGAAACATGGCACCCTTCACAACCACGCGGCGGCGGTTCCTGCGGAGTACGGCGGCGGGCCTGGCGGCCGCCGGCCTCGGCGGACGGGCCCTGGCGGCCGATCCCCTCGAGGGCGAGATGCCCCGCCGCCCCCTCGGCAAGACCGGCGAGAAGGTCAGCATCCTGTGCCTGGGCGGCCACCACATCGGCCGCATCAGGGACGAGCAGGAGTGCATCGCCCTCATCCGCCGGGCCGTCGATCTCGGCGTCACCTTCATGGACAACGCCTGGGAGTATCACGGCGGCCGGAGCGAGGAACGCATGGGCAAGGCCCTCGCGGGCGGCTACCGCGACAAGGTCTTCCTCATGACGAAGCACCACGGGCGGAAGCGGTGGCAGACCGCCATGGAGCACCTCGAGGACAGCCTCCGGCGGCTGAAGACCGATTGCATCGACCTGTGGCAATACCACGAGGTGGTGTACCCGGACGATCCGGACTGGATCTTCCGCCCCGAGGGCGCCATCCGGGCCGCCGAGAAGGCCAGGAAACAGGGCAAGGTCCGGTTCATCGGCTTCACGGGACACAAGGACCCGAACATTCACATGGAGATGCTTGCCCACGCTTATCCGTGGGACACGGTCCAGATGCCGCTGAACCCGCTGGACGCCCACTTCAAGAGTTTCGAGAAGCGGATCCTGCCGATCCTTCGCGAGCGCGGCATCGGCGTCCTGGCGATGAAGACGATGGCGGGCGGCCACGCCCTGCGGACCGGCGCCGCGGGGCCGATGGAGTGCCTCCGCTACGTGTGGAGCCTGCCCGTCGACACGATCGTCTCCGGCATCATCAACGAGCAGCACCTCCGAGAGAACGTCCGGGCCGCCAAGACCTTCAAGCCGATGTCGGAGAAAGAGAAGACGGCCCTGCTCGCCCGGACCCGCGAGCCGGCGATGACCGGCACGTTCGAACCGTTCAAGACGACGCGCGGCTACGACGGCCCCATCGGCCGGCGGCAGCACGGCGTGACGTGACGGCGTCCGAAGGCGGACTCGTGCGTCGCAGCGGCTCGTGCTACGCAGCGAAGCGCCGCTTCGCAGAGTAGTACGCGCTGCTACGCAGAGTAGCAAGCCGGAAACCGAAGGCGGCGGCAACGGCCTCCGCCGGCACGCACCGACCGCCTGGGGCTGCTGCCGCCGTCGGGCTGCCCGCGCCGCCGCCTAAATCTGCGAGCAGGCCGCCGGCTTCAGCATGAGGTTCGTGATATTCGAGACGGTGTCCTTGTACTGCGGGTCCTTCGAGAGTTTCTTCCACTCGGGGTGGCCGCCGAACTTCTTCCAGCCGGCGTCCTTGGCGGCCATGTCGGGGAAGGTCAGCATGTAGGTCAGGTTCGGCAGGTTGCCGCCGACGAGGGTCTCGCCGAAGAAGACCGGGTTCATGCCGACCTCTCGGAAGATGGCCAGTTCGCCGCCCTCGTTGAACATTTCGATTTTCTTAAATGCCTTGGCCTGGCTGTGACTCTCGTAGATGCGGAGTTGGAAGACGCGGCCGGGCGTCTGCTCGGGCACCTCCACCTTCGGCACGCCGTCGAAGGCGAGCATGAGGGAACTCTCGATCCGCACCTGCGCGGGGTCCTTCTTCGGCGCCCGGACGACGTCGGCGACCGCCTCATTCGCGAGGATCGCCTTCCACGCCTTGCGGCGAACGGGGACCACGTCGTCGGCCGAGGCGTACGGCAGCAGGACGCGCAGATCCGGACTCTTGTTCTCCAGGTCGACGAACACGCCCACGGTCTCGACGCCCGCCGCGTTCCAGGCGGGGATGGCCGCCTGGGCGAGGAACGCCTCGAACCGCTCGCGATGGGCCATGTCGGCCATCGTGTACAGGCGGAGTTCCAGGTACTGCTTCTCGCCGGTCTCGGCGGCGGGGGCCCGGCCCGCGGCGGCGCCGACGGCGGCCGCCCCGGCCGCACACGCACTTCCCAGGAAGGCACGTCGCTGCATGGTGAGGTTCCTTTCTTTTGCGCCGCGGGAGGGCGTTCTCAGGACCCCTCCGCCGCAATCTGGTTCTCGTGGAATCATACCCATCGGACCCGCGGGTGCAACGCGAATCCGTCACCACGGCCCGGGGTCGTCGAAGTCGGCGGTGGCGGCGACGGCGATGTAGACGTCCGCCGCCCCCGCCCGCTTCAGCACGCGGGTGCATTCGGTCACCGTGGACCCGCTCGTCATCACGTCGTCGACGAGGAGGAGGGTCGCCCCGTCGAGGTCCGTCCCGCGCCGGACGCGAAACGCCCCGCGGACGTTCCGCCGCCGCCGCGGCGCCGGGATGCCCGTCTGGTGGGCCGTCGCGCGGGTCCGCTGCAGCGTCCGCCGGTCCACCCGGCCCGGGCGCGGCAGCGCGCCGAGGAGTTCCCGCGCGATCCCCAGCGCCTGGTTGAACCCCCGCCGCACCCGCCGGCTCCAGTGCAGCGGCACGGGGACGACGCGGTCCACGCGGTCGGCCCAGCCCGCCAGGGCCAGCCGCCCGGCGAGCAGCCGGCCGAGCACCGTCGCCAGCGCCGGCCGCGGCCCGTACTTGCACTGCAGGACGAGCGTCCTCAGCGGTCCGCCGTACGCCCCGGCGCGGACGGCGGCGTCGAACGGCACGGGGTAGTTGCGGCAGAAGGCGCATCCCTCCGGCCCGGCGGCGTACGGGCCGGCGTGACGCCCGCACGACGGGCAGTACGGGGCCGCCAGCAGGTCGGCCAGCGCCCGCGCGCACGCGGGGCAGAGGGGCCACCGGCCGTCCGGCGGCGCCGGCGCCCCGCACGCCGCACAATGGACCGGCAACAGGAGTTGCCCGACCGTCCTGGCCGCTCGCCGAAGCATGGCGGCATGGTAGCGGGGCGGCGGGGGCGGCGGCAAGCGAATCTGCACCCGCGCCGGGTGCGTGATTGTCATTCCGACCGAGGCCCGTCAGGGCCGAGCGGAGAAACCTCGCTGTGGGGCCCAAGGCGAGATCGCTCCGCTCGCCCTGATGCGGCTGTCGCCGCATCGGGCCTCGGTCGAGATGACAGCGGTGACACGACGCGCGGCCCCGGCCCTTCCCCCCGGCGGCCGGGTCTGTTATCATTCCGCGAAGGTCCAAGCGGCGATCGCGAGCCTCGATGCGGATTCTTCACCGCTACATCCTGCGCGACATGACCAAGGCCCTGGCCCTGGCGTTGGCGGCCGTGGCCGGCGTGGTCAGTTTCGGCCTCGTCCTGCCGACGCTCCAGGAGTTCGGCCTCGGCCCGCTCAACTCCCTCCTGTACATGGTCCTGGTGATGCCGCGGGCGGCGTACCTGGCGCTGCCGCTGTCGGCCGCCCTGGCCGGGTCGCTGGTGTACGGCCGCCTGGCGGCGGAGAACGAACTGATGGCCTGCCGGGCGAGCGGCGTGCCGCGATGGAGCCTCTTCTGGCCGACCATCGTCCTGGCGATCGTGGCCGGCCTGGTCACGCTCGTCCTGGGCGCCTGGCCCCTGCCCGCGAGCAAGTACGCCGCCAAACGCCTGGCCCGGGCCGACGCCAAGGGCCTTCTGATGAGCAAACTCTCCTCGACCGGCAAGTTCCGGCTCGACGAGGCCAACCTCCAGTTGACCGTCGACCGCGTGGCGGGCGACATGCTGTACGGCCCGACGGCCAAGCATACGGACGCGGAGGGCGCCACGTATTGCTATGCGCCGTACGGTCGCGTGGAGTTCGGCCCGCAGAAGGACCGGCTTCGGGTCGTCCTGGTGGACGCGATCATCCTGGACGAATCGAAACAGACGAGCCAGCGGGGGACGCACGTCATCACGTTCCGCCCGCCCGCCCGCCTGCCGCGCGACGAGGACGAACTCAGCCTCTGGCACCTGCTGGCGGCCCAGCATCACCCGGAGATCACCGACCGCTTCGGGCGCCTCCCGGCGGACGCGAGCCTGGAGGCGAAGCGGCACATGCGGCAGACGGTCCGGGCCCGCGTCATGGCGGAGATGCACGGCCGGCTCGCCCTGGCCGTCGGGTGCTTCGGCCTCGTCCTCGTCGGCGCCGGCCTCGGCATGGTCTTCCACAGCGGGCACCTGCTGACGGCGTTCGGCGTGGCGCTCGTGCCGGGCCTCGGCGCGTGGTACGTCACGACCGTGGCGGTCAAGACGGTGGCCCGGGCCGCCGAGCACCCGGAGGACGAACTCTACCTCATCTGGACGCCCAACTTCGTCGTGCTGCTGCTCGGCCTGGCGCTGCTGGCGCACCTGTCGTGGTTCTGGTCGTCGCCGGTGCGGCTGCGGGACCTGGTGAGGAGGCGGCGCCGGTGAGAATCCTGGACCGCTACATCCTGAAGACGTACCTCGCCTCCCTGGTCGTCGTGATGCTGGCGCTGATGGGCATCGCGGTCCTCTTGGACATGGCCGTCAGCGTCAACAAGTTCCTCGACCTCAAGGCCGAGACCGGCGAGATGGGGTTCTGGGCGATGCTCGGCCACATGGCCGACTACTACTTCTACAAGGCATTCTACTATTTCCAGTTGTGGGCGGCGCTGGCGATGCTGGTGGCGGCGGCGGCGGCGATGGTCCGCCTGAACCGGACGCGGGAACTGACCGGCATCAAGGCCGCCGGCGTCAGCCTCTACCGCATCCTCTGGCCCGTCATCGCCGTCGGGCTGCTCCTGAACGCCTTCTACATCGTCAACCAGGAACTCATCATCCCGAACATGGCGGTCGAACTGGCCCGCGACCCGGACGACCTGAACGTCACCGAAACGTTCGACGTGGAGTTCGTCCGCGACGAACAGAACAACATCCTGTACGCGCCCATCTACGACCCGAAGACCGCGACGATGCATGCCGAGAAGAAGGTGTTCGAGGACGGGCGGATTTCGTTTCCCGCCCGCGTGCGGATCTTCCTTCGCGATTCCGAGTACCGGGCCCTCGGCACCATCGAGGCCGAAAGCGCCTCGTGGGACCCGGACCTCGGGGCGTGGCGCCTCGAGGGCGGCGTCCGGCTGCCGCCCGTCCGGAAGTCCGCCGCCGACCGCCGCGCCCCCCAGCCCACCGACGGCGAACCGTTCCCCCTGTACTACACCAACGTGGGACCCGCCGAAATCCGCCGGCACCGCACAAGCGACTTTTATCGTTATATGTCCTACAGCGAACTCAAGACGCTGGCCCGCGACCCGATGCGCGGCAACCGGCTGCAACTCGAAGTGGCGATGCACCAGCACGTGACCCAGCCCATCCTGAACGTCCTGATCCTGCTCCTCGGCCTGCCGTTCGTCGCCGGCCGCGAGGACCGCAACTACTTCGTCAGCGTCGGCCTGGCGGTGGCCCTGGTCATCGGCGTGTTCGTGGTGATGTTCGCCTCGACGGCCTTCGGCAACGCCGGCCACGTGCCGCCCATCTGGGCGGCGTGGATCCCGGTCTTCCTCGTCCTCCCGCCGAGTATCCTGTCGATGGAGATGTTAAAGACATAGTCCAAAGTCCAGAGTCCAAAGTCGAACGGCGAACGGCGTCCGAAGTTCAAAGTTCAAGGTGCAAAGTTCAAGGGGCGCGCGGCGGGGCGCGGCAGGAGGTTCGGGGGACGCCCCCGCCGCGCGCGGCCGTTCGTGTTCGCCGGCCCGCTTGCGGGCCGCGCGCCTTGCCGGTTCAGCCGACCGGCGGCCCGCGCCGTTGCCGTCCTTGATCCCTCGCTCCCTCGTTCCCTTGATCCCTGCGTGCGTCAGCCGCCCCCCAACGCCTCCAGCACCCGGCTCATCGGCGACGCCTCCCACGCCGCCGTCCCCGTGCCGTCCGCGAAGAAGAGCCACATCCGTACCACGTACACGCCGACGGTAGCAAGGGCCACGAAGGGCAGGCTCCAGACGAGGAGGCGGGCGGTCCCCTCGAGCCACGTCCGGCCCCGCAAAGCGATGCCCGCCGACCGCCCCATCACCACCAGCAGCATGGCGGCATACAGCGGCCCCAGGGGATGGAACCGCACCGCCGCCGACACCTCGCCCTGCCCGAGTGCCCGCAGCGACCGCGTCACGCCGCACGTCGGGCACGGCATGCCGGTCACCCGGCGGAGCATGCAGATGCTGTCCTCGTCGTGCGGGACGGAGAAGGTGCCGGGCAGGGCCGCCACGTCGGCCGGCCAGAGGGCGCCGACCGTCACGGCGGCCAGGGCGGCGGCGGCGAGGCCGTGAAAGACGCGGTCCGCCCCCCGGACGGTGCGGGCGGGCGGGGTGTTGGATGGGTTGGCCATGGGGGAAAGCACATCGGATGCCGCGCGGCGGGTGCGGAGACCCGCCGCGCTACCATCCGAACTTAAAGTGTTATAGCCGCGACGCGCAGCGGAGCGCTCCGCTGCGCGTCGCGGCCAAAATGGGCCCCGAAGCACCCCGCGGGTTCGAGAGGCGCCCGCCCTGACAGGCTCACGTCGGCGGCATCTCGACGTCGCTGGGCGGGACGGGACCGCCCTCGTCCTCGCCCCCGGCGGCGCCCGGCGGCGGGGGCACCTCGCCCGCCGGTCCTTCCGCCAGCGGCTGCGTCAGCGGCTGGCCCGTCCATGACCGGTACAGGTACACCATGGCGGCGCTGATCCACACCATCGAGAACGGCACCGTGAAGAAGATGCCCACGCAGCAGGCAATCGCCCCCAGCAAACCGGCCGCCAGCGCAATCAGCCACGTCAGCACCGCGAACCCCAGGGTCGACAGGTAGTGCTCCCTGACCACCTGGACGGACGCCTTCATCGCCTCCCAGCCCGACGCCGGATGGTCCCACACCGCCACCAGGGTAAACAGGAACAGCAGCAGCAGGAACATCAGGACAATCGTACCGGGGATGGCGATCAACAGGGCCAGGATGACCATGAGTTCGTCGTCGCCCTCGGTCGCCGCCGCCGCCAGCCCGACCAGGACGCCGATGACCAGGACCCCGCCGATGTAAACGCCCATCGGCAGCAGGACCGCCACCACCGACTGCCAGTACCGCTGGCGGAATCCCTCGAAGACCTGGCCCGCCTCGGCCTTCTGGCCGTCGATGACCCGCGCCACGGCGTAGAACAGGCCGGCGAACAGGGGCGGCAGCACGAAGACCATCACCGCCAACTGGATACACGCCCCGATGTACGGAATCGCCCCGGGCAGCCCCGCGCCGAAATTGATCGCATACGCCACCAGGCCGAGCACCCAGATCGGCCAGAAGTCGCTCACCACCAGGTTCCAGCCCATGCGGAGGGCGTCCATGACGCCCAACTCGCCGACGTACGGCTCGTACCCCGGCAGGTGTTCCTCCATCTGCTCCGGCGGCAATTCGCTCATCGTTGGCTCCTTATGGCGGGGGCGTGCCCCTGGGGCGCATGCGGGGTGCGGCGTTCCTCCGTTTCTGATTCGTCCTGCGCGGTCCTGCTTCTTTGACAATTCGTCAGGCGGTCCGGTTCACGTCCGGTGCCCCGACGGGCCGGCCCGTCCACGACCGGTACAGGTACAGGAGCGTGGCGTACGCCCACACGGTCACCGCCGGCGTCGTCACCAGCCAGCCCACGCAGCAGGCCAGCATGCCGACGATGTTGGCGGCCGCGCCGACCAGCGCGAACAGGACCAGGAACCCGAGCATCGAACCGAAATGGTCGCGGACGAGGCGGGCCGAGGTCTTGGCGGCCTCCCAGCCGGCCCCGGGATGGTCCCACACCGCCGCCGGCGCGAACGTGAAGAAGAGGACCAGCAGCCCCAGCGCCACGAGCAGCACGCACTCGAAGACCAGGAACACCAGGACGCCGACCGCCACGGCGAGGCCGACGGCCAGGTCGTCCCCCTCGGCCGCCGCCGCCAGCCCGACGCACAGCATCATCAGCAGCCACGCGCTCAGGCCCATGAGCACGCCGAACGCGACCGACCCGAGCGAGACCGGCAGGTACGCCACGACCGATTCCGCGAAGCGTTCCTTGAAGCCGCGGAACAGGTCGCCCACCTGGACCGGCCCGCCGTCCATCCGCCGGGCCAGGACGTAGAACAGGCCGGCCATCAGTGGCGGGCTGACGAGGATGGCGGCCGGCAGACCGAACGTCCCCGCCGCCCACGCCACCAGCGTCAGCACGAGGGCCACCAGCCACAGCCGCCAGAAATCGCTCGTCAGCAGCCGCCAGCCCAGGCCCATGGCGTCGAGGACGCCCAGCGGCGCCGGCGGCGCGGCCGGAGACGCGGTGGAGGAATCCTTGCCCATCGTCCGCCCCCCTTCCGAAACCGAAGACCGACCGCCGGGAATTGAAATGGCGCCCCAAGGCTACCCGCCCGGGCCGGGCCGCGTCAACGGGTTTTCCGGACGCCGGCGGTGGCGCGGGTGCACTTCGATGACGCCTTTTAGCCGCGACCCGAAGGGGAGCGCTCCGCTTCGCGTCGCGGCTGAAAGGGCGGCGCCTTCGCCGGCTCGAACCACGCACGTCGAGCCCCGCCGTGCTACCACGCGGGCGCCAAATATCCTATAATGACGACCCATGACCACGCCCGACCCCGAGCGCCAGTTCGTCGAGCGCGTGCTCGACACGATTACGCGGTACGACCTCCTGCCGCGCGAGGCGCCCGCCGACGCCGCGCCCGAGCCGGTCGTCGTGGGCGTGAGCGGCGGCCCGGACTCGGTGGCCCTCGCCCACGTGCTCGAACGGCTTCGCGGGGGGCGGGACCCGGTGACGGGCCGACGGCGGCCCCGCCGCCTGGCCGTCGACCTCGTCCTCGCCCACCTGCACCACGGGCTGCGGGGGGCGGCGGCCGAGGCCGACGCCGACCTCGTGGCCGACCTCGCCGACCGGCTCCATCTCCCCTACGTCGTGGAGCGTGCCGATATTCGCGCCGCGGCCGACGCCCGCGGCGTCGGCGTCGAGGAGGCCGGCCGCGACGCACGCCGCCGCTTCTTCATCCGGACGGCCCGGCGCCACGGGGCCCGGAAGGTGGCCCTCGGCCATCACGGCGGCGACCGCATCGAGACGGTCCTCTTTCACATTCTGCGCGGCACGGGGATCGACGGCCTGGCGACGCTCGGCCCGCGGGCGTCCCTCGCCCCCGAGGAAGGCGTCGAGATCGTCCGGCCGATGGTCCACCCGTACATCGGACGGGGCCTGGTCCTCGCGTACCTGGAGCGGACGGGCCTCGACTGGCACGAGGACGAGACGAACGACGACCCGGCGTACACGCGGAACCGCTTGCGGCACGAGGTGCTGCCGCTGCTCGGCCGGGCGGTGAATCCGGCCGTCGAGGAGGCCCTGTTCCGTTTGGCGGACCAGGCCGAGGCCGCCCGCACCGTCCTGGACGAGGCCCTGGACCGCGTGTGGAGCCGGGTCGTGCGCGAGGTGCCGGCTCCCGATGTCATTTCGACCGAGGCCTCGCGCAGCGAGGCCGAGCGGAGCGCTGTACCCCGAGTGCCCGCAGGAAATCTCGCCGTTGGCAAACAGGAAGACGACCCACCACGGCGAGATTCTTCGGGCCCGCAAGCGGGCCCTCAGAATGACAGCGCCGGCGGCGGCCCCCGCGCCCTCCTCATCGACGCGGACGACTTCGCGGCCCTGGCGCCGTGGCTCCAGGGGGCGCTCGTGCGGCGGGCGGTGGCGCGTTTGGGCGGCGGCCTGAAGCACATGTCCGCCGCCCGCACGGAGGAGGTCGTCTCGGCCCTGGTCGCGAAGACCGTGGCCGGCCCCGTCGACCTGCCGGACGGCCTGACGGCCGAGCGCCGCCGCCGCATCATTCGCATCGGGCCGAGGCGGCGCGACCGTTGAGCCGGCGACCGCAGGTCGCCGCGTACACGCTCGAGCCCGACGCCGAGCCCGACGCGGAAGCGTCGGGACATTTCCATCGGCCCTGGCATCCGCCACGGCAGAGGGTGATATCCGGCTGCTCCCGCAGCCGGCTCGAACGGCGTCGGGCTCGAAACGGCGCCCGTGCAAGTGGTCACCCCGCCGCCCTGCGGACCCTTTTCGTTTGCCCGTCCGCACGGGCGGGGGCTATAATCGCCGCCGGCGGCGCGGTGGGTGCCCCTCGGCTTCGCTCGGGACGGGCTCCGACCCACCGCGCCCGTGCCGTCGCTGCACCGCAGCGGAAAACGCCTTTCGCAGGGCGAGCCACCCATGAGCCTGATTCCCTTCAGCCGACAGATCCGCAGCCTCAGCCGCCTCGGCCACGTCGTGACGGTGCTCTCCCGGCACGGCTTCGGCTGGTTCGTGGTCAGCCTGCGGCTGGAGCGGCTGGTGCCGTTTCGCAAGCGGCTGCTCCAGCGCCGGGAACCGCCCGAGCAGCGCCCGGACGAGTCGACGGCGGCCCGGGTGGCGCGGGTCCTGGAGGAACTCGGGCCCACGTACGTCAAACTCGGCCAGGTGCTGGGCAGCCGGACGGACCTCCTGCCGCCCGCGTTCATCCGGGAGTTCCGCAAACTCCAGGACCGCGTCAAACCGTTTCCGACGCCCGATGCGCGGGCCCAGGTCAGCCGGCAACTCGGCGGGCCCATTGAGGAATTCTATGACGACTTCGGCGCCGAGCCGTTCGCCGCCGGCAGCATCGCCCAGGCGTACGCCGCCAAGACGAAGGACGGCGAGGACGTGGTCGTCAAGGTCCGCCGGCCGGGCATCCGCGACGTGCTGGAGGCGGACATCGACATCCTGCTTCGCCTGGCGGACCTGGCGGAGCGGTACGTGCCGGAGTACCGCGTCTACCGGCCCGTGATGCTGGTGGAGGAGTTCGCGCAGACGGTGCGGCGGGAGATCGACTTCGTCTCCGAGGCGTCCAACACCCAGCGGTTCCGCCGCACGTTCGAGGAGAACCCGAACATCCGCGTGCCGAACGTCCTGTGGGACCTGACGGCCGCCGGCGTCCTGACCCTGGAGCGCATCGAGGGCGTGCCCATCTACGACGAGGACGCGCTCGACCGCATCGGCGCCGACCGCCAGGCCCTCGGCCGGCACCTGACCGAGTGTTTCATGCGGCAGTATTTCGAGTTGGGCCTGTTCCACGCCGACCCGCATCCGGGCAACCTCGTCGTCCAGGCGCCGGACGTGCTGGGCATTCTGGACTTCGGCCAGATCGGCCGCCTCAGCGACGCCATGCGTTCCCAACTCGGCACGGTCCTGGTGGCCGCGCTGAACCACGACTTCGACATCGTCGTCGACGTCTTCGACGACCTGGCCGCCCTGCCCGACGACCTGGAGGGCGAACGCCTGAAGGGCGACCTGGCCGTCATGACCGACAAGTACGCCGGCGTGCCCATCGGCCGGCTGAACCTGAAGGACCTGTTCGACGAGATCACCGCCACGGCCCGGCGGCACCGCGTGGTGTTGCCGCGCGACTTCGTCCTCCTCGGCAAGAGCATGGTGGCGATGGGCGGCGTGGCGCTCGGGCTGGACCCGGACATCAAGATGGTGGAGGTGGTCCGGCCGAAGGTCCGCCGCCTCATGGCCGAGAAGGCCTCGCCCCGCCGCCTCGCCCATCACGGGCTGACGACGGCGTACCACCTGGCGGCGATGGCCGAGCAGGGACCGCGGTCGCTCCGGCAACTGATGCGGAAACTGATTCGCGGCCGGTTCCAGATCCTGTTCCGCCACGAGAACCTGGACCACCTCATCAACGAACTCGACCGCTCCAGCAACCGCATCGCGTTTGCGCTGATCGTGGCGTCCATTATTCTGGGATCGGCCATCATGCTCCAGGCCCAGATCGGCCCCAACGTGCCGTATACCGAGATTCCGCTGCTCGGCATGCTGGGGTTCTTCATTGCCGGGCTGCTGGGCGTGTGGCTGGTGATTGCCATCCTGCGGTCCGGGCGATTGTGACGGGGTGAATGCGGCCGGGCGCGGGACGTCTGAATGAACATGCGAAAGCGCGGCGGGTCGGAGCCCGTCCCGAGCGAAGCCGAGGGGCACCCGCCGCGCGAGTCGCTTTCCCTCTCCCTTGAGGGGAGAGGGATCGGGTGAGGGTGAAGAAGCCCTTGTAGCCGCCCCTGCTTGCAGGGCGCGTTTCCGACGGCCCGCGCCGGGCAAGCCCGGCGGCTAATTGTGCTGCCGCGCTTTGAGGCTGCTTCGTGAGGCGCGGTGGGTGCGGAGACCCACCGCGCTCCCACGTGATGCAAACGTGTACCAACACGAGGTGACCAATGACTTATCGACATGCAACATCCTTGGCGCCGGCGGTGCTGGCCCTGGCGGCGGCGGGCGCCGTCGCCCTGGCCGCCTCCGACCCCGTCGGCACGAAGACCCTCCGCTACGACGTCCTCGTCGGCCGGCGCGCCGCCGGCCAGATGCGCCTCGAGATCATGACCGTCTCGGACCTGACGATCCTCGAAGAGCGCTTCACCGCGCCGTACCGCGGCACCGGCCGGGAGGTGGAGGCCGGCTACACGTCCCAGGTCGTCTACAAGGGGGCCGGGAAACCCGCCCCGAGCCGGGCCGAGATCACCACACGCGTCGGGCGGTTCAAGATCATGGCCGGCAAGGTCACCTTCACGAAGGCCGACGGCCGGTGGTCCGCCGCCGTCGAGGCCACCGGCTTCGCCGACAAGGAGGGCAAACCGTTCGAGACCGCCCGCGAGTTCACCCGGACCTTCACCGCCGAGGGCGACCTCCTGCTGACGCCCGCGGCGTTCCTGTACTTCGCCCCGCGCCTCCTGCCCGAGCCCGGCAAGATCGAGAACGTCGTCCAGGTGGAACTGCCCGACGACATCAACTTCCCCGCGATGCTGAACTTCAAGCCCGACTGCATCCTGGAGCGGCACGTCGCGGGCGCCGACGGCAAGGCCGAGATCACCCTCCACCGCGTGTACGCGGGCGGCAACATCGTGCCGCTGCTCAAGATGACCGTCGACAAGGCCGGCCAGGCGGAGGAGATGTCCCTCGGCAAGTTCACCCTCCGCCGCGCCGCCTCCGCCCTGGAGGAGTAGCGGCCGCGCGGCTGGGAACGTGTGGCCCGGCCGCCCAGCGCAATCGGACCCGTGAGGCGCGGGGGGTCTCCGCAGGCGCCGCGCAGCGCTGAAAAGGCCGTTTGGAGCGCGGTGGGTGCCCAGACCCACCGCGCAAATGGCCGACTTAGCGTTGTAGTGCTAGCCCAACAGGGCCGCCAGGGCCGCCTCGAACGGTTCGCGGACGCCCTCGAGCCACGCCGCCGCCGCCTCGGCCCGGGCGTCGACCTGGTCGAGGCCCAGGTTCCCCGGGCCGCCCTGGAGGGTCTTGGACTTCAGGTTCGCCACGGGGTCGCGGGCCGCCAGGTCGTCCAGGTGGGCGGCCACCTCGCGGTACGCGTCGCGGAACGGCGTCCCTTCGGCCACGAGTTCCAGGGCCCGGTCGGTCGCGAAGATCTCCGGGATGAACCCCTTCCGCAGGTTCGCCTCCACCACCTCCATCCGCTCGATCGTGAGGCGCAGGACCGTGAGGGACCCGGCGGTCGCCTCCACGCCGCGCATGAACGGCCCCTTCGTCTCCTGCACGTCGCGGTTGTAGCCGGACGGCAAGGCCCGCAGGATGCCGGCCACCTGCATTTCGCAGCCGGCGACGGCGGCGGCCTTGGCCCGCACCAGTTCCAGGTGACACGGGTTCCGCTTCTGCGGCATCATCGACGAGCCCGTGCACAGGTCCTCCGGGATGCGGAAGTAGCCGAACTCCGGCGTCGAGGTCCAGATGAGGTCCGAGGCCAGGCGCGAGAGGTCCGTCATCGCGGCCGCGCACGCCGCCAGGGTCGCGAGTTCCGCCTTCCCGCGCGAGTTCGCGCAGTACAGGACGTTGTTCTGCACCGTCGCGAAGCCCAGGAGGTCCGCCACCATCTGCCGGTCGAGCGCCAGGGCCGACCCGTACGCCGCGCCGGACCCGAGCGGCGACTGGTCCGTCAGCGCGTGGGCGGCCTTGACGAGTTCCAGGTCGTCCAGGAGCGCCTCCGCCCACGCCCCCGCCCACAGGCCGAGACTGGAGGGCATGGCGATCTGGGTATGCGTCCGCCCCGGCATCGGCACGAACTCGTGCTCGCGGGCGAAGGCCGTGAGCGCACGCACGAGGGCGACCGCCCGGTCCGCAAGGGCGTGCAACTGCTCCTTCCCCCAAAGGCGCAGGTCCAGCAGGACCTGGTCGTTGCGGCTGCGGCCGGTGTGAATCTTCTTGCCGAGGTCCCCGAGCCGCTCCGTCAGGTATTCCTCGACGGCCGTGTGCACGTCCTCCTGCTCGGGGCGAATGGTGAAGGTGCCGGCCTCGAAATCGGCGAGCACGGCCCGCAGGCCGCCGAGCAGCCGGTCGCGTTCGCCGTCGGTCAGGATGCCGACCGCGGCGAGCATCGTGGCGTGGGCCATGGAGCCGAGGACGTCCGCCCGCACCAGCGCGCGGTCCAGGCGCGCGTCCTCGCCCACGGTGAACCCCTCGACCTCGGCGTCGACCGAGTAGCCCTTGTCCCAGAGTTTGGCCATGGCGGCCTCCTTGGCTGTGCATCGGCGATGAGTATACGGCCAACGGGGGGAGGGTTCAACGAAGCACGGCGCCCTTTTAGCCGCGACGCGCAGCGGAGCGCGCTCCTCTTCGAGTCGCGGCTAAACGCGGGAGCGCGCTCCTCTTCGAGTCGCGGCTAAACGCGGTGTCGCGCGAGTCGACGTCACAGCCCCTGCTGCTCGGTGCGGGAGATGATCTCGTCCTGGAGGCCCCGGCCGACGTCCACGAAGTAGTCGCTGTAGCCGGCCACCCGGACGATGAGGTTGCGGTGCTGCTCCGGGTCCTCCTGGGCGGCGCGGAGGGTGTCGGCGCCCACGACGTTGAACTGGACGTGGTGCCCGCCGAGGCGGAAGTACGTCCGCACGAGGTCCGCCAGGCGCGCGAGGCCCTCCCCCTCCAGCACCGACGGGGCGAACTTCAGGTTCAGCAGCGTGCCGCCCGTCCGCGAGTGGTCGAAGCAGGCGGCGGACTTGAAGACGGCCGTCGGGCCCTTGACGTCGGCCCCCTGGGTGGGCGAGATGCCCTCCGAGACGGGCACGCCCGCCCGCCGCCCGTTCGGCAGCGCCCCCGTCACCTGCCCGAAGTAGACGTGGACGGTCGTCGGCAGGAGGTTGACGCGGTACCGGCCACCCTTCGTGTTCGGCCGGCCGTCGAGCATCTCGAAATACATCTCGAAGAGTCGGCGTGCGATGTCGTCCGCCCGCGGGTCGTCGTTGCCGAACGCCGGCGAGCGCCGGGCCAGCATGAGCCGCAGGTCCTCGCGCCCCGCGAAGTCGTCCGCCAGGGCCGCTACAAGATCGTCCATCGTCACGGCGCCCTCGTCGTACACGTGATGCTTCAGGGCCGCCAGGGCGTCGGTCGTGGTCCCCAGGCCCACGCCCTGGATGTAGGTGGGGTTGTACCGGGCCCCGCCGTCGTGGTAGTCGCGGGCCTTCTCGATGCAGTCATCCATGAGGATCGACATGTACGGGGCGGGCATGGAGCGCGCGTACAGCCGCTCGATGCGGTTGTTGCCGGCGATCTTCGTATCCACGGCGTGCCGCAACTGCCGCCGGTACGCCTCCAGCATCTGCTCGAAGGAACCGAACGTGCGCGGGTCGCCGGTGGCGGGGCCGACGCGCCGGCCGGTGCGCGGGTCCACCCCGTCGTTGAGCGCGAGTTCCAGCACCTTCGGCCAGTTCAGGTACCCGGTCAGGGTGCACGATTCCTTGCCGAACGCGCTGACGGTGACGCACCCGCTGGGCCCGCCGGCGCGGGCGTCCTCGAGGGATTTGCCCGCCCGGACCATCTCCCGGACGATGACGTCCGTGTTGAAGAGCGACGGCTGGCCGAGGCCCGTCCGGATGACCTCGCACGCCCGGGCCAGCAGGCGGTCGTCCGTCTCGGTGCTCACCTGGACGCAGACCGAGGGCTGGATCAACTGCATCTCGCGGGCGACGTCGAGCATCAGGTACGAGACCTCGTTGGCCGCATCCCGGCCGTCGGGCGCGACGCCGCCCACGTTGATGAGGGCGAAGTCCTGGTACGTCCCGCTCTGCTCCTCCGTGACGCCGACCTTGGGCGGGGCGGGCTGGTTGTTGAACTTGACCCAGAAACACGCCAGCAGTTCGCGGGCCGCCTCGGCCGTGAGCGACCCGTCGGCCGTCTCCCGCTCGTAGAACGGCCAGAGGTGCCGGTCGAGCCGCCCGGGGTTGAACGAGTCCCACGTATTCAGTTCCGTGATGACCCCCAGGTGGACGAACCAGTAGGCCTGGAGGGCCTCGCGGAAGGTGCGCGGCGGGTGGGCGGGGACGCGGCGGCACACGTCGGCGATCTCCGCCAGTTCCGCCCGGCGCGTCGGGTCGGACGTCTCGGCGGCGAGTTGCTCGGCGCGCTCGGCGTGGCGTTCGGCCAGGCGGATGAGGGCCTCGGCGGCAATCGCCATCGCCTTGAGTTCCGCGTCCTTGTCGGCGGCCCGCGGGTCGGCGAGGAAGTCGAGTGCCTCGCGGCGCTCGGCGATGCGGCGGGCGAAGTCGCGGAATCCGCGGTGATAGATCTTGTCGTCGAGGATGGCGTGGCCGAACGCCCGCTGCTCCATGAACTCCGTGAAGACGCCGGTCTCGAACGCCCCGTGCCACGGGTCCGTCATGCCGGCGAAGAGCCGCTCGCGGATCGTCCGGCCCCGCCAGAACGGGATGATGCGGTCGCGGTAAACGGTGCGGACGGCGCCTGAGACCTCGAAGCGGGTCCGCTCGCGGGTGGCGAGGACGTCGAGGTCCTCCAGGCTGTGGCAGCAGAGTTCGGGATACGTGGGCGTGGCCTTGGGGGCCGGCCCGCGCTCGCCCACGATCCGTTCGCCTTCGCCGATGTAAATGGTCCGGTGCTCGACGAGGTGGCGGAAGGCGAGCGCCCGGGCGACGGGCACCGAGTGCCGCCCGGCCTCGCCGGAGGCGTAGAAGTCCGTCAGGAGTTCCGCCCGCTCGGACGAGAGGTACGGACGGGTGGCGACGCTTTCGGCCCGCAGGCGCTGGACGCGGTCGGTCATAACGGTTCCCGTGCACGGTTCCGGCATGGTTCGGACCGGGTATTATACACGAGACGGACCGCTACGGCTACCGGCCATGCCTTCCGAGTCGGGAGCGCATGCAGCGCGGCGGGTACGGAGACCCGCCGCGCACCCGTTAGCGTTGTAATGCCAAACAGGCGTGTCGACAGATTCCACCCGGGCCTTACTCCAGCCCCCCGCGCTTCGCCAGGATCTGGAACGGCAGGCCGCGGATCGTCGCCGCGTCCTTCGCCATCTTCTGCGAGAAGCCGGTGGACTTGATCGACCGGATCTGGGGCGAGAAGAGGCTCGTCTCGCTCTCGCGCTTCACCATCTCGATGTTCCCCTTGTACAGGCTCACGGTGTACGTGCCGCTGACGAACCGCGAGGCCGCCTCGCAGAAGGCGTCGAGTTCCGCCTTGAGCGGGTGGAACCACATGCCGTGGTACACCAGGTGGGCCCACTTGCGGTCGACGCCGGCCTTGAACTCGAGTTCGTCCTTCGTCAGGCAGAACTGCTCCAGGTCGCGGCGCAGCCGCAGGATGACGTGGGCGGCGGGGGCCTCGTAGATCTCCCGGCTCTTCAGGTCCATGATGCCGTCTTCGAACATGTCGATGCGTCCGATACCGCTCGCGCCCGCGATGTCGTTCAGTTCCGGCACCAGTTGCCCCAGCGGCATGGCCCGGCCGTTGAGTTTCGTCGGGATGCCCTGCTCGAAGGTGACGCTCACCTCCTCGGCCTTGTCCGGGGCGGCGTGCGGCGGGACGAGCCACATCCAGATCCGATCGGGCAGTTCCTGGTCCAGGCCGATGGCGCCGGAGGCGATGCTGCGGCACCACATGGTCTTGTCGTCGCCTCCCTCCATCTGCTCGTCCACCGGCACGCCCCACGCCTCGCACAGGGCCCGTTCCTCGGAGCGCGTCAGGTCGAAGTCCCGCACGGGCACGAGCACCTCCAGGTCCGGCGCGAACATCTTGAACACGTTGTGCATCCGGTACTGGTCGTTGCCCTTGCCGGTCGAGCCCTCCATGAGAGCGTCGCAGCCGAGTTCCAGGCCCTTCTTCGCCACCGTCCGGGCCACCAGTTGCCGCGTCATCGACGTCGACACCGGGTACCCCTCGTAGTCGGAGTTGGCGCGGATGGCCCGGGCCAGCCACTGCTCCGTGAACTCCTCCGTCAGGTCGATCAGGATCGGCTCGAAGCCGAGCGCCCGCGCCTTGGCGTTGCCGGTGTCGATCTCCTCCTGCCCCTGGCCCACGTCGCACGTGATCGGGACGATGTTCTCATCCGCCACGCCGTACTTGCGCCGCAGGAGTTCGATGCACAGGCTGGAGTCGAGCCCGCCCGAGTACGCCAGGGCCACCTTGGTCACGTCGGCCACGGGCGTGTCCATCACCTTGGCTTCAATCTCTTTGACGTCCATGGTCCGTCCTTTCGCGGTAAACGGATGGTGTCCGCTTGCGCGCGTGGGATGGGCGCGGCCCTGGCAGAGAGCGTGTGGCGCGGCGGGTCTCCGGACCCGCCGCGCTCGCTCCCGCCCCGCGCGGGGGGTGCGGCGCGCCACCGCGCAGCACGTGCGCCCCTATCAGCGCGGCGGCTTTGTATCGCGGCGCGGCCGGCGTGTCAACCCTTTGGGCCCGAAAAAGGGTTCAACGCCCTTTACCGGGACACCGGCCTCAGCCTCCGTTCCGGGGCTGCCAGGGGGCGCCCCTTCCGCCCCGCCGCCTCGGCGTCGGCCCGGCGCCCTTCGGGCCGCGGGTGAGGCCGACGCCGACGCGACGGGGCTCCAGGGGCTTACGGGGGCCACGATGGGGGATGTCCCCCCTTTGCGGGAGAGCGCGGCGCCTGCGGAGACCCGCCGCGCTTGGCCCTCTGCTTGCGTTGGGCTTGGGCCGAGGGGGTCTGGGGGAGATGGAATCTCGCCGCGGTCCCTGCCGTGCTTGCACCTTGCCTGATGCCGAATCCCGAATGCCGAGTGCCGGGTCTCATCGCGCTTTTAATTCATATGGAGCCCGGTTGATGATGGATGAAAAACCCGAAATTTCGGGGGCGTTTTTCGCGCGTTTTCGCGCGTTTCCGAAAAAAGCGGGGCAAAAGTCGCGCGTTTTGCCTTACCCAGTTTAACATTCGACCCCCGAATCGTCCCTCACGCGCCAGAATCGACGATCCGGAAGCCGAAAACGCCCGTTTTCGGGGTCACGGCGAAATCGCGTTTTCGTAAAGTATCGAAAGGCAGGCACTCGGGAATCGGCAATCGGCATTAGCAAAGGCAACGACTACGACAACGGCGGCCTCACGCAAAGCCTGCTCCGCCCTTCGAAGCGGGCTTGCTACTCTGCGAAGCTGGGCTTCGCAGAGTAGCAGGCGAAGAAGAGAGCACGAGACGCAGCCCGCGAAGAAGGGGCGCCAAGCCGCAAAGACGGCAACGGCGAGAAATTGGGTCAACGGCAACGGCGTACAAAGGACAAAGGACAAAGGACAAAGGACAAAGGACAAAGGACAGATCCACGGCGAGCCCCTTCGCGCCGCTCAGGGTGACAGCGGGCCCGCCCGGCCGGCGGGAGGAATAAAAGGAAGGCCCGCGCCTCGCTCGCTTTAAACGGCGGCACGACACGGCTTTGCGGCCGGGTTGGAGACGGCCGTCCGCCACGGCGCCCGCCAGAGGTCGTCTCTCTTCGCGAGGGCTCTGGTTGGGCCTTCCACGTAGCAGTATACAGCGCCCACGGGCCCAGTCAAACCGCCGGGCAAAAAAGCGCGCACGCCAGGAGTCGGGGCTCTTGCCTGGAGCGTTTTCGGTTCGCATGGTAGCCCACCGGGTCGGAGCCTGTCCCGAGCGTAGCCGAGGGGCACCCGCCGCACGTGAGGTCGGTATGCACGAGGCGCGGTGGTTACGGAGAACCACCGCGCCCCCAGTGCTGAATCGCTCCAACCTCTTATCGCCCGCGGCTCGCAGCCGCCCTTATCGCTCCCCGCCCTTCAACCAGTCGCCCAGGTGCTTCAGCGCCTCGCGCTTGATCGCCTCCAGGGCCAGTTCGCCCATCCGCTTCGCCAGCGCCCGGTTGTCGATCTTCGGGTCGTCGATGGTGCCCTCGAGCGGCACGGCCAGGACGACGTCCTCCAGGTACGGCATGGCCCGTTCCGACACCTTGTACTGCTCCATCAGCGCCCGCGTCACCGGCACGCCCACCGTCACCTTCATCTTCCTGTCGAGGCCGATGCGGCCGCCGAACGAGAGGCTCACCGTGTCGGTGTACCGCAGGCGGTGCTCGGGGATGCGGAAGACGCCGTCGCGGAGCGTCACCTCGACGGGCCCGAGCGTCTGGACGACCGTGTCCTTCTGCCCGCCGACGGCCCCGATGAGCCGCCCGATCGGGCCCATCAGTTCCGTCTGAAACGCGTCGATATGATACCGCAGGTCGCCGCGGGCCGTCTTGTCGGCCTTCTCGCCGAGCGGCAGGTCCAGGCGCACCACGTCCAGCGTCAGCCGGCCGTTGGCCTCCACGCTCGCCGCCAGGACCGGGCTGGCGTACTTGATGTACTCGCGGACCTCCGGGCCGGCCAGCGGCAGGCCCTCGACGACGCGGGTCTGCTCGTCCACGACGAGCCGCGGCCGGGGGCCCCGCAGGTCCAGCCGGCCGGGCAGCGTCAGGGTGCCGTCGGCCACCTTCAGACGGCTGGGCCGGTCGGGGTCCGCCGAGAGGTCGAGCACGCCGCCCGCGAGGCGCCAACGGATCGTCCCCTCGCCGCCGGTCAGCGTGGCGTAGGTGAACCGGTTGACCTCCAGGTCGCCCTCGCCCTCCAGGGCGGCCAGGCGCGTGTGCCAGGGCCCCTCGGCCGGCAGCGGCCCGGACAGGCGGGCCTTGGCGTGGTACGGCCCGGCCATCTGGATCGTCTCCGGCAGGGCCGTGCCGAGCATCTGGCGGACCCGGCCGCCGTCGAACGCCAGGTCGCAGGTGGCCTCCAGGTGCGACGGCGGGGCGGGCGGCGTCTCCTCGCCGGCCTCCTGGGCCTGTGCCGCCGCCTCATCCCCTGCGCGCGCCGCGCCGGCCTCCACGGCCGGGCTCGCTTCGTCTGCGACGGCGGCCTCGTCCGCCTCGCCCGGCTCCACCGCCACCCGCCACGAGCCGTGCACCGTGACGGCGCTCATGTCGGTGGCGGCGACCTCCCACCGCTTCGTCTCGTTGACGTAGGCGAACGCGATGGGCAGCCGGGCCTCGGCCTCGCGGAAGGTGCGGTTACCCTCGGCCAGGTGGACCTCGAGTTCCGAGAGGGCCAGCGTCCCCGACCCGCCCAGGCCGGTCGGATCGCTCCGGACCTCGCCGGCGAAGTCGGCGTGGCCGGCCAGGCGGTCCTTCTCGGCCAGCAGGCCGAACGGCCGGAGGACCTGGGCGAACTCCGCCAGGGCGATCGAGGCCCGGACCTCGCCGTCCGCCCGCGGATGCGGCGCCCGGCGCGACGGCAGCCGGGCCGTCCCGGACGCCTCCGCCGTCAGGCCCGGCCCGGCCACGCGGGCCACGGGAATCTGCACCTGCCCGTCCGCGCCCATCGCCGCCGTCACCTCCAGCCGCACGTCCTCCAGGCGAATCTCGGGAGCGGGCGGCTCGCCCGTGCCGGGCATCGCCAGGTCCGTCAGCGAGAGGTCCGCCTCCACCCGCCGGTCCCCGCCCGCGTACGAGGCCTTCAGGTGCCACATGCCGGTCAGTGTCTGCGGCTCGGCGGCCAGGAGGCGGGCGGAGGTGTGCGCGACGGGCTGGATCGTCCCGTCGCCGCCGGCCGTGGCGTCCCAGACCCAGCCCTCGGCGGTCGGTCGCCCCCGGGCCGTCCCTTCCAGCGCCCCCGCCACCGTGGCGACGGACCACTCGGCGAGGTCGAGGCTTCGGACCTGGCCCCCCTCGCCGCGGTCGAGGGTGCCGACGGCCGAGGCCCGCAGCAGCGGGTCCGTGTACCGCCGCCCATCGCCCCACGCCAGGTCGATCTGTTCCCCGCGCACCCCCGCCTCCACCTTCGTGGGCGCGTCGGTGACGGGGGTGACGGCCAGGGTGACCTTGACGTCGCCGGCGGCGGTCAGGTCCGCGGGCACGAGGGCGAGGGGGCGGAGCATCGCCGCCAGCGCCGGCAGGTTCGCCGTCGCGGTCGCCGTCGCGGCCCCGTCGATGCGCGTGGCCGGGCCGCGCAGGACGACCGTCGTCGGACCGGCCACCTGGAGCGTAGCGGCGGGCCCGGCGGGAACGGCCGGCGCGGCCCCTTCGGTCGGCGCAGGGGGATCGGCCGGCGCAGGGGCTTCGGCCGGCGCGGCGCCTTCGGCCGGGGCGGCGGCGAGCGGCGGCGCGGCCGCCGTCAACTCGAGGGCGAGCGCGTTGACGGTGACGGCGGAGGGCTCGCCCGGGACGTGTTCGACGTCGGCCTGGAGGGTCCCCGTGTCGAGTTGGAACGGCTCGCCGCCCTCCGTCTCGGGCGGGAGGCGGACGTCGGCGACGGCGGCGTCGGCCTTGACGGCCATGGCGCGGCCCATCGTGCCGCCCGCCTCGAACGCCAGGGTCCACGTGCCGTCGGCGGCGGGGCCGGCGGCGCCCGCGGCGCGGCGGCAGAGGGCGAGGAGGAGGCCGGTCAGGTCCGCGGGCTCGGCGGCGTCCTCTGCGGGCGCGGGGGGCGTTGTTCGAGCCGGCTGCGGAAGCAGCCGGTCATCTTCATCCGGCGTGTCATCCGCCATGGCAGATGGTGATGACCCGCCGCTTCCGCGGCGGGATCGAGGTGCGGCGGGACCGGCGGGACCGGCGGCTCTTTCGGCCGCCTCGACCTCGGCCTTCCGGGCCCGGCGCTGCATCCGCTCGAGGAAGACGGCCGCCACCCCCGCCGCGTTCGCCACCGACCCCTCGCCCGTGCCGCTCGTCTCCACCTGCCATGCCTCGCCGCTGCGGCGGAGGGCGCCCCTGGCCGCCACGGAGGCCGTCTCGGCCTCCAGCGTCAGGTCCGCGAGTTCGGCGGCGGCGAGGCGCTGGGGCGGGTCGAACCGCAGGACCGTCTCGGCCGAGAGCGTGGCCCGCGGCTCGCTCAGCCGGGCCTTGCCGGGCAGGTCCACCCGCAGGTCCCGGAACGTGGCCTGCGTCGAGGCCGTCAGGTGGCCCTCGAGGTTGCGGCCGGTCTCGACGTGGACGGTGGCGGTGCCGGCGCCCTCGTACTCGCCCAGGTCGACGAAGCGGCCGACCTCCTCGACGGCGCGGGCGAGGTCGAGGTCGGCGTCCAGGACGACGTGGCTGAGGCGGCCGCTCGCCTCCACCGCCCCGAACGCGCCGGAGAAGACGAACGATTCGAGGCGGAGGGTGTCGGCCAGGGCCAGCCAGTCGCCGGGCAGGGGAGCCGTGGTGCGAGCCGGCTGCGGCGTCGCTTTTCGGGCCGGCTGCGGAAGCAGCCGGTCCTCTCCATCCGGCATGTTATCCGCCATGGCAGATGGTGATGACCCGCCGCTGCCGCGGCCGGTTCGAGCGGCCTCTTCGGCGGCGGCCCCCTTATCGGCCTCGTCGGCGACCGCGTGTTCGCGCACCAGGAGCGTGTCCAGATACAGCCGCGAGAGGGTCAGGAGGTCGCCGTGATGGCGGCCGGCGAAGTCCTGCAGGCTCGCGATGACCCGCATCCGCGACGACGCCTCCGCCGAGACGGCCTTGAGGCTGGCCTTGAGGGCGCCGCTCTCGATCTCCAGGCCCTCGCGGAGGCCAAGGGTGTGGCGGAGCATGCGGGCCAGGCGCGCCAGGTTGACCCGGACCTCGGCCGACCCCTTCCCGCTGGGCGGGGCGAGAGCCGAGCCGAGGCCGAACGTGCCGGACGCCCGGGCCGTCGCCACCGGCGAGGTCAGTTCCAGGGTGCCGATCGTGACGGCCCCGCGGTCGTAGGTGGCCTCGGCGTCGAGGTCGACCGTGCCGACGTACGGCCGGTCCGGGGCGAGGGCCTCGCCGGTCACCTCCAGGCCCTTGGCGGTCAGGTCGACCTTGGCGATGACCAGCGCCTCCCGGGTGCGGGCGAGCGTCGCCTTGCCGCTCACCGTCCCGGCCACCCGGAGGTCGGCGTCGGCCGCGCCGGCGGCCGCGGCGGCGGTGGCGAGCGGCAGGTCCTGGCACGTGACGACGGCCTCGACGCCCACGCGGTCGGCGCCCTGCCAGTCGGTCACGAGGCCGGTCAGCAGGCCCTCCACCGTACCGCGGGCCGGCGGCGTGCCGTCGGCCATCTCCATGCGGACCGTGAAGGCGTGCCGGTCCCCCTCGGGGCGGAGCCCGGCCTCCGGCACCCGCAGCCGGTGGCCGCCCACGTGCACCACGAGGCCGTCCACCTCGACCGACTCCGGCACCACGGGGGCGGGGCCCGGCTCGGACGGGACCGGTTCGGCCGGCGGGGGCGGTTCCGGCGGCGCGGGCTCAGGCGGGACCTCGCCGGGCTCCGGCGGTTCGGGGGGGACCTCGGGCGGCGCTTCCGGCGCCTCGGCCGGCGCCGCTTCCGCCAGGGCCGCTCGCAACTCGTCCACCCAGACCTCCGCGTCGTCGACCTCGACGGGGCCGAGGCGGCGGGGGTCGAGCAGCAGGTCCAGGAGGCCCGTCCGGAGCATGACCCGCCGCACGCGGGCCAGGCGGACGTCCTCGGCCGAGCGGACGTCCACCCCCTCGACCGTCTGCCCGCCGAACCACGACAGCGACCAGCGGGCGGCGGCAACGCGGACGGGCAGACGCCGGTTCGCCTCGCCGAGGGCGTACCGCCGGACGGGGCCGAGGGAGAGGATCTGCGGCAGGAAGACGACGGCGAGAAGGAGAAGGGCGGCCACCGCCGCCACGAGCCACCGTCCCCACCGGCGGCGCGGACGGTCCGGCGCCTCGGCGGGGCCGGCGGGTTCGGCAGGCGGCGCGGCGGGCGCAGGGGCTTCGTCGCCGGCGTCTTCGGTTGCAGAGGGCTTTGGCGCTTTCGTGTCTCGATCC
Organism: Phycisphaerae bacterium; assembly: GCA_046483505.1. Lineage (GTDB taxonomy): Bacteria > Planctomycetota > Phycisphaerae > FEN-1346 > FEN-1346 > BS750m-G62. The sequence continues at coordinate 41,924 of JAWODB010000196.1, forward strand.
TGCCGCGGTGTCTTGGCTTCTCGATCCTGCCGCGATGCCTCGGCTTCTCGAGCCGGCTGCGGCGCCTTGGCTTTTCGGGGCGGCTTGGGCGGGGCGATCTCCTCGGCCAGCGGCAGGTCGTCCTCCGGGTCGGCGAACTCCGCCACGGGCAGGTCGTCGCCGGGCGCGGGCGGCTCCAGGGCGGGCCGGTCGCGCGTGAGGTCCTCGGCCTCGGGCAGGGACGACTCGTCGCCGGCGTCGCCGGGCGCGCCGGATCTCTTACCGCACTCTCGGCGCCTCATCCGTCGGTTCCCTCCTGCTCGTCCTTCTGCGCCTGCTCCTTCTCGGACGCGGGCGGCGCCTCGGACGGCTGCCCGGGCCCGTGCCACCGCCACTGCGGTCCGCGGGTCGGCAGGGACCGCGGCGGCAGGGCCACCTGCAGGCCCGCCTCCGTCAGGCGGACGCGCGGCCCGGGCTCCGACGGCTCGGCCGGGGCGAACTCGTACCGGACGTCCGGCCGGGCCGGGCGCGCCTCCTCCGCCTCCACCCACGGCTCCGACACCCACACCGTCCGATACCCCGGAGCCGACACCACGAGGTGCGCCTGCCGGGTGTGATGCACGACGGCCCCCTGCGGCCCGCCGAACGGAAACACCACCTGGTGCCAGGCCCACTCCTCGTACGGCGGGACGGCGAACCAGCCGTCGCCGAGATGCCGGCCGGGGCGCGACTGCGGCACGTCGGCCGGGTCGGTCCCGGGCGCGAGGCGCCGCAGCGCGCTCTCGGGCGACTGGGCCTCGCCCCACGTCGCCCACGGGTGCGGTTGGAGGTAGTCCGACCACGGCACGCGGGCCACGCGGACGTCGGCCAGCGTCACGGGCTCGCCGGTGACGGCGTCGACGACCTCGACGGTCCGGAGGGCCGGCGCCGGCCGCTGGGTCACCTCCGGCACGAGGACGGCCCCGCAGCCGGCGGCGGCGGTGCAGCCGATGGCCAACAGCAGGATCGGGATCAGAGGCCGTCTCATGAGACTTCTCGCAACCCCGAGGTGCCACGGCGGGTCTTGCCCCGCCGCGATCTCATCCCGACCAATGCACGGCCGGACAAGACCGGCCGTGGCACATCTCCGTGCGCGAAGCAGGCTCAGCGTGCCGGGCACGAACGATTGTCCCCCAGGTGTCGCGCGAAGGCGTCAGTCCTCGCCGCGGCGGCGGAGGTCGGCGGCCACGGCGCGGAGGCGGCGGATCATCGGGGCGGGCGGGTGCCGGCCCCCCTCGAACAGGATGGCCGACACCTGGGCCCAGTTCGTCACGACGTGGACCGCCTCGGGCAGGGCCGCCAGGTCCGACGCCAGGTCCTCGAAGTCCTCCGGGTCGTCGTCGGACCAGTCGACGGGCAGGATGAGAACGCTCGTCAGGCCGAGGGCGGCGTAGGCCCGCGCGTCGGAGACTTTGTCGCCGATGCCCACCTTCAGGTTCGTGAAGTGCTTGGCCAGGTCCGACAGCCGCCGCGTCTTGAACCGGCCGCTGCCCTCGATCAGGCCGCCGAGCGTGCTCGTCAGGAGCGGCCCGAGCGGGTAGCCGTGGCGGTCGAGCCACGCCTTGCTCGTCGGGCCGAGGAAGTCCGGCCGGTGCGTCAGGTAGACGACCGTGTGCGTGCGGGCCAGGCGCGCCAGGACCACGCCCGAGCCGTTCATCGGCTCGGCCCGGCTGCCGCCCAGCAGCACCCAGTGGAAGCCCGACGCGACGAGCGTCTTGTCGAGGTCCACGATGGCGATGGGCGTCTCGGCCTTGCGGACGGCGACGAGCAGCCGCGTGGGCGGCGTGTGGTCGTCCTCGTCGTCGGGCTGGTCGTCGGGCTTGACGCGGACGCGGATGGCGTAGTCGCCCGGCTCGGACGGGGCGGTCCAGCGGGTCTGGACGTCGCCGTCCGAGTTGCTGGTGACCTGGTCGATGCGGCGCTGGTCGAGGTGGAACTGGATGCGGACGCCCTCCACACCTTCGAGCCGGAACCCGCCGCGGAGGCTGGCCCGCAGGTCCACCTCCTCGCCGGGCCGGCACAGGACGTCGTGGGCGAGGAGGACCCGGCCGAGTTCGTCGCGGACGCGGCGGAGGAGGTCGCCGAACCCCGCCCGGGCGGGGGCGGCGGGCGCCGACAGCATCGCCGCGGCGGCCAGGAGGGCTGCGAGTTGCAGGCCGGGCCGTTTCATGGTTTCAGGCTACGCCCCGGATGCCAGACGGTCAACAGCAAATCGGATTCAGGCGTTGACGCGCGCGACGGCGCGCGGTAAGAATGCCTCCGCCGGGGGCGACGCCCGGCCGCGCGCACGAGCGAGCCACAGCCGGTTGCATACGACCGCGCACAGTTAGCCGCCGGGCTTGCCCGGCGCGTGCCGTTGCCGTGCGATGCTCGCGCCGCATCGGCATGGTTGTTTTGGGAAGTGCGGCGGGCAGGACTGCCCGCCGCGCATACGTGAAACGCGAGGTCCGCCGTGCCCGACACCCCGTTCGTCCATCTGCACGTCCACACCGAGTACAGCCTCCTCGACGGTGCCTGCCGCATCAAGGACCTCGTCGCGGCCGCCGTCGAACAGGGGGCCGAGGCCCTCGCCGTCACCGATCACGGGAACCTCTACGGCGTGGTGCCGTTCTACAGCGCGTGCAAGGCGGCCGGCATCCGGCCGGTCATCGGGTACGAGGCGTACGTGGCGCCCGGGCGGCGGCAGGACCGCGAGACCGTCTCGGGCAACCAGGACGCCGGCTATCACCTCGTGCTCCTGGCCGAGAACGACGCGGGCTTCCGGAACCTGCTGCGCCTGGCCACGACGGCCTCGCTGGACGGCTTCTACTACAAGCCGCGCATCGACAAGCAGTGCCTGGCCGAGCACGCGGAGGGCCTGGTGGGCCTGACGGCGTGCCTGCAGGGCGAGGTGCCGCGGCGGCTGCTCGCCGGCGACACCGCCGGCGCCCGCCGGGCCGTCGAGCAGTACCGCGCCATCCTGGGGCCGGAGAACGTCTACCTGGAACTCCAGGACCACGGCATCGCCGACGAGCGGCGGGTGCGGCCGATGATGCTCGCCCTGGCCCGCGAGATGGGCGTGCCGCTCGTCGCCACCAACGACGTCCACTACATCCGGGCCGAGGACACCGAGGCCCACGACGTCCTGTTGTGCATCAACACGGGCAAACTGCTGGCCGACGCCGACCGCATGCGGTACCCGGCGGGCGAGTTCCACCTGAAGACACTCGAGGAGATGCAGGCCCGCTTCGCCGACGTGCCGGAGGCCCTCGCGAACACGGTCGACGTGGCCCGCCGGTGCGACGTGACGCTGGAGTTCGGCGCGCACCACGTGCCGGTGTTCCGGACGCCGGACGGCGAGACGCCGGAGACGATGCTCCGCCGCCTCTGCGAGGAGGGCCTCCACTGGCGGTACGCCGAGGTCACGGACGCGCACCGCGAGCGGCTCGAGCGGGAACTGGAGGTCATCGAGGGCAAACGCTTCGCCAGTTACTTCCTCATCGTGTGGGACTTCGTCCGCTACGCGCGGGAGCGCGGCATTCCGTGCGGGGCGCGCGGCAGCGGGGTCGGGTGCATGGTGGCGTACCTGCTGGGCCTCTCGACGGTGGACCCGCTGGCCTACGGCCTGCTGTTCGAGCGGTTCGGGTCCATGAACCGCAACGAAATGCCGGACCTGGATATCGACATCTGCCAGGACGGCCGCCAGGAACTCATCCGCTACGTCCGCGAGAAATACGGCGCGGACAACGTGGCCCAGATCATCACCTTCGGGACGCTGGGCGCCAAGGCGGCCGTCCGCGACGTGGGGCGCGTCCTGGACATGCCCCTGCCGGACGTGGACCGCATCGCCAAGAAGATCCCCGCCCAGGTGGGCATGACCCTGGAGAAGGCCCTCCAGGCGGAGCCGGACCTGGGGACGATGATGGAGCAGGAACCGCAGGTCCGGCGTCTCATCGACATCGCCCGGCGGCTGGAGGGGGTGTCGCGGCACGCCTCGGTGCACGCCGCCGCGGTCGTCATCGCCGATGCGCCGCTCGTCACCTACGCCCCGCTCTGCCGCGTCGGCGACGACGTGACGACCCAGTGGGAGATGAACACCATCGAGAAGGTGGGCCTCCTGAAGATGGACTTCCTGGGCCTGCGGACCCTGTCGACGATGCAGCGGGCGGTGGAACTGGTGCGCGCGCACCGGGGGGTGGAGGTCGACCTGGAGACCATCCCCCTGGACGACCCCCAGGTGTACGGCATCTTCCAGCGGGGCGAGACGCGGGGCATCTTCCAGTTCGAGTCCGCCGGCATGCGGGAACTCCTCCAGCGGATCCAGCCCGACCGCCTGGACGACCTCATCGCCGCCAACGCCCTGTACCGCCCCGGGCCGATGGTCATGATCGACGACTTCGTCGAGCGCAAGCACGGGCGGACGACCTTCGGCTATCCGCACCCGGACCTGGAAGACATCCTCCGCGAGACGCACGGCATCATGGCGTACCAGGAACAGGTGATGCGGATCCTGAACCGCCTGGGCGACCTGCCCCTGCGGCGGGCGTACAAACTCATCAAGGCCATCTCGAAGAAGAAGCATAAGACCATCGCCGCCGAGAAGGAAACGTTCCTCTCCGGCTGCGCCGAGCACGGCCTGGACGAGGGGAAGGCCGCCGGCATCTGGGAACTCATCACCCACTTCGGCGGGTACGGGTTCAACAAGAGCCACTCCGCCCGTTACGCCCAGGTGGCGTACCAGACGGCGTACCTGAAGGCCCACTACCCGCTGGAGTTCATGGCGGCGCTGTTGACGTACGAGATGGGCGACTCCGACAAACTCGCCGAGTACATGGACGAGTGTCGGCACATGAATATCGAGGTGGCCCCGCCGGACGTCAACGAGTCCGGCGCCCACTTCACGGTGGTGGAGGAGAAGATCCGGTTCGGCCTGGCGGCGGTCAAGGGCGTGGGCGAGAAGGCCGTCGAGGCCATCATCGAGGCCCGCGAGCGCCTCGGCGGACGCTTCGAGTCGCTCTTCGAGTTCTGCGAGCAGGTGGACCTCTCGCACGTGAACCGGAGCACCGTGGAGAGCCTCATCAAGTGCGGGGCGTTCGACTCCACCGGCGCCCGGCGGAGCCAACTGTCGGCGGTCCTCGAGCGGGCCCTGGCGGCCGGCGCCGAGGCCCAGAGCGATTCACGCAAGGGACAGATGAACCTCCTGGACGCGTTCGCCGAGTCCGCCCCGCCGCCCGAGATCGCCCTGCCGGACCTGCCCGAATGGTCCGAGGACCGCCTCTCCGCCTGCGAAAAGGAGTCGCTGGGGCTGTACGTGCGGCACCATCCGCTCGGCCAGCACGAGGAGACGCTCCGCCACTTCACCACCGCCGCCAGCACCGACCTGCCCCACCTGCGGCACGACACGAACGTCGTGGTGGGCGGCCTCATCAAGAGCGTCCGGACGCTGGTCACGAAGAGCGGGAAGAACGCCGGCTCGAAGATGGCCGTCTTCGACCTGGAGGACCTCGCCGGCAACGTCGCCTGCGTGGTCTTTCCGCGCGACTACCGCACCTACGAGCCGCTGCTGGAGGCCGACCGCGTGGTCTTCGTCCGCGGGCAGGTGGACACGGCCCGCGAACAGCCGCAGGTCCGCGTGCAGGAGGTGCTCGACATCGCCGAGGGCCGCCGGCGGCTCGCCTCGGCCCTGGTCCTGCGCCTGGACGAAGCCGACGCCGACGAGCGCGTCATGCGGGCCCTGGCCGACGCCCTCCGGGCCCATCCCGGCAGCCTGCCCGTCTACCTCCAGGTCCAGGGCCGGGGCGGCCAGAAGACGCTCATCCGGGCCGGCGAGACCTTCCGCGTGACCATCGACGCGGGCCTCCAGCGGGACCTCGGCGACCTCCTCGGCGCCGAGGACCGCGTCCTCACGGCCAACGGGCACGGGATTATGGTGGGCCTGTAAGGCGGGTGGCATGCCCGCCTCCGGAGGGTGCCATGCTTTCGCGCTTCTGCGAAAGCATGCGCTTCCGGCGCGGGACACGCCCGCTTTCGCAACGGTGCGAAAGCGTGCCACCCGGCATCACATATCTATGACCGCGCTGTCGGCGAGGTGGCCCGGGAGCGCCACCGCCCGGCATTCGCTCACGCCACGAGCGGGTCCGCGACGCCGGCGTCGCGGAACGCCTCCGCCCGGCGCAGGCAACTGGCGCACGCCCCGCACGGCACGTCGTCCTGCCGGTAACACGACCACGTCAGGGCGAGGGGGGCGGCCAGGTCCGTCCCCATCTGGACGACGTCGGCCTTCGAGAGGCCGATGACGGGCGTCTCGACGCGGATGTGCGTCGCCGGCCGCGTGCCCAACTCGATGAGCCGGCCAGCCGCCTCGAAGAACGGCGGCCGGCAGTCCGGGTAGCCGGGCGCGTCCGGCTCGACCGCCCCGATGACGACGTGCCCGGCCTCGAGCACCTCGGCCCAGGCGGCGGCGACGGCCAGCAGCGTGGCGTTGCGAAACGGGACGTACGTGCTGGGAATCTCGCCCGGCTTATCGTCCTCGGGAATGTCCATCCGACGATCCGTCAGGCTGCTGCCGCCGATTTGCTTAAGGTGCGGCAGGTCGACCGCGAGCGACGTCTCCGGCCGGAAGTGTTCGACCTGCTTCTCGAAGCATTCGCGTTCCTTCGCCTCCGTCCGCTGGCCGTAGGCGGCGTGCAGCATGGCCAGGCGATAGCGCTGGGCGGCCCAGGCGGTGGCGACGCACGAATCCAGGCCGCCGCTCGCCAGCACCACCGCCAGAGCCCGCTCGCTCATCGACGTTCCCCTGCGGTCGCACGCAAAGGCAAGGACAAAGACAACGGCATGCCCACACGGAGGCGAAGATACTCAGGTACTCAGGCACTCAGGTACTCAGGTACTGACGTTCATGTTTCCTTCTCCACCGCCACGCGTTGCGGCTTGCCGTCCGTTTCGCGGACGAGGTAGAAGACGCCCGCGACGGGCACGTCCACGGTGACCGCCGGGCCGCCGGGGATGGTCAGGCGGACGCCCTCGCGGTCCTTGCGCGGCGAGTGGGCGTAGACGAGCCACTCGCGCCCGCCCGCCTTGCCGCGCACGCGGGCCAGCGCGAAGACCGGGATCTCGGTCTTCAGGTCCCACGGCCGCTTCGGATCGAGGTTCGTATCGAGCAGGTACCACCGCGGCCAATCCTTGTACGTCTCCGGGATGCGCGACTGGAACGGATGCTCGTGGGCGGTGTTGGCGACGATCGCCGAGTCGCGCCAGAACCGACGCAGCACGTCGCTCGTGTACACGCGGTCGACGGCCTCCAGGATGGGGACGTAGTACGGGTGCCCGGCCTCGGCGGTGGTCCCGTGGCCGCGGAACTCCCGGACGACGCGCGGCCGGACCAGCCACATGCCGAACTGGACCATCGCCCCGTACCGGGCGGGCGTCCACGTCTGCCCCTGCCTGGCGTACCACTTGCGCTTATCGTTGCGGCCGGGGTGGCCGTCCCATGTCGAAAACTCGAACCACCATTCGGGGTCGGCGGGCAGGGTCTCGCGCGCCAGGAACGGCACCCAGTTCATGGATTCGACCTGCGGGCTCCAGACGCGGAAGTTGCTGATCGC